>NZ_FUYT01000034.1:0-1519 GCF_900167995.1 Luteibacter sp. 22Crub2.1
GTGACCCGCTGGCTGACCAATCCGCAGCAGTCGTTGGCAAACACCAAGGCGCTGGTGGACGGGTTCACGCAGGAGTACCGGAAGGATCTGGCGGCTGGCGACTTTGCCAAGCTGAGCGGTCGTGTGGTGTTTGGCGGACTGACCGTGGCCACACCGTTTGTGGCCGCGAAGTTTGGTGACGCGAGCGCGCTGGCGAAAGCGGCGGATGAGGCGGCCGCTTCGGCGCGGGCGGCGGAGGAGGCTGCTGCGGCGAATCGTAGCACCGCGCTCGGGGACTCGAACGTTCCACATGACGTTGGCGATGCATCGGTCGGACGCCGTGCCAAGGTTCCCGTTCAGATGTACGATGTGATGACACACGGAGAGAGTAAGGCGGGTGCTGTTGTTGGTGACGAGCTCACTGGGGATCACATTCCTTCTTATGCCGCAATTCGCCAAAACGTCGAAGCGGTTTTGGGTAGAGAGTTGACTGCTGACGAGGCGGTCTCGCTGCGGGATAACACGAACACAGTGATTATTGCGAAGGACTTGCATGCAGCTGGCCGCACCTATTTTGGTGCTAATACACAAGCACAAATCGCGAGGGATTCCTTCGATCTCACCGGGGCTGCGGTGAAAGATCAGGCGGTTCATCTTGAGAATGCGGCCGGGCTTAAGTACAGTCCGGAAAAATTGCAAAATTCATTTGGACGGTTGAATCAGGCAAATCAAAAGCTGTTCAATCAACTTTCCAGCGAGCAATCGATAGTTGATTTCTTTACGAGGCATGGAGTGTACTAATGGCTGACGTAGTCGCTGCGGTTGGGAAGATGAGTGGCGCTAGTGAAATCACGGCGTTGCTAAATTCCATAGCGCCAAGCCGAGTCCTTGAAGATCCTCCGTTTCGTCGATATGTTGGCTCCCCTCAAGAAGGTGTCGATCTTCTCTTTGAAAACGACC
This sequence comes from Luteibacter sp. 22Crub2.1, assembly GCF_900167995.1. Taxonomy (NCBI): domain Bacteria; kingdom Pseudomonadati; phylum Pseudomonadota; class Gammaproteobacteria; order Lysobacterales; family Rhodanobacteraceae; genus Luteibacter; species Luteibacter sp. 22Crub2.1. Next base: position 940 of record NZ_FUYT01000034.1, read on the forward strand.
GCTTGATTTCTCTGCAGATATATACGCAGGTAACGCGAACATTTTCTGCGTATTCAAAAGACTTGCCTTTTGGCCTCCAGGGTCTAATGAGTCAAGTCGAAGTACACGAGTTACTGGGCTTGCCGGTGGACTCAAGTGATCTATCAAGCAGGTACGAACTCCCAGAGAGTGGAATCAGGATCGTCGTAACGTACGATGAGTTAAACGCTATGCGCCTACTTAGTGTTGGTGTTTTGCGTTAGTTTCAGGCTAGTGATTGCGTAGAGTCGATGATGCTTTTTGTTCGAGCATGCGCCCGCTTGATGTGAGTATTTTGGTGCTAAAAATCGGTATCTGCCGCCACGATGTTCCCCGACCTTGGGCTGCGTGGTGCAGACTGGCGATACGCTCAAGTCGATCGCGCAGTCGGTCTACGGAAATGCGAGCCTCTGGTACGTCATCGCTCAGGCCAATGCGATCAGTGGGGATGCCGAGCTGGCGGTCGGCTAGGATCTGACGATCCCGGAAGTGCAGACGAACCAGAACGACGCAACAACGTACAAGCCGTACAACAGCACGGAGATCGCGGGGAGCACGACGC
>NZ_FUYT01000030.1:0-7947 GCF_900167995.1 Luteibacter sp. 22Crub2.1
ATGTCTTCCGAAACCTGAGCGAGGTACGCGAGCAGGCCGAGACTTGGCTTGCCGATTACAACGGTGAGATCCCTCACGACAGTCTCGGTGGCCTGACGCCTGCCGAATTCAGGCAGCAGAACGATCCGGCCGCCTCGGGTTATGGTTGGAACTAATTAACGGGGAGTCGACATTGGCATTCGCGCTGGCAAGCGATTGCCACCGATTCAGGGAAGGGCGTTCTCGGAACATCGATTAACGCGGACACAATGAAAGCGGCGGAACTACTCGCCTTGGACGATTGCAAATCGAAAGGCGGCACCAACTGCACTGTCGCAATCTCATACGGTAATGGCTGCGTTGCGATGGTAGTCGGAGACTCGCTACTCACCACCGGATCCGGCGGCACAAAGGAAGAGGCTGAGAATAAGGCCAAGCATAGTTGCAATAACGGCGACACGAACTGTCGTGTGTATTACTCGGCCTGCAGCTTACCCGTCCAGCGATCATGACATATCCTAAGATCCAAGGATTGTCCTGAACGAGGAGACCGATCGCTCGAGAACCGCATAATCAGGGAATGGGCCCTACCGGTAAGCATCACGTTCTGGGTCTAGCGTGGACTGAGCACGTTGATGGGGAATCAGCCGGTGTTCCAGGGTGCGGGTAGTCGACCGGGGCCTCAGGGGCAGCCGCCGGGCGCACCGGTCTACGCCTCCACCCCAATTAACAGCGTCGGAGCAGGAAACCCTAATCAGCAAATGCAGGCCACGATGCATGGGGGGCGTGCAACACAACCGTTGGGGCCGTCGCTAAAACGATGACGTGAAGACGTCGAGGGCATAAATGCAATCCCATAACACATGGAAAGATCGATGACGAAGGCTATGGCCGCCATTTTCTTGCTCATATGTGCGTCTGGCTACTCACATGCCGAGGGTGGCTGTCCTCCAGGCCAATATCCCCAGTCGGGGCAAGGATGGCAGACATGCGTGCCCATCCCCGGAAGTACCCAGCAGTCGCCACGATCCGGCCCAAGCGAGCGCTGGGAGGATCGATGAGGTGCGTTGGCAGTTACCGACTCAGGGCAAATCGCTGGTGGCTCAAGCGGAAAGAAAACAGAGCGCGAGGCGATAGATGCTGCTATCGCGGACTGCCGCCTTGACGGAGATGAAACATGCAAAAGTATGGGAACCGTTAGAAATCAATGCATTGCATTGGTTGCTGGCAGCGGCGGCACAAAGATCGAATCCGCACCGAGCGAAACCGAGGCAACGAAGCGCGCGATGAAAGAGTGCTTGCGTTCTGGTCAAGATAACTGCCATTCGTACTACTCTTCGTGCAGCCTGCCTGTTCGCGTGCAGTAGCGATTGCTGGCATGGCGCAGCATCACTCATCCCCAAGCAGAAAGCCCGGGCCAAGGATTCTACTGACGAGCACGCAAACCGAAGCAAGTCTCCGGCAGCGCGCCCGCGCGTGGCTTCAGTGTTTCAGAACGAGAGCCTTCGCCAGCATCGGCAACACCGACGGCATCAGCAGCATGGTCCTGCAAGCCTTTAGGGCAATGTCATCTCTTAACAAAGCGCTTGCGGACACTACACCTACTCAGAGAGCTCCAACCGGGCGAGGCGAGGTCGAGTGACACTTACGAAAATCCTGCTACTGACAATCACTCTATTTGCCAGCAATGCTGTCTGGGCGCAGTGCGCTCCCGGCATTCCGAGCGCCGGGAACCCGGGATGCATTCCTCCGACGCAACCTGGCTCCCCTTACGGCCAACAGGGAGATGCCAGTTCGTCCTCGTCTAGCTCTCCACCTCCCACAGCGCGATGGTCAGAACGCTGGGGCGCCGTGGCCCTGGATGCCAGCACTGGAAGCGCCGGGGTATCGACAGGCATGAAGACGCAGGCCGAGGCAAAGCGTGAGGCCTTGGACCAATGCCGCGAGAACCGAGGGCAGGCCTGCGCCATTTCCGTCGCGTATCGCAATCAATGTGCCGCCGTCGCTCAGCGATCCACGGGAGGAGTGATGGGAAGTGCTAGCGGTCCGAGCCTTGAAGTCGCCAAGGCTGCTGCCAAGGAAGAGTGTGGAGATACGGCTTCGTGCCAAATCGTCTACAGTGCCTGCAGCCTCGCTGAGAGAGTCGACTAACGCCTCGCAGTGTCCGCCGCGCCTCGTCCGTCAAAAGGTTGCAAGAAGTTGGCCGCATCAGAGTCAACTACGTACCGCACGACGAATCGCGAGCTGGCAAGAAAAACTTCATAATCACCCTCGTTTATCTTGCTTACGGGCCTTGGCATGGTCGCAGTATGCTTCCCGCATATCTTGTGCCGGAGGGCGCTTTTACAATGTGAGGAGCAAGGCGGAACTCATTGCGAGGTCGTACTTGTAATGACCCACTGAAATCCTGCTCAGGTGTTACTTTCCCAAGGGAGCACCCCCATGAGCATCGTGATGGAAGAAGAAATTAAGCGCTGGACAGCCCGCCGCAAGTCGGCATTGGTCCTGGAAGTGATCCAGGGCAAGACGTCCATATCCGAAGCCAGTCGCCAGTTTGATCTGCCGCCTTCGGAGATCGAAGGGTGGGTTGAAGATGCGAAGCGCGGCATGGAAAACGCCTTGCGGGCCAAACCAGAAGACGTCCGCGAACAGTACGAGCGTCAATTGAAAGACCTCCAGGAAGCCTACGGCGAAGCCATGCTGGAGCTGCGCGCACGAAAAAAATTGAGCTCCCTGCTGGGCAAGGACGAGACCTGATGGTCTCCCTTCAGCAGGGATTGCTTGCCGATGGTTTCGAGGTCTCCATGGTCAAGCTATGCCACTGGTTTGGCGTGGCGAGGCGGACGGTCTATTACCGTTCGATCAAGGCGCCGCCGAAGATCCAGGAGGCGATCGCCGCACCCGTGAAAGCCCTCATCGAAGCGGAGCCGTCCTTCGGCTACCGGACCGTCGCAGGCCTGCTTGGCATGAACAAGAACACGGTCCAGCGCATCTTTCAGCTCAAGGGCTGGCAGGTGCGCAAACGGCCGATTGGCCAGCGTCCACGTATCCAGGCACTGCCCTCGGTCGCCACCCGGCCGGACGAGCGCTGGTCGACGGATCTGTGCCGGGTCTGGGGTGGCAAGGACGGCTGGCTCAGCTTGGCGTTGGTCATCGATTGCCATACCCGCGAACTTCTTGGCTGGCATTTGTCGCGCAGTGGCAAGGCCAGAACCGCCACCGGCGCGCTGGAGCAGGCCTTAATCAGTCGCTTCGGCACGCTGGGAAGGGTCAATGCGCCGTTCTTGCTTCGATCCGACAACGGCCTGGTCTTTACCAGTCGCAAGTACACCAGCCTGGTACGTAGCTACGGGCTGCAACAGGAGTTCATCACGCCGCATTGCCCGCAGCAAAACGGCATGGTCGAGCGGGTCATCCGCACCTTGAAGGAGCAGTGCGTGCACCGGCATCGCTTCGAAAGCCTGACCCATGCGATGCGCACGATCGGCGACTGGATCCACTTCTACAACCATCAGCGACCCCATCAGGCGCTGAAGATGAAAACACCCGCTCAAGCGTATGCTTTAGCGGCCTGACCTGTGCAGGAAGTGGTGGGTCATTACATACTCACGTATTACAGCCAGTGTGCCGCTATCACGCAGTTAGCCAAGGGTATCTTCAGCAGCGCGACAGCAGCTACAAGATCTCGTGCGGAATCGCGAGTCGTGACAATATGTGGGGACGAGCGGACATGCAGATTTCCTTACAGTCAGTGCGCACTGCCCGTCCGCGTTCAGTGGATCTCAACGGTCAACGGAAGAAAACATCAGATGGGACATGGAATGATTTCCAACGGTTGCCGAGCCGCGCTGTTAGTCGTACTGCTATCACCTCTGGCAGCAAGGGCACAATGCGGAGCCGGAATTCCCGGCGCCGGCAATCCAGGGTGCATGCCTCCAACAGCAACGGGTTCTCCTTACCATCAAGCTGGAGACGCGCCGGTCGTTAACGCCCCGCCTGCCGTGCACTGGGTTGGCGGTTGGGGCGCGATAGCTATGGACGCAGAAAACAGAGGTGGAACGGTAGAGGACCGGGATACGAAGAGCGAAGCAGAACGTATCGCACTGGATATGTGCCGGAGGAACGGTGGAAGCAACTGTAAAGTGTTGGCGACTTTTAATAATCAGTGCGCCGCCATGGTCCAGGAGGCTGGTGGCGGTGCAATAAACGGTAACACTGGTGCGACCCAGGAACGGGCGGAGCGCCGCGCATTGGATGGTTGCAAATCAGGAACGACTTGCCACGTGATCTATAGCAAGTGCAGTGTCCCCCACCCCGTACGCTAAAAGCCTGAGATCCAGGTCGGATCACTATCGTCGAATTACTGCAGCAGGGCGGCGTCGGTCTCTTTTTGTCGACACTGCTTGTCATGCCGCCACCGATGGCCGCCGCGTTCTTCCAGGGCACGCTGGGGCAGTTTGCGTCGTATTCGTCGTTCGGTAACGTCGGATCCCAGCTCCGGGGGGGGCAGGATCAGCAGGCGATAGCTCAGGGTAGGATGCATGTCGGGGGTCCGGGTATATGCCGTCTGTGCGCACTTCGGGCGACGGAGGGGGTGACTCCAGTGGATATCGTGCGAATGCAGCGCAGAATCTGAATATCGGAAATAATCTGGGAAACAGCTCACAGGTTGCGCAAGCCGACTCTATTAAATATCGTTCGCCAAATTGTGATTGATCATTCCGTTCATGACATCTCTTAGGTTATTTGCGATTCTTATGATCGCTTACTCCCCGCTAAGTTTTGGACAGTGTGCCCCGGGAATTCCGGGGGCCGGCAATCCAGGATGTGTACCTCCGAGTGCTCCCGGATCACCGTACGGTCAACCGGGCGAGACCGGAGCTGTTGCGCCACCCGCGCCGCCAGCTATCTGGGAGGATCGATGGGGAGCTATCGCGATAGATCGTATGAATGGAGCTGCTGGTGGCGACATCGACGGCACCTCAAAGAGCGAAGCGCTAAAGGTTGCGACGCAGCGATGCGTCGAATCAGGTGGCAGCAGCGGCCACTGCACAATAGTCGTCAGCTTCGTTAACCAATGCGCAGCGGTCGCTCAGGAACCGGGCAGCAGTGTGATTAGCAGCGCCACCGCCGCCGACGCTACTGAGGCGACCGCTCGGGTACTAAACCGATGCGGAAAGAGCCACTGCCGCGTCCTGTACAACGTGTGTACATATGCCGTTCGAGTGAACTGATATGGGCGCTTAACGCACGGTCATACCAATCCGCTTTTCGTGATGGAATGCCGCCAAGGTACCTCGCGCGCCGTATCGAGCAGTAAACCAAACGGCAGACCGTACCAGCCCGTTCCAGTCCATACGACGACCTCGCCCAAATGGAGAACGTCGCCACAGCCGACGCGCTGCTACTAAATAAGGCCACCTTGGCCTTCGTCGTTGGTTTAGGTCCTATCCCATCAATCCGCCTGCTCTTTGAGCAGGCCAAGGTACTATTGGGAGATAGTTGGTATGCGGCATAGACACCGCGAGCTCACTCGCACCTCCTGACCGTCGTGCTCGTAAGCGCGCTAAAGTACCTCGCGACGTTCGACAATATCGGCAGCACAGACGGTATCAACAGCGTGGCCTTGCAGCAGGAGGCGCAGGCCTTCTGTTGTCGACGCTGATTGTCATGGCGCCACCGATGGCCGCAGCATTTTTCCAGGGCACGCTGGGGCAGTTTGCGTCGTATTCGTCGTTCGGTAACATGGACTCGCAGCTTTCTGATCAGGATCAGCAGGCGATGGCTCAGGGCAGGATGGGTGTGGGGAATTCGGGGTACGCCGCCCACCTCCGCGAGGTCAGGACAACTCGAATTCGCGTTTGACGCAGAGGCAGCAAGCGCAGATGGGCGGCGTACATGCGGCAGGCAGTGCTATATCCGCTGAAAATACCACTAAATATCGCACAACGGATCGCGATCAAGCATGATGAAATTCGTCCTGATTACCTATGCATTCCTTGCTTACGCTCCTATGGCGTGGTCGCAATGCGCTCCCGGAATACCCGGTGCCGGAAATCCGGGCTGTATCCCGCCCACCGCTCCCGGCTCACCCTATGGGCAGACGCCAGCTTCGGGCGAGTTACCCCCGGCGGCTGCTCCACCGGTATGGGAGGATCGGTGGGGCGCCGTTGCGATGGATTACAAAGCAAGCGCGAGCGGGTCCGTTTCAGACAGCCCTACTGAAGAACGCGCGAGCCGAGCCGCACTTTTAGACTGTGAGGGTCAAGGAGGAACGCATTGTGAGGTCGTACTCACGTATTACAACCAATGTGCCGCCATCACACAGTCGGCCAAGGGCATCTTTAGCAGCGCGACTGCAGCTACAAAATCTCGCGCGGAATCGCGAGTCATGGCGAAATGCGGGGATGAGCGAACATGCAGAATTCTTTATAGCCAGTGCGCACTTCCTGTCCGCGTTCAGTAGATCCGGACGATCAAGCGGAGAAAACATCAGATGAGACATGAAATGATGCGGAACGGTTGCCGAGCCGCGCTGTTATTCGTACTGCTTTCACCTCTGGCAGCATGGGCACAATGCGGCGCCGGAATTCCTGGCGCCGGCAATCCAGGGTGCATTCCTCCAACAGCACCGGGCTCCCCGTACGCGCAACCAGGCGATCCGAATCTTCCGCCTCCCAACGCAGGTCCTGCTCCAGTGTGGGAGGACCGCTGGGGTGCGATCGCCATTGACTATCAAAACGGGGCGGCGGGCGGTGCCTACAAGGGAGCGTCGAAAGACGATGCTATCCAACTGGCGATGCAAAGATGCGAACATTCCGGTGGAACACAGTGTGAGGTCACCGTGTCGTTCGTTAACCAGTGCGCCGCAATCGCTCAGAAAACAAGCGGTGGATTGGTCTATCCAGCCACGGCGGCAGATACTAATGAAGCATCTGCGCGAGCTCTTCGCAAATGCGGTAACAGCAAAGATTGCGAGGTGACATCTACGCTATGCGCAAATCCTGTACGCGTTCAGTAAGAGGTTGCGCGAACAACTGTGTTGGCCTGTTCTCGACGTTAGGCCTGTGGCCACTCCTTGTCCAAGTCCATTTGGCGCGGTTGCTACAGGCCTCAGCGCAAGGGCTTAAGGCGCTACTGACGAGCACGCAAACCGAAACAAGTCTTCCGCAGCGCGCCCGCGCGTGGCTTCAGTGTTTCAGAACGAGAGCCTTCGCCAGCATCGGCACCACCGACGACATCAGCAACATGGTTCTGCAAGCCTTGAGAGCAATTTCAGCCCCTATAACGCGCTTGCGGAAACTACGCCTACTCAAGGAGTTCCAACAGGGTGAGGCGGAGTCGACTGAAACTTACGAAAGTCCTGCTACTGACAATCACGCTATTTTTGAGCGATGCAGTCTGGGCACAGTGCGCACCCGGCATTCCAGGCGGCGGCAATCCCGGTTGTATACCTCCAACGCAACCGGCGTCCCCGTACTACCAGGGGAGCGATCAACTCCCGGCCCAAACTTCCCCATTTGCTCCAGTTGGCCATTGGGAGCGTCGATGGGGGCTGTCGCGGTCGCTCCCTCGGGGCGTGCAGGCATAGTCACAGGGGCCGTGAGTAAGTGGTCAGCAGAGCAAGAAGCCCTTCAGCGGTGCAGTTGTCGACTCCCCGTTAATTAGTTCCAACCATAACCCGAGGCGGCCGGATCGTTCTGCTGCCTGAATTCGGCAGGCGTCAGGCCACCGAGACTGTCGTGAGGGATCTCACCGTTGTAATCGGCAAGCCAAGTCTCGGCCTGCTCGCGTACCTCGCTCAGGTTTCGGAAGACATGCATGTCCAGAACGCCACGCCGGAAGCTGCCGTTGAAGCGCTCGATAAAGCCGTTCTGCATCGGCCTTCCGGGTTCGATAAAGTCGAGTTTGATGCCGTTGCGTTCTGCCCACTCCGCGAGTGCGAGGGCGACGAATTCCGGGCCATTG
>NZ_FUYT01000026.1:0-39386 GCF_900167995.1 Luteibacter sp. 22Crub2.1
GGTGCCTCGCCTGAAAGCGCGTGTGGCGATCGAGGTCTTTGCCGGTGCGGAATTCCCTGATTATCTGGCTGAAGCACGACGGCGAGTGGCGGCGCTTCCCGAAGCCGAGAAGCCCATGTTGATTGTCGAAAAGGGTGCGAAGCTGTGTCGGGGTCCGCGAGCTGCCGAGATGACGCTTACCCCGGGTTATGTCCTGGTTCCCCCGGCCGGCGTATCGACGACGGGGAGCTTCGTTTACGGCTCCATCCACCGCATCGAACGGGTGCCGGTGCATTCCGCAGTTCCGCGCGATGCGATGATCCGAGGCTACACAAAAGCGGACGGCACCGACTGCATCGGCAGCGCTCACTACGATCGATTGAGCCAGGCGAAAAAAGCGCTGTACACCCAGCGCGAGATCCTGATACCCGACGGGGATACCGCGCCGCGCTGGGCACTCCGGGATCGGCCGGCCAATGCCAATATGGCCATCTGGGACGCGCCGCCCCTCAGTAAGGACGACGCCACGCTTACCGTGGGTTTCCAGCTTTCGTGTAACCGTGGCCAGTTGAACAGCCTGGACGCTTCGCGCCGCTTCATCGACATCGATGGCTCCCATTGGTGGCAGATCGAGGTCGGTGACGAGGAGAACTCATGCTTACTGGGCTGGGTGTGTTCAAAAGATCACCCGGGGACGCGCTGGGAGAGCCCGCACGCGTGGCCCGGATTCCATATTACGGACGCGACGATGTTCGAGCCGATGGCCGCACTTCAGCGAAACGTCTGCCTGATGGGCGACGTGCTCGACGACCACCGGGAAGCGTTTGAGCCGGTAATGACAGCGCTCGGCGCCAGTGATTTCATCACAAACCTGGAGCAGGTCATCGGTCTGGTCGGCGCGCGCAAGGGGGCAGTTGTCTCGTCGGATATCGGCGAGGCTCAGCAACGTCCGTGGATCGCGCATCGCGTCAGCCGTCAGATCGTACGCTTCGAGAGTCAGTGGAGCAGCAATATCGATCGCTGGACGCAGTTGAACCCGTACATGAATGCCGATTGGCATGTGGATATGGAGCGGCAGGAGAAGAGTGGTTGGTGGAACGAGGTGGCGGGGAAGCTGGCGGGGTTTCCCTCGGACGCGACAGTGCACCACATACATCCGTTTGGGTGGGTTGATAATTTCTCGGCGAAGGGTAACTTGCATCCCCGGATCACTATTGCTGGCGTAAAGACGGAAGTCCCGTTTCTTAGCGCCTTCGCAGGGATCTATCTGACGGATGCTGACTATGCCGAAGCCGCGCTCGCTCTTGATTGCGAAGTGGAGGTGATAAAAGCAATTGCACTGACTGAGACTGGTACTCGCGGCGCTTTCTTTAAGCCTGGAGAAGTGCACGCAATTGGAGACGACATCGTGCCCGCCATTCTCTACGAACGTCACGTCTTCCACCGACTAACTCACGGCGTGTACGATTCCATCGACCAGGAAATAAGTGATTCGGCGCATTATCTTGGCAAGCTGCAGAGTGGCGAGGTCCAGTCGCCGAAGCGAATCCTCTATGGACCTCCGTCCTCGCAGTACGCACGATTGATACGCGCATACAGACTCAACCCGAGTGCAGCCTTGAGGTCTGCGTCGTGGGGGAGATTTCAGCTCATGGGATTCAATCACACTGCTGGTGGACACGATTCAGTCGAGTCGCTTGTAATCGCGATCAGTGCCTCAGAAGCGGAACATCTCAGAGCCTTAGTGGCGTTCGTTAAAAACGATGCACGCCTTATGAGCGCGATGAAGGGCAAGGACTGGACCTCATTTGCAAAGTTATATAACGGCACGGAATACCGAGATTACGATACGAAGATGGAGTCATCATATAATGCGCTTAAGCGTTAGAGAAATAGCCATCGCTCTCTTGCTGGCTTCCCCGATTTCAGTCAATGGGGAGCAAAACCACCTCAATGGATGGTCGGGATATTCCATCTGCACAGAACAGGAGGTGGTGGTATTCGCGTGCACATTCAAGAACAAAAAAATAGTTTCAATATGCAAATCTTCGCGAGGTGGCGAGGACGCGATCATCTACCGATATGGTCGACCTGACAAAGTAGAATTCACTCATAAGGATTCGAATAGCAAGGACGGCAGTTTTTACTACAAGATGTTCTACAATCGACGCTCTGCCTATTTTGAGCTCGGATTTCTCAACGAAGGCTTTACTTACAGCGTCTCACGCGACAGGGATGAGGATGCCGCGGTTCCGACGTATAGGTTGGAAGTGCGTGACGCGGTGATGTCCGGACGAAAAGGACTTCAATTGACGTGCGAAAGAAATATCGTTGATAACCGTCTTTCGAATGAGACAAGAGTTTCTTGCGATGCGAATGCCGACGTGGGCTGCAACTACGAGGATAACAAGGCTGCCGGACGTGCGCTTTAATGTGCGTGAACGGCACATTTGAAGCCGGGTTCATGTGCTGAGAGAGGGTGAGGAATAATGTATTCAACGTTGCTTGCACTGGTGAGCAATTTTGCGGCAATGAACCCGGTTGATGTAGCTGGCGACTGATATTGGCGATCGGGAGAACTTGACCACGGTGTTCCGTCAGAAACTCTCCAAGTGACCATGCGTATCGTCGACAGTCGCGTTTCAGGGGGCATGTGTCACATCAGTGCTTACGGCAATCGAATCGATTGCCCGCTTGATGAGGACAATGTCGAGGGGTCCAGTGATACGTCCGGCAAAAGACTTTCTCTTGAAGTGCGCTCAACGTATGGCGATAGATTGTCGAACGTGACGGCTAACCTTGATGGAACCGTCCTGCATTGGCGCATGGCTAGCGAAGGGGGCGGAGGCACTTCACTCGGTGGCGAGCGTACTTTTGAGCTTCATCGCTTGCCCGAAAGAAAAACTTGTTTAGCATTTGTGAGAGCCCCAAAAACTTATTTTTTTGACGATGCTGGTGGTCTCCGCCAGAGACGGGCATATCTTCTGCGCGACGATATGGTCGAGATCACGAAGCGATCGATCGATCTGCAATTTGCAAACGTGTCGTACGAAAACGACAAGCATGAGCGAACGTCTGGATGGCTGAGCTGCGGGGCGCTCGCGATCTGCCCCGATAAAGAGTTGTCAGGCCGGGAGGTGCCTTCAGAATGTCTTCGGTCTCTGCCCATCGGCAACTGATCATGCCGCCCTGCTAGTTAGTGCCAGCAATGACCCGAGGTCGACGCCGCCCCTTGCTCGCTTCGCAACGTAACCGCATCGTCCGAAGGGAGCCGTCGGCTGCCGTGCCTGGAGCGCTTCCGCACGAAGGCGAAGGCCGTAGGAGGACCTAGCGACAGGCATGGCAACCGACGGCTCCCTCGCTACGACGCCCAAGAACAAAAGCGATGGCGCAGCCGAGCCCTCCAACGCGATCACAAAGAAAAAGACCCCACGATCACTCGCGAGGCCTTTTCCAAAAGCGACAATCCGATCGAACCGTAACGCTTACGCCGTAGCGCGAATCCGCTCGACAATCGCATCGCCGAAGGTATCCGTCGTGCCCGTACCACCGACATCCGGCGTCGTACGATCACGCGCGTTCATCACGTCGCTGATGGCGGCGCGCAGACGCGTCGCCTTGGCGACCATGTCGAGGTGATCGAGCATGTCGGCCGCGGCGAGCAGCAGCGCGCACGGGTTGGCCTTCTTCTGACCCGCGATATCCGGCGCCGAACCGTGGACAGCTTCGAAGATCGCCGCGTCCTTACCGATGTTCGCACCCGGGGCGAGGCCCAGGCCGCCGACGAGGCCTGCGCACAGGTCGGACAGGATGTCACCGAAGAGATTGGTGGTGACGATCACGTCGAACTGGTACGGGTTCATCACCAGCTGCATGCAGGCGTTGTCGACGATCATTTCCTGGAATTCGAGCTCCGGGTAATCCTTCGCGACTTCACGCGCCACGTCGAGGAACAGGCCCGACGAAGTCTTCATGATGTTGGCCTTGTGCACGGCCGTGACCTTCTTGCGGCCCTTCTGCTTCGCCATCTCGAAGCCGTAGCGGCAGATCCGCTCCATGCCCGGACGCGTGTTGCGGATGACCGAGACAGCGACCTCGTTCTCGCCGGTGCCTTCGCGCGTCTGGCCTTCGGCCATGTACGCACCCATGGTGTTTTCACGCACCGTGATGATGTCGATGTTCTCGAAGCGCGCCTTGGTGCCCGGGAAGCTGATCGCCGGACGCACGTTGGCGTACAGGTCGAACTTGCGACGCAGGGTGACGTTGATCGAGGTGAAGCCACCGCCGATCGGGGTGGTCAGCGGACCCTTCAGAGCGACCTTGTGCTTCTCGATCGCATCCAGCGTGGCCTGCGGGAGCAGATCGCCGTGCTTCTCGAGCGCGACCACGCCCGCGTCCACGTAGTCGTAGGACAGACCGCAGTCGAGAGCATCGAGGACGCGGATGGTCGCGTCCATGATCTCGGGGCCGATGCCGTCGCCGGGGATCACGGCAATCGTCTTGCTCATGGGGTTACTCCTGAAGGATGCGTCGCATGACACACGCACGAGGGCGCGTGTGGGGAGAAAAATCGCCCAATTATCGGCGATCTCGCCCTCTTCCTTCAAGTTTGGCGCCCCGGGTGGGGCGCCATGCCCTCGTCAGGCCGCGGGATGGTCCGCGCAGGCCTCCGCCTCAGCGGGGGTCTCGGTCTCGAGCGAGTCGAGGAAATCCACGGCGCGGCGCAGGTGCGGAATCACGATGGAGCCGCCGACGACGAGGCCGACGCTGAAGACCTCGAAGAACTCGTCGCGATTGACCCCCGCTTCCTTGCACTGGGCGACGTGGTAGCTGATGCAGTCGTCGCAGCGCAGCACCATCGAGGCGACCAGGCCAAGCATCTCCTTGGTCTTCACATCCAGCGCGCCAGCGCGGTAGGTCTGGGTGTCCAGCGCGAAGAAGCGACGGACAACCTGGTTGTCCTCGCCAAGAATGCGCTCGTTCATCCGCTTGCGGAACGCGGTGAACTCCTCCACGCGGTTACCTTCGGTCGGCGTGCCGGACATCAGTTCGTCGCCCCGAGGATGTCGGCCAGACGGCCGCTGCGGTCGGCGGCGGCGAGGTCGTCGAAACCACCCACGTGGGTGCCGTTGATGAAGATCTGCGGGACCGTGCGGCGACCGCCGCTCTTCTCCAGCATGATGTCGCGCTGCGCCGGATCGGTGTCGATGCGCACCTCGTCCCACGCCAGGCCCTTGGCCTTGAGCAGGTTCTTGGCGGCGACGCAGTACGGGCAGACGGCGGTCGAGTAGATGGTGATATCGGGGGTGGACATGGGAGATTGGGCTCCGAACCGGAATGACTACAAAATGGCGATCTGGCGCCTATTTTACAAGGCAATCGAACCCCGCGCGGCCTCCGGGGTCAAACCGGCCCCACCGCGCGCGGCGTGGAGGGTCCTTCGTCGTTTGGTGATGGTATCGTCCTCGCACTTATGCGCACCCCATTTCTCCGCCTGTCCCTGATCGCCGCCAGCGCCCTCGCCACCTTCGCCGTGGGCGCGCAGGACAACGTCCGCCTGCCGGATCTGGGTAGCTCGGCCAACGCCCTGATCAGCCCGCGCGAGGCCGACGAGTACGGGGCCATGATGCTGCGCCAGATGCACGCGCTCGACCTCACGGTGGACGACGCCCTGCTGGACCAGTACATCAACGACCTCGGCTACCGCCTGGTGGCGGCCAGCGACCGGCCGAAGGATCACTTCCAGTTCTTCATCGTGCGCGACACGCAGATCAACGCGTTCGCGGCCCCCGGCGGCTACATCGGCGTCAACGCCGGCCTGATCAACATCACCGACAAAGAGAGCGAGCTCGCGGGCGTTATGGCCCACGAGATCGGCCACATCACCCAGAACCACCTGTACCGCGCCTTCGAGGATTCGAAGAAGAACGCCCCGCTGATGGCCCTGGTGCTGCTGGGCGCGATCGCCGCCGGTGCCGGTGGCGGCGCGGGCGACGCCGCGCCCGCCGTGCTCATGGGTGGCCAGGGGCTGCTCATGCAGCGGCAGATCAACTTCACGCGCAAGGACGAGGTCGAAGCAGACCGCGTCGGCATCCAGACCCTGTCGCGGGCCGGTTACGACCCCGAGGCGATGGGCGACTTCTTCGGCCGCATGCAGGACACGCTGCGCGTCGGCCAGGGCGAAGAGGCGCTGCCCGCCCTCCTGCAGACCCACCCGGTGACCCTGGCCCGTATCAGCGAGGCCAAGGCGCGCGCCCGTACGCTCGAGGAGGCCCAGGCCAACAAGCCGCGCCAGCCCACGCTGGACAAAGCCAGCTGGGAGAAGAGCACGGCGCCGGTGCTCTACGTGAAGGATCCCACCGCGCTGATCACCCCCTCCGGCAAGGTCGCAAAGGACAGCGTCAGCGACACCTATGCGCTGATGCGCGAGCGGGTGCGCGTCCTCTCCGGGGATGCCCGTCAGCTGACGTCCTTCTATGCCACGAACCTCAAGCGCAAGGATTTCGACACCGCGGCCAACCGGTACGGCTACGCGCTGTGCCTGCTGCGCACAGACCACGGCGCCCAGGCGGTCGAACAACTCCAGCCGCTGCTGGCCAGCCTGCCCTCCAGCGTGGTGCTGCGCCTGGCCATGGCCGACGCCTACGAGAACGCCGGCCGCCACGGCGACGCCATGGCGATCTACAAGGCGCTGCACGACAACTCGCCGCGCAACCGCGCCGTGGCTCTGGGCTACGCGCGGGCGCTGGCCAACAGCGGGCGCGTGGAAGACGCCCGGCTCGCTTCGACCATGTTGAAGCCGATGCTCGACGACAGCGACGACCCGGACATCTTCCTCACCTTCGCACGGGCCAGCGAGCGGTCCGGCGACGGGATCCGGGCCGCGGAGGCGTATGCGGACAGCGCCTACCTCGCCGGCCGGCCGTTCGACGCCATGGAGCAGCTCAAGCGGCTGCTGAAACGGGACGACCTCGATTATTACCAGCGGTCGCGCATCCAGGCCCGGATCGGCGACCTCACCCCACTTCTGCTGGAACTGCGTAAACGACGCATCACGACCGACGACAACCCCGACGGGCGCAGTCAATACGTGCGGTCTCAGTTCGGTCTGAGAACCGGATTGTGACCGTTGTCATTAGCGTGTAACACAGCATGGCTGCAATATGACCGTCATAGCCAACGAGCGGCCCACGCGTGCATAAGCGCATTCTCATCGTAGAAGACGAAGCATCGATCCGCGACATGGTCGCATTCGCGCTTCGTAAGGCGGGTATGGACGCGGCTCACGCCGCCGACGCCCGCGCCGCACAGATGGCGATCTCGGAGCGGGTACCGGACCTGATCCTGCTCGACTGGATGCTCCCGGGCACCAGTGGACTGGAACTGGCCCGTCGCCTCCGCCGCGAAGAGCTCTCGCGCGAGATCCCGATCATCATGCTCACCGCGCGCGGTGAGGAGATGGACCGGGTCAACGGACTGGAGGCCGGCGTGGACGACTACGTCATCAAGCCGTTCTCCACCCGTGAGCTGATCGCGCGGATCAAGGCGGTGCTCCGCCGCAGTCAGGGCGACGACGGCTCCGGCGTGGTGGAACTCGGCGGCCTGCGCATCGATGGGCCCGCGCATCGCGTGTTCGCCGGCGAGGAAGCCGTGCCGATCGGCCCGACCGAATACCGCCTGCTGTTCTTCTTCATGACCCATCCTGAGCGCGTCTACTCGCGCGCCCAGCTGCTGGACCACGTCTGGGGCGGCAGCGTGTACGTGGAGGAGCGCACGGTCGACGTGCATATCCGCCGCCTGCGCAAGACACTGGAGCCGTGGAAGCTCGACGACATGGTGCAGACCGTGCGCGGCGCGGGCTACCGCTTCTCCGCGAATACCTAGGCTTGCGCGGGTAGCCGCGCTATGGTCCCTTCCTGAGACCGACACCGGCCGTGCCCGCCATGCCACAACGCTTCCTGACTTCCTGGCGATTGCCTGCCAGCTGCGCCGCCCTGCTTCTGCTGGGTGGCGCGGTGGGCTGGCTGACGGGTACGGTATGGCCTTGCGTGACGGTGGTCGCGCTGGGGGAAACCGTCGTGCTGTTGTCGCTGTTCCGTCACAAGTCGGGGCCAATGTTGCAATCGTCCGCCACGCCCCATCCTGACCATGACCGTCTCATGACTCGCACCCGCCGAATCGCCTCCCGCCTGCGTGACCTGCGCAGCGCGGCGGGAACCCTGCCCGACGCCGTGGTCCTGCTGGATCACTCGCACCATGTGCGCTGGTTCAATCACGCGGCGGAGGATCTGCTCGGTCTGAAGCGGCCGCGCGATCGTGGCCGCGTGCTGGCCGATCTGATGCGCAACACCGACCTGTCGGACTGGCTGGCCGAGGGCGCCCGCGAGCCGCTCAACGACGTGACCGCACCGGGCCACCCTAACCGCCATGTCACGGCGACGCTGCTGCCGTTCGGCAGCCGCCAGCGCCTGCTGCTGGCCCGCGACACCAGCCACCTCACCCGCCTCGAACAGATCCGTCGCGATTTCGTGGCCAACGTCTCGCACGAGTTGCGCACGCCGCTGACGGTGATCCACGGCTACCTGGAATTGCTCGATCCGGAAGATGTGCCCGAACTCGCGCCGGTGCTGGACGAGATGCGCGCGCAGTCCAAGCGCATGGGCCAGATCGTGGAAGACCTGCTGACCCTGTCGCGCCTGGAAACCCAGGAGCATGTGGCCGACGAGCAGGTGCAGATGGCCCCGCTGCTCGCCAGCCTCCGCAAGGAAGCCGAGGCCCTGAGCCAGGGTCGCCATACCATCTCCCTGGACGTCGCCACGGCGCACGACCTGCTGGGCTCGCCCAAGGATCTGCACAGCGCGTTCTCCAACCTGGTCAGCAACGCGGTTCGCTATACGCCCACGGGCGGCAAGATCGCCATCCGCTGGGCCGATACGGAAGACGGCGCGCGCTTTTCGGTACACGACTCCGGCTTCGGTATTCCCGCCGCGCACATCGCACGGCTGACCGAACGCTTCTACCGCGTGTCGTCGAGCCGCTCGCGCGACTCCGGCGGCACCGGCCTGGGCCTGTCGATCGTCAAGCACGTGCTCAACCTGCACCAGGCGCGCCTGGTGATCGAGAGTGAGACGGGCAAGGGCTCCGTGTTCGCGTGTGTGTTCGTCAGCGACCGGCTGCTGGACAGCACCCGCGTGCACGAAACGGCCGGCCTGCACGGCTGATCGATGGCAGGCAAGCGTAGACGGGTTGCTGCGACGCCGCTTTCCGGCATGATCGTCCATGCGCCACCATCGGACGTCATGAAAGGATTACCGGAACGAATGAGCGAGCCCGTCGACCTCGGCAACCCCGACCTCTACATCAACCGCGAACTGGCGGCGCTGGAGTTCAACTTCCGCGTGCTCGCCCAGGCCCGCGACCCGGACGTTCCGGCCCTGGAGCGACTGCGCTACCTGACCATCGTCAGCAACAACCTCGACGAATACTTCGAGGTCCGCGTCGCCGTGCTCAAGCATAAGCACGCGCTGGGGGCGGCGATGCCGGGTGCCGATGGACTGTCGTCGACCGAGATCCTCGCGCGGATCCGCCAGCGCACGCTCGAGCTGGTCAGTGAGCTCTACGCCATCTGGCACGAAGAACTGCTGCCATCACTGGAAGCCGAAGGCATCCGCTTCCTGACCCGCGGCGCCTGGAGCGACCGCCAGCGACGCTGGCTGCAGGGGTATTTCCAGAACGAGATCATGCCGGTGCTGTCGCCGCTGGGTCTCGACCCCGCGCACCCCTTCCCGCGCATCCTCAACAAGACCCTCAACCTCGCCGTCGTGCTCGAAGGCCGCGACGCCTTCGGTCGCGAAGGCCACATGGCGCTGGTGCGTGCGCCCCGTTCCCTGCCCCGCATCATCCATATCCCGGGCGAAGTGGACGGCAGCGAGGGAGACTTCGTCTTCCTGGCCGAGGTACTCCAGGCCTTCGCGGACGAGATCTTCCCGGGCTTTCGCGTGTGTGCGGCGTACCAGTTCCGCGTCACCCGCAACAGCGAGCTGGTGGTCGAGGAAGCGGAGGTCGAGAACCTCGCCCGCGCCCTGAGCGAAGAGCTGGTCGGTCGCGGTTATGCCCGGCCCGTGCGTCTCGAAGTCGGTGCCGACTGTCCGCGCGCGATCACGGAAATGCTGATCGCGAACTTCCAGCTCGAGGATGCCGACGTGTACCGGTGCGACGGTCCGGTCAACATCATCCGCTCGGGCCTGATCTACGACCAGGTCGACCGTCCGGAGCTGAAATTCCCGCGCTTCACACCGCGCCTTTCGCCGGCCTTCGGCAAGGGCGTCAACGAATTCGACGTCCTCGGTGTGCGCGACGTGCTGCTGCATCACCCGTACGAATCGTTCGCCGCCGTGGTCGAACTGCTTCGCCGCGCCTCCCAGGATGCGGGCGTACTGGCGATCAAGCAGACGCTTTACCGGGCCGGCAAGGATTCCCCGCTGGTCGACCTGCTGGTCGAGGCGGCACGCAACGGCAAGGACGTCACCGTGGTGATCGAACTCCGCGCGCGTTTCGACGAGGAAGCCAACATCGGTCTGGCGACGCGTCTGCAGGAAGCGGGCGTGCAGGTCGTTTACGGCGTGGTCGGCTACAAGACGCACGCCAAGATGCTGTTGATCGTGCGGCGCGAAGCCGGCGGCCTGCGCCGTTACGTGCATCTTTCCACCGGTAACTACCACCAGGGCAACAGCCGCGGCTACACCGACATCGGCCTGATGACCTCGAACGCGGACATCGGCGAAGACATCCACAAGGTCTTCCAGCAGTTGTCCGGTCTGGGGCCGATGATCCAGCTCAAGCGTCTGCTGCATTCGCCGTTCACGCTGTACAGCAGCGTCATGGGCAAGATCGAGCGCGAAATCGAGCACGCGCGCAACGGCCGTCCCGCACGCATCGTCGCCAAACTTAACGCGCTCAACGAAGCGCATGTGGTCGAGGCGCTGTATCGCGCCTCGATCGCCGGCGTCAGCATCGACCTGATCATCCGCGGCGCCTGCACGTTGCGTCCGGGCATCCCGGGCGTGTCGGAGAACATCCGCGTGCGCTCGATCATCGGCCGTTTCCTCGAGCACAGCCGCGTGTACTGGTTCGGTAACGATGGCGAGCCGGAGCTCTACTGCGCCAGCGCGGACTGGATGGAACGCAACCTCATGCGCCGCATCGAAGTCGCCGTGCCGATCATGGAACCCGACCTCGCCTCGCGTGTCTATGCCGAGACGCTGGACAATTATCTGCGCGACAACACGCAGGCGTGGCTACTCGGCACCGATGGCCGCTACACGCGCAGCCACCCGTCGCAGGGCGAAGCGCCGCACAGCGCGCAGCAGGCGCTGCTCTCGGCGTATTGCGGGTGACACGGCGCGTCCTGCTCCTGTCGGTATCCGCGGGAGCGGGACACGTGCGCGCCGCGGAGGCGCTCGAAGCCACGGTGGCCGCGTTCGCCGCCGAGGGACACGATGTCGAGGCGAAGCACCTCGATGTCATGAACTACGTGCCGTCCACGTTCCGGCGGATCTACGCGGACTTCTATCTCAGCCTGATCACCCGCTACCCGCGGCTGTGGGGCATGCTCTATCGCATCACCGACGATACGCATCCCGACGCGGTGACCGAGCGCATGCGGCGTACGATCGAGCGCCTGAATACGCGACGGCTGCGTGCGGCCATCGCGGCATTCGCGCCCGACGCCATCGTGTGTACGCATTTCCTCCCGGCCGAGATGCTGGCACGACAGATCCGCAAGGGTCGCGTCACCGTGCCCGTCTGGCTGCAGGTGACCGACTTCGACCTGCACCGGCTCTGGGTCGTGCAGGGTATGGCCGGCTATTTCGCCGCCAGTCCGGAAATCGCGCACCGCATGCGCGCTGTCGGTCTGCCGGCGTCGCGCGTGCATACGACCGGTATCCCGATCATGCCCGCCTTTGCGCGCGCGCACGACAGACAGGCCCTGAGTGCCACGCTCGGTATCGACCCCGACCGGCCGGCCTACCTGGTGATGGGTGGCGGTGCCGGAGTCGGCGATCTGGACCAGCTGGCCGACACGCTGCTGTCCACCGGTGGCGACTTCCAGCTGGTGGTGCTCGCCGGCCGCAACGCCGTGACACTGGAGCGGCTGCGCGGCATCGCGGCATCGAAGCACGCCGGGCGCCTCATTCCGCTGGGTTTCACGCGTCAGGTCGAGGACGTCATGGCCTGCTGCGATCTCGCGATTACCAAACCCGGGGGACTGACCAGCTCGGAGTGCCTCGCCATGGGCCTGCCGATGATCGTGAATGCGCCCATCCCCGGTCAGGAAGAACGCAATGCCGATTACCTGCTCGAACAGGGCGCCGCGTGGAAGGCGATCGACGCCGTCGCGCTCGCGTGGCGTGTCCGCCTGCTGAGTGACGAGCCAGATCGTCTCGCCGCCATGGCGGCTTCCGCACGCGCCATCGGACGCCCGCATGCGGCGCGCGACGTGATCGCCGCCGTGCTCTCCCATCCGGACGGTCCATGAGTCATTCGCCCCGCCGTCGCGTCGTCGCCGTGCTGACGACCGCGCTGTTCACCCTTCTGCTCGCCTTTCTGTTCGCCCATGTCGAGATCGAAATCGAAGGCTCGCATGGCTGGGCGACCAGCCTGCCCACGTGGCGCATCGAGAACCACTGGTTGCTCGATCTGTTCTGGGGCGGCCGCGCGATGACGGGTTACCACGCTTACGTGTTTCCGTTCATCGCGCTGTTCTTTCATTTTCCGATGATCTTCCAGGGGTACTGGAGCTGGCGTGCGCAGGTGCGGACGATCGCCTGTGTGATGCTGTTCTGGGTGGCCGAGGACGGCCTCTGGTTCGTGCTGAACCCCGCATTCGGTCTGGCGCGCTTCGACCCCGTGGACGTGCCGTGGCACCGGCACTGGTGGGGTCCCGCGCCAACCGACTACTGGGTGTTCGGTTTTCTCTGCGTCGTGCTGTTCATCCTCTCCGCGCTGCCGAAATCGCGTGAGGCGAAAACCGCGTAGGAGCGCGGTCTGCGCGCGATTTCCATGTCTCGCCCAGGGCGCGCTCCTACCCTCGCGCGCAGCACCATGCCAGAATCCACCGATACGCCACCGCGGAATGCACCTTTGGCCTCTACAGGTAAATCGCAGATCAACGACGGTGAACTGCTTGCCGCCGTCGACCTGGGCTCCAACAGCTTCCACATGGTGGTAGCGCGGTACGAACACGGTGAGCCCCGCGTGATCGACCGCCTGCGCGATTCCGTGCGCATGGCGATCGGCCTGCGTCCGGACGGCACGCTCGACGCGGGACACCGCGCCGCCGCGCTCGCCAGCCTGGCGCGCTTCGGTCAGCGCATCGCCGGCATTCCGGCGCTGCACGTGCGCGCGGTCGCCACCAACACCGTGCGTCGTCTCGCGTCGCCGCACGCGTTTCTGTCGGCGGCGGAGGCCGCACTCGGGCATCCGGTGGAGATCGTTTCGGGCCGTGAAGAAGGTCGCCTGATTTTTCTTGGCGCCTCCCACGATCTGCCGGCATCGCGCGATCACCGGCTGGTGATCGATATCGGCGGTGGAAGTACGGAGTTCATCATCGGCCGCGGCACCGCGCCGCTGCTGACCGAGAGCGTGCAGGTCGGCTGTATCGCGAGCACGCTGCGGTTTTTCCCCAGCGGCAAGATCACCCGCAAGCGCTGGCAGAAGGCGCGCCGTGAAATCGGCGTCCTCCTGCAGCAATTTTCCGAGGATTACCGCGAAGCCGGCTGGGCCGACGCCTACGGCTCGTCGGGCACCTCCAAAGCCATCGGTTCCGTCGTGCGCGCGATGAAACTCTCCGACGACGGCGTCACACCGGAGGCCCTGGCCGCCGTGCGCGAGGCGATCATCGAGCAAGGCTCATCCGGCGCGCTCAAGCTGCCCGGCCTGGCCGACGACCGTGCGGAAGTGTTCGCCGGCGGCGTCGCCATCTTCGAAGCCGCCTTCGAGGCCCTGGGCATCGAACGCCTGCGCGTATCGGAAAGTTCGATGCGCGAGGGCCTGCTCTGGGACCTGATCGGCCGTTCGGCGGGTACCGATCCCCGCATGGCGAGCATCGATTCGCTGGCCGCGCGCTATGGTGTCGACAAGGCGCAGTCGCGTCGCGTGGAAACCACCGCGCTGAGCCTGTTCGATCAGCTGGCCAAGGTCTGGAAGCTGGACGACGATGCCCGCGAATGGCTGTCCTGGGCGGCCCGTGTGCACGAGCTGGGTCTCGCCATCGCCCACAGCCAGCATCAGCGACACGGCGCCTACATCCTGCGCCATGCCGACCTGGCGGGTTTCTCGCGCCAGGAGCAGCAGTTGCTGGCGGCCATCGTCGAATCGCACCGGCGCAAGCCGGAGAAGTCCGTCATCACGGCGCTCCCGGTGCGTTACCGGCTTCTCGCGCGGCACATCACCGCCATCCTCCGCCTGGGCGTGCTGTTCCGACGCGCCCGGCGCGCCGAGGCCCTGCCGCGCATCCGCGCCGTCGCCACGCGCCAGCGCCTTCGTCTCACCCTGCCCGCCGACTGGCTGGACCAGCATCCACTGACCGAGGCCGATCTCGATCAGGAGCGCGAACCGCTGGCCGAGCTCGGCCTCGAACTGGAAATCGTGACGGAATGACCAAGGGGCGTATCATGACCAGCTTGTTCCACCGCCACGACCGGTCACCCATGTTCAAAGCCGTCTTCGCCAGCGTCCTTCTCGCCCTGCCCGTCGCGGCGCTGGCTCAGCAGCCTGCCAAACCGTCGGCTCCGCCCACCGGCTCGGCGGAGCATCCCAGGGTCGTGATGCACACGACGCAAGGCGACTTCACACTCGAGCTGTACCCGGAAAAGGCGCCCAAGAGCGTCGCCAACTTCCTGCAGTACGTGCGTGACGGCTTCTACGACGGCACCGTTTTTCATCGCGTGGTTAACGGCTATCTGGTCCAGGGCGGCCTTTACAGCCGCGACCTGACCCAGCGTCGCACCCGCGCGGCCATTCCCAGCGAAGCCGACAACGGTCTGTCCAATCTGCGCGGCACCGTCGCCGTCGCCCGCGGTGCGGACGCCAATTCGGGGACATCGCAGTTCTTCGTCAACCTGGTCGACAACCGGCGGCTCGACTACGTCAGCAACCAGAGCGGCCTGACCTGGGGCTTCGCCGTGTTCGGCAAGATCGTGAGCGGCATGGACGTCGTCGACAAGATCGCCGGCCTGCCTACCCGGGCGCAGGGCCCCTTCGTCGGCGACGTGCCCAACCCGCTGGTGATCATCGATACGGCCAGCGTGGTGGGCGAGGAGAAAGCCGCCCCGGCCGCGTCGTCATCGGCTCCCGCCGCGCCGGCAGCCAAGCCTGCCGCCGCTGAGCCGGCCAGGCCCGCGACGAAGAAAACCGAAAAGAAGTCCGCAACGCCGAAGGCCGCATGAGCACGCTGTTCATCGCCGACCTGCATCTGGACGATGCACGCCCCGGTATCACTACTCTCTTCGAACAGTTTCTGGCGTCGGACGAAGCGCGATCGGCGTCGGCCTTCTACATCCTCGGCGATCTGGTCGAGGCATGGATTGGCGACGACGACGATGCCGGGCTCCCGGACCGCATCGCCAACGCCACCCGCGCGCTGCGCGACGCCGGTGTGCCCGTCTATTTCATGGCGGGCAATCGCGATTTCCTGCTGGGAGAGACCTTCGCCGCGCGTGCAGGCATGACCCTGCTCGAGGATGGCACCGTTCACGACATCGAAGGTACGCGGACGCTGTTGATGCACGGTGACGTGCTGTGCACCGACGACGTCGAATACCAGACGGTGCGTGCGCAGGTTCGTACGGAGGCGTGGAAGGCCCAGGTGCTGTCGATGCCGCTTGCCGCACGCCGTGCGTTCGCCGCGCAGGCGCGCAGCGACAGCAAGTCACGCACGGGGCGTATCGACGAGACGATCATGGACGTGAATCAGAACGCCGTCGAAAGCGCGATGCGCGACGCCGGCGTGCGTCGGCTCGTGCATGGGCATACGCATCGTCCCGCCGTTCACGACTTCACGCTCGATGGCGACGCCGCGCAGCGGATTGTGCTGGGCGACTGGTACGACCATGGGTCGGTGCTGGCGATCGATGGGGATCGCGTCGAACTCCGCGGCTTGTCTCTGGGTTGAATCGCCAACGGGGTTGGCTTCCAGCAGAGTCGGTCAGCTCAGCGTCGCCAGCCAGACCAGCTCGCTTTCGGAAAACCCCGCCGCTCGCCGCGCATCCAGATTGAACGGCCCGCGCAGCGACCCGTTCATGTAGTCATCGAGCAACCGGGCGAATGTCGCCTCCGGCTCGATACCGTCGCGCTCGCAGCACCAGTGAAACCAACGCGTGCCGGCAGCGACGTGCGCCACTTCCTCGCGAAGGATGACCTCGAGGATGGCGACGGTGCGTTCGTCCTGCTGCCGACGAAGACGCTCCATCATCCCCGGCGTGACGTCGAGCCCACGCGCTTCGAGCACACGCGGTACGAGAGCCATGCGCGCCGTATCGCTGTGCGCGGTCTTCTCCGCCATTTCCCACAAACCGTTGTGCGCGTCGAAATCGCCATAGGCGTAGCCGAGCTCGGCCAGACGACCCGACAGCATCGTGAAATGACGTGCCTCGTCGTTGGCGCAGGCCGCCCAGTCGCGGTAGTACGCGTCGGGTTTGCCACGAAAGCGATAGACCGCGTCCCAGGCGAGATCGATCGCATTGAACTCGATGTGCGCGATGGCGTGAACCAGCGCGGCGCGCCCTTCCGCGGAACCCAGGCCACGCTGTGAAAGCTCGCGCGACGGGACGAGGCGCGGACGCTCGGGACGCCCGGGCAGGCCGATGGGCAGCGGCGGCGGCGATCCCGCATCGGGACGCAGTTCACCGCGATCGAGCGCGGCGAACGTCTCGAAGCTGAGTCGCAACTTTTCCGCGGGGTCGGCGGCGTCAAGGCAGCGCCGCGCGGCCGCGTGCAGATCGTGGGCGTCGTTCATCGCGGGACTGGCGGCACGATCCCGTGCCGCCATCAGTCGTCAGGCGGTACGGCGTTCGTTCTTGGCCGAGTCCGAGCGCATCGCTTCCTGCTGCTCGAGGAAGCCCTCGTCCACGCCGGTCACGTACTCGCCCGAGAAGCACGACGTGTCGAACTGCTTGAGGTCTTCGTTGCCGTCGTTGACCGCCCAGACCAGGTCTTCCAGGTCCTGATAGATCAGCCAGTCGGCACCCAGCGCCTTCTCGACTTCCTCCACCGTACGGCCGGCGGCGACCAGCTCGGAAGCGGCCGGCATGTCGATGCCATAGATGTTCGGGTAACGCACGGGCGGCGCGGCGGATGCGAAATAGACGTTCTTCGCCCCGGCGTCGCGCGCCATCTGGATGATCTGGCGCGAAGTGGTACCGCGGACGATCGAGTCATCCACCAGCAGCACGTTCTTCTTGCGGAATTCGAGCTCGACCGTGTTGAGCTTGCGGCGCACGGATTTCACGCGCTCGCCCTGCCCCGGCATGATGAAGGTGCGGCCGATGTAGTGGTTCTTGACCAGGCCTTCGCGCATCGGCACGCCCAGCGCCTGCGCCAGCGAACTGGCCGCCGTGCGCGAGGTGTCGGGAATCGGGATGACCGCGTCGATGCCGTGATCCGGGCCGCGCTCGCGCAGGATCTTCTCGGCGAGTTTCTCGCCCATGCGCAGGCGCGCCTTGTAGACCGAGACGTCTTCGATCATCGAGTCCGGACGGGCCAGATAGACGTATTCGAAGATGCACGGGGCATGCACCGCGCCCTCGGCGCAACGCTGGGCGTGGAGTTCACCGCCCTCGGTGATGATGACGGCTTCGCCCGGCTCGATATCGCGCACGCGCTTGAAACCGAGCACGTCGAGCGCGACCGACTCGGAAGCGACCGCGTATTCGCGGCCTTCCGCCGAGACGCGCTCGCCGAGAACGAGCGGACGGATGCCGTTGGGGTCGCGGAAGGCGATCAGGCCGTAGCCCAGCACCAGGGCGATGCAGGCATAACCACCGCGCGCACGGGCGTGCACGTTGGTGATCGCCTTGAACACATGCTCCGGCGTGAGCGCGCCGCGGTCGTCGACCTGCAACTCGTGGGCGAGGACGTTGAGCAGCACCTCGGAGTCGGAGTCCGTGTCGATATGACGGCGGTCGTCTTCGAACATTTCCTTGCGCAGCGCCTCGGTGTTGACGAGGTTACCGTTGTGCGCGAAGGCGATGCCGTAAGGCGAATTCACGTAGAAAGGCTGCGCCTCCTCCGTGCCTTCGGAGCCGGCGGTGGGGTAACGGCAGTGGCCGATCCCGATACGGCCGCGCAGCTTGCTGACGCCGGCGGAGTTGAAGACATCGCGCACCAGGCCGTTGCCCTTGTGCAGGCGCAGGCGCGCGCCGTCCACGGTGGCGATACCGGCGGCATCCTGCCCGCGATGTTGCAGGACGGTCAGGCCGTCATACAGGGCCGATGCCACTTCCGTGGTACCGACGATGCCGATGATTCCGCACATGGTGTTGCCTTCTACTGAGTGGCCGTCGTGGTCGCGGCGGCAGGGTGAGCATTATCGTTCTTCGAGGCCTGCCCTGGCATCGTCAGGTCGCGAAGTTTCATCAGTTCATCCTTGCTCGGCAAGGAAACGTTGGGCATTTTCATGTCCTGCAGCGCCGCTGGCGGATGCAGGTACTGACGGACATTGGCCGGCACCTGCTGACCGAGCCATGCGGCAGGCGCGGCGAACTGCGGCAGCAGGGCCGATTCCCGCCAGATGGGTTCGTTCGGCAGCGGCGTGAAACCGAGCGCGAACACCACCAGGCTGACAATCAGCACGCCGCGCACGGCGCCGAACACCATGCCGAACAGCCGATCCGGTCCACCCACGCCGGTGCTGGCGACCAGTCGGGAAATCAGGAAGCGAAAGATCCCGCCCACGAGCAGGACCCCCATGAAACACACGCCGTAACCGATGCCGATCCGCGCCATCGGCAGCGAAATGCTGCTTTCGAGCCGCTGTGCGATAAGCGGCCCGAACGTCCACGCCGCCCAGAACGCGCAAACCCACACCACGAGTGACAACACCTCGGAAATGAGGCCGCGCACCAGGCCGATCAAGGCCGAGATGAACAGCACGCCGATGATGACGTAGTCCACCCAGCTCACCGGCCGCCCCCTGCTGTCGTTGTCATCCGGGAGTGCCCGTTACGGGGCCGGGACGATGACGCCATCGAGGCTGACCTTGGCCTTGATCTGATCTTTGAGACGCGCCGCATCGTCACGCTGCGTCTGCGGGCCAGCGCGCACGCGCCAGAGCTTCGCACCCGAGCTGGAGGCGACGCTGTCGATGTAGCCGGCGATGCCCGCGCCACGCAGCTTGTCGCGCAGTCGCGTGGCTTCCGCCTCGCTGCTGACCGCGGCGACCTGAACGGCGAAACCGCCGGCTCGTGGCGACGGGGTCGGCACAGCGGCCGGCACGGCGGCGGGTGCGGCGGGCGTGGGAGCGGCGGCAGCCCGCACCGGGGCGGGTGCGTCAGCCGTCTGCGTCTCCGGCCTGGAGGACAGCGACGCGGGAGCGCCCGGTACGGCGGCCGTGATCTTGAGACGAGCGGCCTCGGCGGCGGCGCGCGTCTCGAACGGGCCGGCGGAGACGCGCGTCAGCGCCTTGCCCGCCTGATTCGACGCGGATGTGCTGACCGGGTAACCCAGGGCCTTCACCTTCTGGACCAGGGCGTCGGCCTTGGCATGATCGGCGTAGGCACTGAGGTTGATCGTGTAGCTGCCACGCCCGGCCGTACCGGCGGGCAGGGCCTCGGCGGCAGGCGGCGGGGTCGCGGCCACCGGCTTCGGTGGCCGGGCGGCCGGCGCGGGAGCGGCCGGGGTGGTCGCGGGCTTGCTCGCTGGCGCGAAGTCTTCGGGCAGTGCATCGGCAGGCTTGCGCGAGGCGATGTCCACCGAAGCCAGCTTGCTTCCGCCACCCGGAGTGACCGCGGCGGGGCTGGGCGCGGGCGCGGGAGCAGCGACAGCCGACGGCGTGCCCGAAGCCGGGGCGCCGGCGGCGGGCTGCGAGCCGCTGGCGGACGCCGGCGAGCCATTCGGCGCCACATCGAGCGTACGGGTCTGCAGCTCGCGATCCGGGGCCGGCGGAATCTCGAGGCTGACCGTCTGGTCGGCGTCGGACTTCGGCGGCGCGCTGGAGAACATCATCGGCACGAACAGGACCAGCAACGCGATCAGTACCGCGGCACCCAGCAGGCGTGTTTTCAAGGAAGGCTCCATACGACCGGCGCAAAGCGAATCGCGGCGATTATAACCGGCAAAGGGGTGCCCCCGACGCCCTTCCCCGCGTGGCGTTCACCTCGCGGCGGCCAGGGCGACGCTCGCGACGAAGAATGAGCCGAACAACAGCACGATGTCCTCGTCACCCGCATCGGCTCGCGCCGCGGCCCAGGCCGCTTCCACGCTGGCGAAACTGGCGTGCATGGCCCCCGGCAAGGTCGCGACGAGGCTCGCGGCCAATGCGTCGGCTGTCAGCCCGCGAGGCGTATCGCGATCCAGTCCGGCGATATACCAGCGGTTGACGCGATCCCCCAGCGCCGCGATCACCCCATGGGTGTCCTTGTCCGACAGTGCGCCGTAGACAGCGAGCACCCTCACGGGACCCGACTGCGCGTCGATCCACTCGGCCAGCGCCCTGGCCGCCTGCGGATTGTGTCCGACATCGACCAGCGTCGCGGGTCGGTCGGCGATTTTCTGCAAGCGCCCCGGTACCCGCACACTGGCCAGCGCGTGGCGTATCGCTCCGGGCGGGACATCCCGCTCGGGGCCGAGTGAGTGAATGGCCGCGATGGCGGTGGCCGCGTTATCGATCTGGACCGGCGCATCCAGTGCAAGTGCCGGCAGATCCAGGACGGTGCCGTCGGCGTGGGTCCAGGTCCAGCCGCGTGTCCCGGCGTCCGGGTGCCGGCTGACCCGGAAGCTGTCGCCGGCGCGCATCACGCGCGCGCCGAGGCCTGCCAGGGCGGTGAGCAGGCCCTCGGGGGGTGCGTGCTCGCCCACGATCGCCGGGCGCCCGGCGCGGGCGATCCCCGCCTTTTCGCGGCCGATACTGTCGCGGTCCCCGCCCAGCCAGTCCTGGTGATCGAGATCGATCGTGGTGATTACCGCCACATCGGCGTCGATGATGTTCACGGCATCCAGTCGTCCGCCGAGCCCGACTTCGAGCACCGCGACATCCAGCGACGCGCGGGACATCAGGTCGATCGCCGCCAGCGTGCCGAACTCGAAGTACGTCTGCGGGATGGTGCCTCGCGCGCGTTCGATCCGCTCGAAAGAGGCGACGATGGCCTCGTCGTCGGCGTCGATGCCATCGATGCGGATGCGCTCGTTGTAGCGGATGAGATGCGGCGACGTGTAGCAACCCACGCGATAGCCGGCGGCACGGAGCATGCCCTCGATGAGAGCGACCGTCGAGCCTTTGCCGTTGGTGCCGCCCACGGTGATCACCTTCGGCGCGGGGCGCGGCGAGCCCATCGCGGTCCAGACGGCGCGGACGCGATCGAGTCCCAGTGCGATGTCACGCGGGTGCGTGCTTTCCTGATAGGTGAGCCAGTCGGCGAGCGAACGAGTCATTGGGAAACCTTTGCACGATCGAGTTCGCGCATCCAGAAATCGAGAGTGTGCGGTGTCGCGGTGTCATCGCCCCGCTCCTTCCACGAGAGCGTGCAGGACATGCCATCGACCGGTCCGTAGCCACGGCCCCGCCAG
This sequence comes from Luteibacter sp. 22Crub2.1, assembly GCF_900167995.1. Taxonomy (NCBI): domain Bacteria; kingdom Pseudomonadati; phylum Pseudomonadota; class Gammaproteobacteria; order Lysobacterales; family Rhodanobacteraceae; genus Luteibacter; species Luteibacter sp. 22Crub2.1. Next base: position 21,763 of record NZ_FUYT01000026.1, read on the forward strand.
AACGCATCGTTGCCGCGATGGCCGTCTGGCGCACGCGGATCGGTCGCCTCGCGCCGGACCGAACAGAAGGCCGTCCAGCGAAATTCACCGACGGTGCGGGCATGCGCCTCACGAGCGTCGAAGAAGGCGTGCCCGATCCCGCGCCCGCGCCACGGCGACAGCAAAACGGACTCACCGAGATAGAAGACGTCCTCGAGCGGCATGCCACGCGCCAGGAAAGGCGTATGAAACGCCTCGCCATCATCGGCGAGCGGCACCCCGGTCGACGCACCGATCACCCGCCCCGACGCCTCGCGAGCCACGACGCACACACTGCGCGGCGACGCGGCGTACGAGGCAAGGTAGCCACGCTCGTAATCGCGGTCGCCCTCGTACAGATAGGGCCAGTCACGAAACACGGCGATACGGAGGCCGGCCAGCTCGTCCACGACCGGCAGGATGCCCTGCCCCACATGGACGTCGAGACGGATACCGGGAATGTCACGCATGCGGAAAGCCCGACGAAAGAGGCGTGAAGCTTAATGGCCGGATCGGCCGCGTGCACCTCCGCGGCACCGGCGAAGGTAGGCGGCATGTTCGCGCTTTGGTCCTCACTGGTCGACTGGACGAGTCTCCACGCTATCGTCCCGTTCCTGACCTTTCTCCATCTGAACGGCCTGGCCGGCGACCCGCGTGAGATCGCCGAGGCCATCCTCATCTCCATCCTGCAAGTGGCGATCATCGGCTTCCTGTTCCGTCCGCTGGAGTCGGTGATTCCGGCCGAGCGCTGGACGGACCGCAGGCTGACATGGGTCGACCGGCAGTACACGCTGATGATGCTGCTCGGCATCTTCCCGATGTTCAGCTATCTGGTCCTGACACCCATCGGCAATGCCTTCGGCGGTACGGACAACGGCCAGGCAGGCGACGACTCACTGCTGGGCATCACGCACTGGATCCCGGCACTCGACGGACATCCGCTTGCGCTGTTCCTGGTCTATTACGTCATCTACGACCTGGTCTATTACTGGATGCATCGCCTGCAGCACGCGCTACCCTGGTGGTGGGCGCTGCACAGCATGCACCACAGCACCCGACAGATGAGCTGCTGGACCAACGATCGCGGCAGCCTCGTCGACGGTTTTCTGCAGTCGATGGTACTGGCCGGTGTCGGCCTGGTGATCGGCGTGGCGCCGACCGATTTCGCCTGGCTGATGCTGCTGGGTGAGCTCGTGCAGAATTTTTCGCATGCGAATGTGCGCGTCCGCTTCGGGCCGGTGTTCGACCGGCTGTTCGTGTCACCGGTGTTCCATCGCCTGCATCACATGCTGGTGGATCCGGATCGGCCGACGCTGCATAACTGCAATTTCGGGCAGGTGTTTTCAGTGTGGGACGTGGTGTTTGGCACGGCCCTGTACGGCGAGCCGATCCGGCCGACCGGCGTGGGCGATCCGATGGTGGATGCCGATAACGGGAAGGGCCTCGTAGGGCTGCACTGGAACGCGTTCCGGCGGTTCTGGGGCGCCGTGCGTTGCAAGGCCGGATGGACGCTGGGCGATGTGGCGTTCGACGAGCGCTATCGGCCGGTGTCGGTGAAGGACATCGATCTGCATGCCCTGGAAGCGGGGCGCCCGGGCGAGCATCCGTAGCCGGCCACGAAAAACGCCAGCCTCACGGCTGGCGTTTTTCGTATCGCATCACTGCATCGGATCAGCAGTTGTCGGCACCGCCGAACGGATCGTCGAGGATGATCGTGTCATCGCGATCGGCGCCCGTGGCGACCAGCGCCAGCTTGCAGCCCGAGAGTTCCTCAACCGCGCGCAGGTAGGCGCGAGCGGCGGGCGGCAGCTTGTTCCAGTCGCGGATGCCCGCGGTGGACTCTTCCCAGCCCGGGAACTCGAGGTAGACCGGCTTGCACTCGGCCCAGCCGTCCGCGTCCAGCGGAGCGAGTTCGCGGCGCTTGCCGCGGTACTCGTACGCAATGCAGACCTTGATGCTTTCCAGGCCGTCGAGCACGTCGAGCTTGGTGATCGCCAGGCCGTCGATGCCGTTGATCTGCACGGCGCGCTTGAGCGCGACCAGATCGATCCAGCCGCAGCGACGCGGACGACCCGTGCTGGCGCCGAACTCGTTGCCCTTCTTGCGCAGCAGCTCGCCCATCTCGTCGTTGAGCTCGGTCGGGAACGGACCGCCGCCGACGCGCGTGGCGTAGGCCTTGCAGATACCGAGCACGTAATCGATGTCACGTGCGCCGACGCCGGTGCCGGCGAGCGCGCCGCCCACCGTCGTGTTCGACGAAGTGACGTACGGATAGGTGCCATGGTCGATGTCGAGCAGCGCGCCCTGCGCACCTTCGAACAGGATATTGCCGCCTTCCTTGCGCACGTCGTGCAGGATGGTGGCGACGTCGTCGACCATCGGACGCAGGTATTCGCCCCAGGTCAGGGCTTCGTCGAGGACGGTCTGGTAGTCGACCGGCTCGGCCTTAAGCCACTGGGTCAGCACGAAGTTGTGATACTCGACGGCGGCCTGCACTTTCTCCGGCAGCTCGTGCGGGTACATCAGATCGGCGACGCGGATGGAGCGGCGGGCGACCTTGTCCTCGTACGCGGGGCCGATGCCACGACCGGTCGTGCCGATGGCCTTGGCGCCGGAGGCGACTTCGCGCGCCTTATCGACGGCGATGTGGTACGGCATGATCAGCGGGGTGGCCGGCGAGATCTTCAGGCGCGGACGCACGTCGACGCCCTGGGCCTCGAGCTCGGCGACTTCGCTCATCAGCGCGGCCGGCGACAGCACGACGCCGTTACCGATCAGGCAGAGCGCGTCGTCGCGCAGGATGCCCGAGGGGATCAGGTGAAGGACGGTCTTCTTGCCCTTGATCACCAGCGTATGGCCGGCGTTGTGGCCACCCTGGAAACGTGCGACGGCACCGACGCGCTCGGTGAGAAGATCGACGATCTTGCCCTTGCCCTCGTCGCCCCATTGCGCGCCCAGAATAACGACTGACTTACCCATGTTGACGGTTCTCTCTAAGTGACGTTGCCCGGATGGGCGATGTGTATAGGGATCAGCGCTGACGGCCGGGGCCGTCGTTGAGATAGCGCAGGAATTCGGAATCGGGCTTGAGGACCAGCACGCCCTTGCCATCGGCGAACGACTTACGATAAGCCGCCAGGCTGCGATAGAAAGCGAAAAACTCGGGATCCTGGCTGTACGCCTGGGCGTAGATAGCGGCTGCCTGAGCGTCGCCATCACCCTTGACCTTGGTCGCGTCACGCTCCGCATCGGCCACCAGCACCGACTTCTGACGGTCGGCGTCGGCGCGGATCTTCGCCGCGCTTTCCTGGCCGGTATAACGGAGCTCGTTGGCCAGCTGCAGGCGCTCGGCGCGCATACGCTTGTAGACCGAGCCACTGACTTCGTCGGGCAGGTCGATGCGCTTGATGCGTACGTCGACCACCGAAATGCCGAGGTTCTGGCGTGCGGCGGCGTCGGTGTCCTTACGCACCTGGCCGGTGATGTCTTCACGGCCGCCGGCGATCAGGTCTTCCAGCTTGCGCGAGTTGAACTCGTGACGCAGGGCGTCCTTGACGATGGGCGTGAGGCGCTGGATCGCCTGGGTGTCGTCGCCCGACGTGGCGCGGTAATACGCCGCGTTATCGGCGATACGCCACTTCACGTAGAAGTCGACGTTGACGCTCTTCTTCTCGAGCGTGAAATAACGCTCGGGCTGGGCATCGAGCCCCAGAATGCGGTTATCGAAGCGCATGACCTGCTGCACGACGGGAATCTTGAAGTGCAGACCCGGCTGGTAATCCGCGCGGACGATACGGCCGAACTGCAACAGCAAGGCGTTTTCGCCTTCCCTGACGACAAAGGCGCTGTTGAAGCCCAGCAGGACGATGAGGACGACGATGAGGCCGGAAACGATCTTCACTGGGCGCTCCCCTGCTGCGGCTGGTTCGGCGTCGGGTTGGCGTCGGTGGTGGCCGACTGCACGACGGTACCGACACCGGGTACGTTGCGAATCGAGCTGTTCGGCGCTTCCACCGGCAACTGGATGATGTTCTTGCCGTTGCTGCCGTCGACGATCTTGGGATTGCCTGCCATGACCTCTTCGACCGTTTCCAGCCACAGGCGGCGGCGCGTCACTTCGGGAGCGGCGCGGTATTCCTTGAGCAACAGATTGAAGCGCTCGGCCTCGCCGTTGGCGCGTGCGATGCGCTCCACGCGATCGCCTTCCGCGACGGCCGAGATACGACCGGCGTCGCCACGGGCCAGTGGCACGACGCGGCTCTCGTAGGCGCGGGCGTTGTTCTCTTCGCTCTGCTTGTCTTCGCGCGCGGCGTTGACGTCGTCGAAGGCGTCCTTCACTTCCTTGGGCGGCGAAACGTTCTGGAAGCTGACCCCCGTCACCAGTATGCCGGCGTCGTACTTGTCGAGCGTGGCCTGGAGGATGTCGCGGGTCTGCTGCTGCAGCGTCTCCTTCGCGGCGGGCGCGACACCGGCGGCCGGCGCCTGATCCGGCGCCGGCGTGTCGACGCCCGGCGTGGTCAGGATGTTATCCATGATGTTGGCGCCGACCACGGAACGCACGGCCGCCTCGGCCGCGTTGTGGATGGTGTTTTCTTCGCGATCAGCGTTCGAATACAGGAACTTGCGCGCATCGGAGACCTGATACTGCACGTTGAAGTCGATCGCGATGATGTTCTCGTCCCGCGTCAGCATCGACACGTTGTCCGAGACCGAGCGGATCTGGGTCGTCTCGACCTTGGTCACCGTCTCGACCGGGCTGGGCGCCTTCAGATGAAAGCCGGGCGGCAGAATGCGCGAGAACTGGCCGAAGCGCAGCACCACGCCGACCTGACGCGCATCGATGACCGTGTAGCTGCTGACCAGCAGCCAGGCCACGATGAACACCAGCACGATGGCGGTCACGCCGCCGCTGCCGGCGCCGAACTTGCCAAAGCGTGCCTTCAGGCTCTTCAGCGCACCGTCGAGATCGGGCTTCCGCCCGCTCGACCGGTTGCGGTTCCAGGGATCCTTCTGGCCGTTACCGGGTTCGTTCCAAGCCATGGGCGACAGTCTCCTTCGGGGACCGAGGGTGGGCGGCTGGCAAGCCATGAGGTGGCCCGGGCGGCGGGGAAGCGGCGCCGGGCACGCGAAGGCCCGTCGCCACGCCGATCGGGCACGCAAACGACGTGAATTCTATCAGATAGGGTAAGGCGGGTGCTCGCTCAGAACGCGGGATGCGGCGGATCGATCAGCTCGCGGAGCGGCCCGGCATGCACATCGTCGCCCAGCAACGGCGCCAGAACGGATCGCGGCGCGTCGATATCCAGATGCCAGCCATGCTCGTCGATGGCCTCGCCGGCAATCGCGCCCGCCGCCTTGAGGCGGGCATGCAGCCGGCCCGCCGTGAGCGGAAGCTCAAGACCCGTGCGGATGCGGTCGCCGCCGAGCAGTTCGCCCAACGCCTCGCGCAGCCCTTCGATACCCTGTCCCGTGGCGGCGGAGAGCCAGACCTGACGCGGCTTGCCGTCGTCCCCGCGATCAACCCGTGGCTCGACGTCGATCAGGTCGACCTTGTTCATCACCGAGAGCTGGGGCACATCCCCCGCCCCGATCTCGTCCAGCACCTCGTCGACGACGCGACGGAGCAGCTCGCGCTCTTCGTCCGCGGCGTCGCTGAGGTGAATGAGCAGGTCGGCGTCGCGCGCCTCGGCCAGCGTGGCGCGGAAAGCCGCCACGAGGTCATGCGGGAGCTCGCGGATGAAACCCACCGTGTCGGCGATCACCGCAGGCCCGCACGCGAGGCCGTCGATCTTGCGCACCGTGGGGTCCAGCGTGGCGAACAGCTGATCCGCCGCGTAGACGCCCCCGGTGGTCAGCGCGTTGAACAGCGTGGATTTGCCGGCGTTGGTATAGCCCACCAGGGCGACCCGGGGCACCGTATTTCGCAGCCGCGAGCGGCGCTGCTGGTCGCGCTGGGTCCCTACTTTCTCGAGACGCTTGCTCAGCATCTTCACGCGCTCGGCCAGCAGCCGGCGATCGGTCTCGAGCTGGGTTTCACCCGGGCCGCGGTTGCCGATGGCACCGCCACGCTGGGCGTCAAGATGGGTCCAGCCCCGGACCAGCCGGGTCGCCAGATGCTTGAGCTGAGCCAGCTCGACCTCGAGCTTGCCTTCGTGGGAGCGGGCACGCTGGGCGAAGATGTCCAGGATCAGGCCGGCGCGGTCGACCACGCGGGTCTGCAGCTGTTTTTCGAGGTTGCGCTCCTGCACCGGGGTCAGCTCGTGGTCGACGAGGACCACGTCCGCCTCCAGCGCGCGCACGGCTTCGGCGACCTCTTCGGCCTTACCGGTACCGATATAGAAACGGGGGTTGGGCTTCTCTACGCGGGCGGAGATGGTCGCAAGGACCTCGGCACCGGCGGAAGCCACCAGCTCGGCGAATTCCTCGCCGCGACGAATGGCGTCGCCTTCGCCGCGGGAATGCGGCAGCACCAGCACCGCGCGATCGCCTTTCTTTTGCCTGTCGAACACTTAGGGGGATGACCTCATCAAAAAAGGAAGGGGTGCGCGTACCCCAAGGATACGCGCACCCGCTCTTTTACATATGGGTCGCCGACGGGGGCCCCTCAACCCTCGACGTCGCCCGCACCGGCTTCCGCGTGGTTCTCGTGGCCACCAACCCGCACGTTGCGGCTGGGCACGACCGTAGAGATGGCGTGCTTGTACACCATCTGGCTCACCTGATTGCGCAGCAGCACCACGAACTGGTCGAAGGACTCGATCGTGCCCTGCAGCTTGATGCCGTTCACCAGATAGATGGCGACCGGCACGCGTTCGCGACGAAGCGCATTGAGAAACGGATCCTGCAACGATTGCCCTTTGGACATTTCTTCTTCTCCCCTACGCCTTCGTACGGGACCGGGTAAAAAGAACGCCTGACGGCGCCCCGGTCCAAGTGATTTGAATCTTAACTGCTTTTAAATACCGGCTGGAAGCGCCGTGCGTGAAGCCCGCGGCACCCCCAGGAACTGCTGAAGTGCCACGTCGGCCCCCGGCAGCGGATCCCCCCGGTCCGGGTCGAACGTGCGTGCGTCGAGCTCGCCGCGCAACCAGGTGATCTGGCGCTTGGCGAGTTGCCGCGTTGCATAGATACCACGGTCGCGGAAGTTCGTGGCGTCTCCCTGACCATCGAGGTACTCCCAGGCCTGGCGGTAACCCACCGCACGGATGGCCGGAAGCTCGGCATGCAGGTCGCCGCGGGCGCGGAGTCGCTTCACTTCATCGAGAAAACCACCGGCGATCATGGTGTCGAAGCGGGCGGCTATCCGCTCGTGAAGCAGCTTGCGGTCATCCGGCAGCAACGCCAGCTTGAGCACCCGCCAGGGAAACGGCTCGCGGCTACCGCCCTGCTGGAGCTCGGTGAGTGTCCGGCCGGTCAGCTCCATGACCTCGAGGGCGCGCTGGACGCGCTGGGCATCGCCCGGCCGGATACGTGCACCGGCCACCGGGTCGCGTTCGGCCATCCGCTCGTGCATGGTGGCCCAGCCGACCCGCGCCGCCTCGGCGCCGATCCGCTCCCGCACGGCCGGATCGGCCTCGGGCAGATCCGACAGCCCCTGCTGCAGCGCCCGGAAGTAAAGTCCCGTGCCGCCGACGAGCAGCGGCACCCTGCCCGCCTTTCGCACCCGGTCCATCGCCGCCAGGGCGTCGGAGCGAAAGTCTGCCGCGGAATACGGCTGAGCCGGATCGCGAATGTCGACGAGCTCGTGCGGGTAACGCGCCAGCGTCGCCGCGTCGGGTTTCGCCGAACCGATATCCAGCCCTCGGTAGACCAGGGCCGAATCGACGCTGATCACGCCCATCGGGTAGCGGTCGGCCAGCGAACAGGCAAGCGCCGTCTTGCCCGAGGCGGTCGGGCCCATCAGAAAAACGGCGAGAGGACGGTTATCGAGGGTCATGCCAGGGTACGACGAAGCAAACGATCGCAAGGGTACCGCAGCCGGTAAGATCGGCGGGCACTCAAAGGGAGAACGGAAGCATGTTGCGTGTTGCGCTGGCGCTTGCCGCCATGATGGGGGTTATCACTGCGGCGGATGCCGCGACGGTTGTGCCCACAACATATGAAGCCGGCCATTTTGTTGCCACACCCACGCTGGCCGACGGAACAAAGCTCCGCTTGCTGGCGGACACGGGCGGCGGCGGCGTCAGTTATTGGTTGCTCAAGGACGTCGCCACCCGCCTGGGCCTGAAACCCATCAGTTGTCCTTCGGCCCCCGACGCGGCGCTGGTGATGCCTCCGGTCTATGCGCCAGGGCAGGGCCTTCCCCGGCCCACCAGGTATTGTGGCGGCGTGGGGGCCATCGCTCCAGAGGATGGCCGCCTCGGGTACGACGGCATGATCGGCTCATCGTTCTTCCCCGAATACGTGTGGACATTCGACTACCCGGCAGAAACGCTGACGATCCATGGAGCTGACTGGAAGCCCGCCCGGGACGCACACCCGTTAGTCATGGGACTGCCTGCCCGAAGGAAGGGCGCCGTCTACCAGGCCTTCCCGCGAGTGACCATCGGTGTCCCGGGCGAAACCGTGGATCTGCTCCTCGATACGGGAGCTACAGCCCACCCGACAAAGAAAGGTCTTGCGGAAATGCACACGCCTGTCGTCAATGGCGAAGGGGTGACCAGCTACGTCGATCATCTGGTTTTCGAGGCCTGGCACGATAGCCACCCTGACTGGCCAGTCGTCGCCGGCGCCGATGATCTGTTCGGCCCCAAGCAAACCACGCGCGCCATCCGCGTCCCCGAGATCACGATCGGCTCCTTTATCGTAGGCCCCATCTGGTTCACGGAACGCCCGGACAGCGCGTTCACGTGGATGTCCGACATGATGGACGGGCCCGTTCATGGCGCACTCGGCGGAAACGCGCTCTCGCCGTTTCGCATGACCCTGGACTACGGCAACAGAACCGCATGGCTCGAGTGCATCGGGCGATGCAAGGCGTCGCCACCGGCTGTTTATTGACCAGCGCAAGACAAGTGACTGTCGCGCAACACCAAACCCGACTTATCCACACGGTTATGCATGCGGTATCCACATTGGCTGTGGATATCGCGAGTGGCTTCCGGCGGCGGTGAGCAACGATTGACCAGCACAACCCAAGTCGTTGCTATGTAAGCCTGAATCAGACTTGTCCACACGGTTATGCAGTCGGTATCCACACAGGGTGTGGATAAGACTGCATTGAGAATCGGGAACATCCGACCTGGCTTTCTTCGCAGGGTGGGCCAGGCTCCTCAACCAGGCATCAGCACCTCAGACGAAAAAGCAGCATCGACGGTGGAGCACTGAGCACCGCGCTGATCATTAAGTGATCAGACAAACCGAAGTGTTTGTCGGCAAAGCGATATGCCGACTTATCCACACGGTTATGCAACCCGTATCCACATACCCTGTGGACAACCCATGCCGCCCCCGTCCCCAAAGAAAGCCGAGACCGGAAGCATGTCACCCGACGAGCTGGAAAAAGTCCGCGCCGAGATCGGCAAGCTCATGGCCGAGACCGCGAAGATCAACGCTGAGGCACGGTGGTATCCCTTCGTTACAGCGGCGGGTGTTTTCGCAGCGGCTCTCCGGCTGCTGAAGCTTCTCGCCTGAAGCGACGAACCGCCGACGTCACTTCGCCGGCACGCCCATCTCCTTCAGCAGATTGTCGGCATGGTCCAGGTGATGCATCACCCACAGCATGTAGCGCACATCCACCTGGATGGAGCGATTGAGTTTCGGGTTGAACAGCCAGTCGCCACTTACCGACTCCCAGTTACCGTCGAACGCGAGGCCCACGAGCTGGCCCTTTGCATCCAGTGACGGCGAACCCGAGTTACCACCGGTGATGTCGAGGTCCGCGAGAAAGTCGACGGGTAGCGTGCCCAGTTTTTTCGACGCGTAGCCGTCGTAGGCCTTTGCCCTGATCGCGTCGGTCTCAGCCTTGGGCGCATTGAACGGTTCGATACCCGTATCCTTCTGCACGATGCCCTCGGCGGTGGTGAACGGCGCGTAGCTCACGCCGTCGCGCGGCGCGACGCCCTGCACATTGCCGAAGGTGACGCGAAGCGAGCTGTTGGCATCGGGATACACCGGCAGGCCCTGCGATTCCTTCCACGCGATGATCGCCTGCATGTAGCGCGGACGAAGCTTCGCCAGTTCACCGTCGCGGGCATCGTCCTGATCCTGAATCGCCTTCAGTTCCGGCAGCAGGGCATGCGCCAGCTTGAGCATGCTGTCGTCGCTGGCGGCGACGGCCTTCGCATCGGCCTTGAACCATTTCATCCGCTCTGCGGTGTCGCCCAGCTTGCTGCCCTTGTAGAGCGAAGCGACCTTCGCCTGGATGGCCGGTCGCGTGTTCGCGCCAGCGAGCCAGGTGTCGAGACCGGCGAGATGCTGATCCTTCGGCAGCGCGGCATAACGGACGAGGGCGTTCGTCAGCAGATCCTGATCGGTCTGCGCGTCGTAGCGACGCTCCATCTGCTTCAGCGCGCCTTCGATACGCACCTCGTCACGCTGCTGGAAGCCAGCCTCACGCTCCATGTCCGGCTTGGCGCGCTCCTCGGCGAGGCGCGCAAGACGCACGCCTGCGGAAAACAGCTGTGTCCGCTGGATCAGCATCAGGTCGAGATCGCGCTCGCGCGTGGCCTGATATTCGGTGAGTTTTGCCTTGAGCTGGGCGATGTCGCCGGCGAGGGCCTGATTTTCCGCGCCGCCCTGCTTTGCGAGCCAGGCGGTGAGATCGGCTTCCTGCTTGCGCTTCACTGCCACCGCGTCCGCACGACGCAGGCCCTCGAGCTGGCCGCCAAAATTTTTCAGATAATTGTTGAGGCCAGCGACGAGACTGGCGTACTTCACCGTGACCTCGGGATCGCGCTTGCCATTGGTGGCGATCGTGTCGAGCTGCTCCTGATACAGCTTGATCTGCGTCGGGTAGCTCCAGTCGATGGCACTCTGCACCTCCTGGGCCAGCCGATAACGGTTGGTACGACCCGGGTAGCCGACGACCATCACGTAGTCGCCCTCCTCCACACCCTGCGGATTCACCTTGATCACGTGCTTCGGGTGATAGGGCACGTTGTCCTTCGAATACGTGGCCGACTTACCGTCCTTCGACACATACGCACGCAGGTAGCTGAAGTCGCCGGTGTGGCGCGGCCACATCCAGTTGTCGACGTCACCGCCGAACTTGCCGATGGACTCGGGCGGCGCGTAAACCAGGCGTACGTCCTTGATCTCGAGCTGTCTGATCAGCTGATAGCTGTAGCCGCCGTGGAAGGTGTAGACGTCGCAGCGGTAGCCGTCGGTCTCGCACGCCTTCACCAGCTCCTTCTTCGCGCGGTCGATCGCGTCGTAGCGCTGCTGGCCGGTCATCGTCGCCGTCAGCTTGCCGGTGACGTCCTTCGTGACATCCCGGATCTCCTCGGTGACGAAGACGCGCATGTCGGGCGAGCCCGGCAGCTCTTCGCCGAAGTTCTTCGCCAGGAAGCCCTGCTCGATGAGGTTCTTGTCCCTGGTCGAGTTGTACTGGAGCGCGCCGTAACCACAGTGATGGTTGGTCACGACCAGGCCGTCCGTCGACACGAACGACGCCGTGCAGCCGCCGAGACTGACGATGGCGCCCATCGGATAAGCGGTCAGATCCGTCAGCGAGGCCGGATCGAGCTTGAGCCCGTGCTGCCTGAGGGTGCCTGCGATCTTCGGCAGCTGGGCAGGCTGCCACATGCCTTCGACGGCGTGCGCGGCGGGGACGAGACCGGCCGCGAGGGCGGCAGCAAGGGCGAGACGACGCATGAGGTGATGCTCCCTGAAGTTGTTATAAAGTAACAATGAACGAGACGACTTCCGGCGGTACGTGCCGGAGGTCATGGAACGCCTTACTTCGCGGGAACGCCGAGTTCACGCAGCAGGGCGTGCGACGGATAGACCTTGTCCATCAGCCAGCGCATGTAGCGCATGTCCACATGGATGGCCCGCTTGTAGCGGGGGTCGTACATCCAGCTGGCGCTGACGGCCTCCCAGTTGCTGTCGAAGTTGAGGCCGACGAGTTCGCCCCTGGCGTTAAGCACTGGCGAGCCCGAGTTACCGCCGGTCGTATCCAGGTTGCTGAGGAAGTCCACAGGCATCGCGCCGGTCTTCGCATCGGTGTAGCCCGCGAAGTCGCCTTTGTGGATCGCATCGATCAGCGGTACGGGCGCATCGAACGGGAACGCCCCCGTGTTCTTCTCGACGATGCCCTGCACCGTGGTCAGTGGCGCGTAGCTGACCGCGTCGCGTGCGGCCAGTGGCGTGACCTTGCCGTAGCTGACACGCAGCGTGGAGTTCGCGTCGGGATAGACCGCCTTACCCTGCTTTTCGCGGTAAGCGATCAGCGCCTGCATGTAAGCCGGGCGCAGGCGAAGCAGATCGCCCTCCCGCGCCTTCTTTTCTTCCTCGATGCGCAGCAGCGCAGGCCGAAGCGTGCGGGCGGCGACCAGCAGGGCGTCGTTGCTTTTCGCAACGTCGGCAGGCGCGGCGGCGAACAGACGCGTGCGTTCCGCCTCGTCGGCGAACGTCGTCGCGCCGTAGATGCCGTCGAGCGCCCTGGTCAGCTCGGCCGGTGTACGACCGAACACCTTATCGACTTCCGGCAGACGCTGCGCGTCCGGCAACCGCTGGTAGCGCGTGAGCACCGAGGTCACCAGCGCTTTCTCCACGCGCGGGTCGTAGCGGCGCTGAATCTGTGTCAGCTGACTCTGGATCAGTTCCTCGTCGCGTTTCTGGTAGCCGGATTCACGCTCGGCGTCGGCCTTGAGGCGCTCCACCGACAGACGATCGATCGACAGCGCGCCGCGCATCAGCTGGGTCTGCGACGTCAGGAGGCCCACGAGCAGGTCGCGGTCGCGCACGTCCTTGCCCTGCGCGATCAGTGCCATGGCCTGATCGATCGACGGTTTGAGCGCAGCGGCGTCGGACTGGGTCGCCAGCCACACCAGCATTGCTGCCTCGTCCTCACGGCGAACCGCCACGGCGTCGCTGCGCTTCAGACCTTCCAGCTCACCGCTGAACCGTTTGATGTTGTTTTTGAGCGACTGCAGCTGCGAGGCGTACCGGATACCGGCCTCCTTGTCCGCCTTGCCCTGGGCCTCGATCACCTCCTGCAAGCCCTTGAGCACGGCGACCGACGTCGGCAGGCGCCACTCGATCTGGTCCGCGAACTCCGCCGCCGTGCGATGACGGTAGGTGGTGCCCGGGTAACCGGCCAACATGACGAAGTCGCCCTCGGCCACGCCTTCCGTCGCCAGCTTCAGATGCGACGGCGGGTGATAGGGCACGTTGTCCGGTGAGAAGTCGGCCGGCTTGCCGTCCTTGCCGACATAGGCGCGGAGGATGGTGAAGTCACCCGCGTGGCGCGGCCAGACGAAGTTGTCGATCTCGTCGCCGTAGTTACCGATCGCCCGGGGCGGTGCATACACCAGACGGATGTCGCGCAGTTCCAGCTGACGCACCAGGTAGAAGTCGCGACCGTAGAACATGTTGGCGACACTGCACCGGATGCCGGGCTCCTTCTCGCACTCCGCGACCAGTGCCTTGCTCGCCGCATCGACGGCATCGTAGTAAGCCCTTCCCGTCTTGCCTCTCGCGTCCGCCAGGATGCGGTCGGTGACCTTGTCGAAACCTACGGTCACGCGCAGGCGGTAATCCGGGTTGGCCGGCAGCTCGCCAGCGCGGTCCGGCGCCACGAAGCCCTCGTTGATGAGATCGCGGTCCGGCCGGGTGTTGTACTGGATGACACCGAAGGCGACGTGGTGATTGGTCACCACGAGACCATCGGATGACACGAACGAGCCCGTGCCACCGCCAATGCGGACGACCGCATTCAGGGGCGCTTTCGTCAGGTCGGCCAGGTCCTTGGGATCGCCCCGGAAGCCGGCATCCTTGAGATTCTTCGCAATCGAAGGCAGCTGCGACGGCAGCCACATGCCTTCGTCGGCCTTCGCATCCAGCGCCAGCGCCATGGCGGCTCCCAGCATCATCGATCGGATTCGCATTTTCGTTGCCCCTGTCGGTCTTGCAAAGCGGTCCCGACCATAGAGGCCCCGGGCCCTCGCTGGCAATGCCGCGCCGCATCACGAACCGGGGATGGACGGGCCTATAATGGCGGTTTGGTCCAGCCCCGGACCTTCCCCGCACGGAACCTTTGAGCCCATGCAGCAGACGATGAAAGCGCTCGTGAAGCGTAAGCCCGAGCAAGGCATCTGGATGGAAGAAGTGCCGGTGCCGCAGGTCGGCCCGAACGAAGTCCTGATCAAGATCGAAAAGACAGCCATCTGCGGAACGGACCTGCACATCTACAAGTGGGACGAGTGGTCCCAGCGCACCATCACGCCGGGCCTCACCATCGGCCACGAGTTCGTCGGTCGCATCGCCGAGATCGGCCCGGGCGTCACCGGCTACAACATCGGCGACCGCGTCTCGGCCGAAGGCCACATCGTCTGCGGCCATTGCCGCAACTGTCGCGCCGGCCGTCAGCACCTGTGCCCGAACACCACGGGCATCGGCGTGAACCGCAACGGTGCCTTCGCCGAATACATGACCATGCCGGCGTCCAACCTGTGGCCGATCCCGGACCAGATTCCGTCCGAGCTGGCCGCCTTCTTCGACCCGTATGGCAACGCCGCGCACTGCGCACTCGAGTTCGACCTGATCGGTGAAGATGTCCTGATCACCGGCGCCGGTCCGATCGGCATCATCGCCGCAGGCATCGCCAAGCACGTCGGTGCGCGCAACGTGGTCGTCACCGATGTCAACGACTACCGCCTGAAGCTCGCCGCCGACATGGGCGCCACGCGCGTGGTCAACGTGTCCAAGCAGTCGCTCAAGGACACCGTGAAAGACCTGCACATCGAAGGCTTCGACGTAGGTCTGGAGATGAGCGGCAACCCCCGCGCCTTCGGCGATATGCTCGACTGCATGTACCACGGCGGCAAGATCGCCATGCTCGGCATCATGCCGCGTGGCGCCGGGATCGACTGGGACAAGGTCATCTTCAAGGGGCTCACCCTGCAGGGCATCTACGGCCGGAAGATGTACGAGACCTGGTACAAGATGACCCAGATGGTGCTCACCGGCTTCCCGTTGCAGAAGGTGCTGACGCATCAGATCGCGATCGACGATTTCCAGAAGGGCTTCGACCTGATGGACGCCGGTCACTGCGGCAAGGTGGTCTGCTCATGGACGTGACCTACCCCGGCCAGACCCGTTTCGCCAGCGAGCTCGACGCCATCCGCGAACAGGGCTTGTTCAAGAAAGAGCGCATCATCGTCTCGCCGCAGTCGGCCGAGATCGAACTGGAAGGTGGCCGCAAGGTCCTCAATTTCTGTGCGAACAACTACCTCGGCCTGGCCGATCACCCCGACGTGATCCAGGCGGCCAAGGACGCGCTCGACACGCACGGCTTCGGCATGGCCAGTGTGCGCTTCATCTGCGGCACGCAGGATCTGCACAAGGAACTGGAGGCGAAGATCGCCACGTTCTTCGGCAAGGAGGACACGATCCTCTACGCCGCCTGCTTCGACGCCAACGGCGGTCTGTTCGAGCCGCTGCTGGGCGAGGAAGACGCGGTCATTTCCGACTCGCTCAACCACGCCTCGATCATCGATGGCATCCGCCTGTGCAAGGCAAAGCGTTTCCGCTACGCCAACTGCGACATGGCCGATCTCGAAGCCCAGCTGCAGGCCGCCGATGCGGCGGGCGCACGCACCAAGCTGATCACCACCGACGGCGCGTTTTCGATGGACGGCTTCGTCGCCCCGCTGGCCGAGATCACCGCGCTGGCGAAGAAGTACGACGCGCTGGTCCACATCGACGAGTGCCACTGCACCGGCTTCCTGGGCGATACCGGCCGCGGCTCGGCCGAACTGCACGGCGTGCTCGACAAGATCGACATCATCACCGGCACGCTGGGCAAGGCACTCGGTGGCGCCCTGGGCGGTTTCACCACCGGCCGCCGTGAAGTCATCGAACTGCTGCGCCAGCGCTCGCGTCCGTACCTGTTCTCCAACTCGTTGCCGCCGCACGTCGTCGCAGCCGGTACCAAGGTCTTCGACATGCTGGATGCCGCCGGCGACCTGCGCGAGAAAGTGAAGGAGAACACCCGCTATTTCCGCGAGAAGATGACCGAAGCCGGTTTCGACATCCGCCCGGGTCAGCACCCGATCGTACCGGTGATGATTTACGACGCGAAGCAGGCGCAGGCCATGGCTACCGAGTTGCTCGAGGAAGGCATCTACGTCACGGGCTTCTTCTTCCCCGTCGTGCCGCAAGGCAAGGCACGTATCCGCACGCAGATGAGCGCGGCGCATACACGGGAACATCTGGACCACGCGATCGCGGCGTTCACCCGGGTGGGAAAGAAGCTGGGCGTGTTGAAGGGCTGAGGGTCTTCCTCACACCGGTGAGAGCCAGCCCGCTAACGAAGGGCGCTGGCCTCACCGCCTCCGCAGGCCGGACACCTCAGCCTCACTCAAATGCCGCCACTGCCCCTTGGCCAGTTCGCCAAGGGGCAAGTCACCGATCGCCACCCGCACCAGTCGCTGCACCTCGAACCCCAGCGCCGCCATCAACCGGCGGATATGCCGGTTGCGTCCCTCGTCGAGCGTGACCTCGAGCCAGGCCGTCTTCTCGCCCTGCCGCAGCAACGCCGCCGCACCCGCACGCAGCGGCTCGCCTTCATCGATGACGCCACCGAGCATCGCCGCGATGGTCGACTCGTCCGGTTGTCCCGCCACCTGCACGTGATAGGTCTTCGGCACGTGCGTCGCCGGCTCGGTGATCCCAGCCGCCCAGACGGTGTCGTTCGACAGCAGCAGCAAGCCTTCGCTCGCCTTGTCGAGCCGACCCACCGGCCCGACCCAGGGCAACCCGGCACCTTCGAGCAGCCCATAGACCGTATCCCGCCCGCGATCGTCGGATGCGGAGACCACCACGCCTCGGGGTTTGTTCATGACGAGATACACCGGCGCGGCGGCGACCGCCCCCGCACCATCCAGCTCGATCCGCTCGCTCCCCGTGATCCGGAATTCGGGATCGCGCACGATCTTTCCATCCACTTTAACCCGCCCCTCGCGCGCGGCCTTTTCCGCCTGGCTACGTGAGCAGACACCGCGTTTGGACAACACGCGAGCGACCCCGAAGGTGGGCTGAGATGGCCGTCTGGCGCGCAGCGGCGACGGCGTTCTGACAGGAGGGCGAGGCATATGCCTAGGATAGTGGAAGCGGTTCTTCTGGCGGGCGGATGTCCTTGGGGGGGGGCTCGGCTTGCGCCGTCGCGTTTAGCTTTGTCGCAGCGTGTGGTGTCGCGTTGGAGAGCCGGCGGGTGCCACCCTCGCGTCCACGCCTGCGGCGACCCCTCAGGGAAGGGCCGCTCCGCGGCCGTATTTCAATGGCCTTCGGCCGGGTCGGGCTCCGACTGGGGGTTTTCGAGTCGGCTGTCCCTGCCTCCCCGAAAACGGCCGGTCATCCCTGACCGGCCCCCTGCGGGCCTCTTCCAGTCGGAGCCCTCGCCTGCGGCTACCGGACGCGAGGGTGGCACCCGCCGGCTCTTT
>NZ_FUYT01000023.1:0-57583 GCF_900167995.1 Luteibacter sp. 22Crub2.1
TCCACCACGGAATTGAGGGTATCGATGGTGCGATACGTGCTCTTCACATGGTCGATATTGCGCTGACTATCCAGCGCCCATGTCACCGGGTTGACCAAGTCGGATGCCCACACGGCCAGGCTTACGACGCCGGTCACGGCATGGGCAGCTCCCAGCGAGAAGCCTTCCGCCAAGCCGATCTGGTCGGACACGTATTTCCCGATTGCCCCGCCGACGCTCCCACCGTTCTGCATAGACCAGTCGCGCAGGCTGCCCCGGGCATGGTCGAGCGACGTCTCCGCCTTATCGATCCATTGGCCGGCCCCCGCGACCGCGTCGTCAAGGAGTTGACGGCTCTGTCGATAGTTTTGAACCAACCGATCGCCCACGCTACCGAAGAAGCTCGCATCCGCCTCGCGATTGGCCGTGACGGTCACACCCTCCAGGTTGACCGTGTTGAAGTCCGTCGCCGCGGGTGTGAGCAAGGTCGGAGCGGTGATGTAGTCCGTACTGGCGGGCAACGGCCGCGCGTCCAGCGCTGCGCTGATCGCGTCCCGGGCGATGCTGATCTGCGATGCATCGTAATACGTCGTATAGATGCCTTCGCGGGTGGCGCTGTCGAAGATCGACTGCACCTGCTGCGCGACCGCACGCTGTTCCGGCGTGCCACCCATCGCGCGCTGTTGCACCTGGCTCATGCCCGCAACGAGTGGCCCAGATCCTTGGCGCTGTAGGCGCCGTTCACCGGCGTACCAAGGTCCGAGGTATCCGTGTAAGCGATCCAGTCCGCACGTGAGCCGTAGGCGACCTCGGCCAGGGTCTCGTCACTCACGCCGAAGGACGGATCACGCGACGCCAGCGATGCCACACCCTGGCGGTTGTACGCCCCCAGCAAATCCGTCGGATCGACACTGTGACCGGCCGGTCCCAGGTTGTCGTACGCCGTGCTGTCACCCACATCGCGACGCCATGCGTCCAGCGGGTTCTCCGCCTTGGCCGGCTGCGGCGTGGGCTGATTGAGCGCCTTGGCCGTTTGCGTGCCTATCGTGTTGCCCAGGGCGGATGCTGCGGTGTTGCTCCAGCTGCCCACGCGGTCGTCGCCGAGAGCGATGCTCGCTTCGCGCTGCAACGAGCCGGACAGCAGACTGCCAGCCAGGTCACGGCCGAAGTTGCCGGCGGAAAGAGGACGGCAATCGCGTCACCCAGCGGGAAGCCTTAACGAGTAGCCAGCCCACAACCGATCATATGACCCGCTTCGTTGCCGTCCGTCGCTAGCGCACCGACGGCGACACCGGCCTTGCAACTTGTGACCAAGCCGGGAAAGACCTCCTAACCCATGGCAGATGCTCCACTGACTACCCCGCCGTTGACGGCATTCCCCGCGATAGACATGGACGTTTGCCTTCTCGCCGATATCCGCCATCTCGCAACGTGATGGCGGGTCAACGATGCTCTCTTGTTAGCCTGCTATCAACGCTGATCGCCACAAAGCTCTGCGTTAACAGCAGAAAGCATTTCCTCGAGATTTCGCGGAGCGGAAGAGTCGACATACGATTGCGCAACAAAAAACGGATCGATCATCAGTGCAGAATTATTGAGGTCGAGAAACCTCCCTACAACATAACGAGCAAAATAGCGGGAACCTTGGATGTCGTTGACGTACCAGCACCCACGATAGCGCTGAACGAAGAATTCCCCGATAAAATATCCGGCATGAAGAATCAACCATGACCTATCCTCCTGATCCGATACGTCGACCTCACGAAGCGATTCACTAAGCATCGGAGCAAAAGCCACCGCATGCTTTAGTACTTCATGCGCTGGAGTGATGCCCATATTACCCACGAACTCAACCAGCGAAGGAAGTAGGGCGCCATAAAATTCATCAAACCCAGCTTCTCTCTGTTGAAGAAGCGAATCTTCTTCCGTCACATGCATGATCCTCAGTGATGAATTACATACGGAATATTTTGTTTCGTTAAGTACTGAGCTAGTTCTGGGGACGGCGGCGCATCGAGGAAAATCCAATTAGGGCGATAGCCCGATAGATTCTGCTGCAGCCACGAATCCTTCAGCACCTGCTGCTTAATCTGAGAACTGAGCGGCACTGTGTTCTGAACAGGTTGACCATCAACAGTCGTCCATTGCTTATACGTCTTAACCTCGTTTGCGAGAGTACCTCCGTCGCCCGTTGCTACTGGTGCGTCGACGAAGCGCCCGCCCGCACCAACTATCGTCTCACCACCCACTTCGGCAGCGGGTATTGCAAAATGCCCCTGCCCTGCTGATCCATAGAGCTCTTGAACATACTGTTCTCCAGCCTGCCAACGTTTCGCCCCGGACATACTTCTAACTTGGGACAGTGTATTCGTTGTTGGCGTGTGTGTTAGGCGTAGCGGCTGCGTAGCGTCTTCGGCCAGCGTATCGGCCGCAACGTTCCACACTGCAGCAGCCGCCAGCGTACTTGGCGCCGACGAACTGCCGCGTCATGACCAGCTTGCCGACGCTGTCGTACTGGTTCTCGGTAACGTCACCCTTCGCGTCGATGACGAACCGGAGGCGGTCGTTTTCGTAAACGTAACGCACGGTCTCCGGCGTCGACGACGACGTTGGCGTCGCGCCCGGTGTGGCCGTGCGATACGTGGTCTCGGTCAACAGCTGGTTCGTCGAGCTGTATGTACGGGTGATGGTGTTCCCGAGCTGATCCTGCTCGGAGGTACGATTGCCGAGGGCGTCGTACCCATAGGCGGTCTTGTTTCCGAGCGCATCGGTCACCGATGTGACGTTGTTGTTCGCGTCGTAAGTGTAGGTAGTGGTCTGCCGCTGGCCATTGACCGCCGGCGAAACGACAGCGACAAGGCGCCCACTCACATCGGACTTGTAGGTCCAGCCGCGCCCGCTGGCGTCGGTGATCGTCGTGGCGTTGAGCGTCACGCCCTGCTCGACAACGGTCGCGTAAGCGATGGTCTGGACCGACGCCTCGCTGCCCGACCCGGTGGTGATCGTGGTCACCCGCCAGATGCTGTCGGCACCCTGGGTGTAAGCATAGGCGACGGCGACGCCGTCGCTCTGCGTCAGCCGGGAGATTCGGTTGCTCGTCCCGTCGTACTCGTACGTCGAGGTGAAGCTGGAGGTACTGGCCTGGCTGTCGGAATCGAGCGATGTGGTGACGGTCGTCAGCCGGCCCAGGGCATCGTAGCCATAGGTCACGGCGGTGCGCGTGACGGCGGCACCCCCACCTGCGGGAACTTCCTTGGTCGACAGCGACGTTACCCGCCCCTGCGCGTCGTACCCGAACGTCAGCACATCGCCGTCAGCCGCGGTAATCGACGTCAGCAGCTGATTGGTGTACGCCAGCGTATAGCTACCACCGGTCAGCGGGTCGGAGGCGCTGACGAGCGTGCCATTGGCGTTGTACATCTCCTGCCGGCGGCTGTCCGTGTCGGTCCAGGTCCAGCGAACCGTCGAGGGATCCCATTTGAGTGCGTCGCGGGTGCCGGCCTCACCGGCCGCTCGGTAGGACCCGATGGAAGAGTCATAGGTATAGGTGAGAACCGAGCCGTCCTCGGCCGTTCGCTTGATCGTGCTTCCGGCGGTATTGACGGTCCCCGTCAGGCCGAAGACGTTTCGACTGAAGCCCCAGAGCCAGCCCTGACCCGTGCCGCCGCCCTCGCTATTGTAAGTGCGCAGGTCGGACAGCGAGATGCCGTTGAACACCAGTGCGGAGTCCGCTCCCTGGAGCACCAGGTTGCCGTTGGCGGCATTAAGGTATTGCAGGTCCCGGCTTTGCCCCAGCCCTGCCGCCCCGCCCGATATCAAACCGAGCTGCGACAGCGAACCGTTAAGCAGGCCTAATCCATTACCCGAGACCACTGCGACCATGACTTTCCCCTGGACTGATCGTTGGCCCCCAGTTCCGGGGGCATCTTTCAGTCAATCCAGCGGGCGCGGAAAAAGTTTAGGGCGATGGAGAACTTTTTTTGTTCAGAGCGCCGTTGACGGCGGCCAGGGCATCGTCCGGCGAGATGGCATGCATCGGAGTACCGTGCACATGGACGCTCGAATCGTAGGGCTGGCGCGCCGGGTAGACCTCCCGATGGCGGTCGACGCAGTGGCGTGCACCGTTATACGGCCCATACGTAGCGGCGCTGGTGGCCGCATACAGGCCTACGACGGGCGTTTCCCAGGCATCGGCAAGATGAATATGGCCGCTATCGGGCCCGACCATGGCAACCGCCGTGGACAGCACCCGCGACATCCCGGCCAGATCGACCTGGCGCTCGTGGACGCCACTAGGCCATCGCATCTCGTCCCGGCCTGGTGCCGGCAAGACGATCACCGGCACCCCTGATCCGAGGAGCGCTTCGGCGAGCAGGGACCAGTATCGTTCGGGCCATTCCTTGAAGCGCTCCGCCGCATGAGGACACAGGACAATCGCCGCCTCCCTGCGAACCTCCGGGCCCAGACGCAAACGGGGTGGCGCCGACAGCCCGGCAGCACGTGCCATGGTGTCCCTCACATGCTCGCCATTTACCGGACCGTTGAAGTCGCCAAGCCAGCGGGTCGAACGCGGATCTGCAATCACCGCAAGTGAACCCTCTGCGAACAGAGGGGCGTAAGGGGCGTAACTGCGAAATACGCGCGCATTCGGGTCGGCCGCCGTCACGGCATAGGCGTGAATGGTCGACCCTAGCCTCGTAGACCGTTGCTCACGCACGTGCCATGTCCTTTCCCGTCGCGAAGATGGATGCAGTAGGCATCATAGGCGGGTATGACCGCCATCGCCGATGGCAAGATCAGCCCGCTTCGTTAAGCTCCAGAAACAACTCCTGCAACTCCCCGCCGATCGGCTTCCCGTCCACACAAAGCGTCACGTCGCCCTCGATCCCGGAAACCGGGCAACACCCGTCGACGATACCCAGCAGGTTCGCCGTCGTATCGATCATCGTGTGGCAGATCACCTGGAGGAAGACCTCCTTGTCGTCCTCGTCCAGCCCGTTGAACAGTTCGAGCGCGCGCACCCAGTGCGGATCCACCGCCATCTCCACGGGGGTGCTGCGGAACAGCTCGGAGTAGACCGCGAGGTTGTCGCGGACCACGGTGTTCTGGAGAGCGAGAACGAAACGCTCGGGGGACATGGGTGCCACCTGCTCGAAAGACGGGTTGGGGATGCACCCTATGTGTGGGAGGTGGAGCGCTGGCTCAATAGTGCTCCCGCCCCTCCCGCCTCGGCCGGCGTGAAGCCGGCACGTAGCCGGGCCAGATGGCGTCGTAGAAATACTTTTCCGCCTCGCTGGGCGGCCCGTAGGCCCGGACCGGCGGCGGGATCAGTTTCCGCAGTCGGGCTTCGTTGTGTTCGGCCCAGCGCATAACCATGCGCTGCATGAGGGAGACGCCCCGTAGCGTCGCGCCCTGCCCGCCGCGAGGCCCGTAGCGCCAGCGGACCACCCAGCGGCCATCCTTCGGGCTGACCCGTGCGAAGGCCCGCGAGGTCCCTTCCAGGATCGCGTACTGCCGTTCGCCCATCTGTACCCAGTTCACCTTGGCCATGGGGCCGAGATTAGGTGGGGGTAGTCTCAGATATGTGGACGGGACGGCAGGTTTGCCTGAGGTTGTTCGGGCAAGTCGTTGAGTGCGCGAGGTCCCGGGTCAGTCTGCCGGAACATGGCGACGTGCTCTTCCGGTCGACGCAGCCAGACGCAGCCAAAGGCAGGCAAATGGTCGCAACGTTGCCGTCAAATCGCCTCGAGATGCGTCACCAGCAACCGAACGCTCTCCCTGCCCTGCCAGTCGTTGACGGACAGTTCATAGGCGACACGCATCCGCGCCGGTGGCGGCGTACCGTCGTAGCAGTTGAACATCACCGCATCCAGCGGTGCACCGCCCTGCGTGTGGCGCAGCTGCAAACGCAGATGCCGGCTGCCCATCGGCTTCCATGACGCGCACTCGAAGCGCGCCTCGAACACCGGCGGCGGAAACGCCTGCCCCCACGGTCCGGCGTGCCGAAGCTGCTTCGCCAGATCGAGTGTGTGGTCACGGTAGTCGAGTTCACCATCGGTATGCACGAGTGCCTGCAGATGATCGTCGTCGAGATGCTTGCGGGCGATCGCGTCGAACGCGGCGGCGAAGCGCTCGAAGTCGCGCGCCTGCATGCTCAGGCCTGCCGCCATCGCATGGCCGCCGAAGCGCAGGATCAGACCCGGATGCTTCGCGTCGATCTCGGCCAGCGCATCGCGGATGTGGAACCCGGGAATCGATCGTGCCGACCCCCGCAGCTCATCCGTGTCGTCGCCGGCCGGCGCGAACGCCAGCACGGGGCGATGCAGCTTCTCTTTCAACTTCGAGGCGACGAGACCGACGATGCCGGGATGCCAGCCTTCGTCGAACAACGCCACGCCCACCGCATCGACATGTTTCGCCAGCGAGACCATCCGCTCGGCTTCGTCGACCATGCCCGCCTGCATCTCGCGGCGTTCCTGATTGATGGCCGAAAGCTGTTCCGCGTAACGACGCGCGATGCCGACGTCGTCGGTGAGCAGACAGGCGACACCGAGCGACATGTCTTCCAGTCGACCGGCGGCGTTGAGGCGCGGGCCGATGGCGAATGCGAGATCGGTTGCGGCGATGGTCGACAGCGATCGGCCACTGGCTTCGATCAGCGCCGTGACCCCCGCGCATGCCTTGCCCGCGCGCATGCGCTTCAGGCCGGCTTCGACCAGTACGCGGTTATTGAAATCCAGCGGCACCAGATCGGCCACCGTGCCGAGCGCGACAAGATCGAGCAGCGCGCTCAGGTCGGGTTCGCCGTTCGGAAACCGCCCGGCGTCGCGCATCGATGCGCGTAGCGCCAGCAGCAGGTAGAACATGACGCCGACGCCTGCCAGGGCCTTGCTCGGAAAGCCGTCGCCATCGAGGTTGGGATTCACCATCGCGTCGGCATCGGGAAGCGTGTCGCCCGGCAGGTGATGATCGGTGATCAGCACGCCGATGCCACGCGCTCGCGCGGCCGCGACACCGGCGACACTGGCCACGCCGTTATCGACGGTAACGATCAGGTCCGGTGACGGTTGCAACGATTCGACCAGCGCTTCGCTGAGGCCATAACCGTGGACGAAGCGATTGGGTACGACATGGGCGACGTGTTTCGCACCGAGCAGGTGGAGGCCGCGCACGGCGACCGCCGTGCCCGTCGCGCCATCGCAGTCGTAATCGCCGGCGACGACGATGCGCTTGTCGCTGGCGATGGCGTCCATCAGTACGGCGACGGCGCGATCCATGCCACCGAGCAGGCTGGGCGACAGGAGCCGTGCGAGGCGATGCTCGGCGCCGTCCGGGGTGCTTACGCCGCGTGCGGCGTAGATACGCTGGATCACGGGATGGATGTGCGCGGGCCAGCCGCTGGGTGCGGCGGTGGCGATGCGTTGTCGCCAGACGCGGGTCGTCATGCCTTGCGCCAGAAGCGCAGGCGGTGGTTCTTCTTCAGGACCATGCGGAGGCCGTCGGCGAAGGCGAGGCGGAGTTCGGTGCCTTCGGTCAGCTGGGTTTCCAGGGCGGGCCACCAGGTCTGGTCGAAGTCGTGGGGCTGGGTGTCCTGGAGGTCCAGCAGGGTGTAGGGGGGGAGTGCTGCGTGGGTTTTGCTGTCGCCAGCACCCTTCGCCAGCAGGCTGGCTCCTACAGGAGCCGGCTTGGCTCCTGTGGGGAAGGCACTGCGGGCCTGGACGTCTACGTTGGCTTTGTGGCCGAGGGCCCAGGGGAGGAGGTCGTCGCTGTAGATGCGGCTGAGGCCGCATTCGACCCAGTCGGGGAGGACGCCGGCGCCCCACAGCCAGACGCTGTTGACGGGCGGCAGGTGGCGCGAGGCACGCGAGCGGTTGACCGGGTGGTTGTGCAGGACGACCTGCGCTTCGTTGATCAGGGCGCGCCAGCGACGACCAGCCTCGCCTTTGGGCAGTTGCTCGAACAGGTCGGCGCCGAGGGCTTCTTCCGGCTCGGGGAAGGCGGGTACCTCGATATAGCTGGGCAGACGCAGCTGCCAGTGCTGTGCGTCACCGACGTGCAGGCTCATGCCTTCCGCTTCGAAGGTCTCGGCCAGCGCGGCGACGAGGCTCGCGGACTCCTCCACCGTGAGGCCGAGGTTGCCGCAGGCGAGCAGCCGCGCCCCGCTCAGTTCGGGCTGCACCCAGGCGGGATCGGCGGACAACCACAGCGCGTCGCCCGCGTCGCCCGCGACCGACTGACGGATGACCGCCGCAGCCGGAAGTGCGCCGCCGGGCCAGCGGAAGTGCTCGGCCATCGCGACCATATAACCGGGCAACGCCGCCGGCAACGTCGTGCCGCGCGCCATCCAGGCGGCGAACGGCGCGATGTGGGCGAGTTTGTCGCGTCCCGGCAACAGGACGTTGAGGACGGCGGCCATGCTTACTCCTCGATCTGTTCCAGGATGCCGAGCCATTCGAGCTCGAGGGTTTCCTTTTCGCCGCGCAACGCGGACTGCCGCTGGCTGAGCTTCATCATCTCCGCGGTCGGGCCGTCGTAGACCCTGGGGTCGGCGAGCTGGCTTTCGATCGCGGTGAGCTCCTTGTCCATCGTGGCGATGAGGGTCTCGATCTTCTTCACCCGGGCGCGCAGCGGCTTTTCCTTCTCGCGCTCTTCGGCGCTGAGCTTGCGCTTTTCCTTGGCCGAGGCCTGGATCGGCGCTTCCGGTGCGGCCGAGGCGACGGCGGCGGTCTTGCGCGTGGTGGCGCGCGTGCGCAGCCATTTGGCGTAATCGTCGAGATCGCCATCGAAGGCTTCGACGTCGCCGTCGGCCACGCGCCAGAACTCGTCGCAGACCATGCCGAGCAGATGGCGGTCATGGGACACCAGCACCAGCGCACCGTCGAAGCCGGACAGCGCATCGGCCAGCGCTTCGCGCATGTCGAGGTCGAGATGGTTGGTCGGTTCGTCGAGCAGCAGCAGGTTCGGCTTGTCCCACGCGATCAGCGCAAGCGCGAGACGCGCGCGCTCGCCACCGGAGAACGCATCTACCGGCTCGAAGACGCGGTCGGCGGGGAAGTTCCACGTACCCAGGTAATCGCGCAATGCCTGCTGACCGGCAGTGGGTGCCTTTTCCTGCAGGTGATCGAACGCGCTCCAGCCTTCGTGCAGGCTTTCGACCGTGTGCTGGGCGAAGTAGCCGATCTTCATGTCCTTGTGGAAGGACCGCTCGCCCTTCAACGGTTCCAGTTCGCCGACCAGCGACTTCACCATCGTGGATTTACCGGCGCCGTTCGGACCGAGCAGGCCGATGCGGTCGCCCGACTCGAGACCGAAGGCGACGTCGCGCAACACCACGTGATCGCCGTAGCCTGCGTCGATGTGATCGAGCTGAAGCATCGACGTGGGCAGACGATCCGGCGCGGGGAACGAGAAGCTGAAGCTGCGCTCGGCGCGCACCGCTTCGGTACCGGCCAGCTTTTCAAGGCGCTTCATGCGCGACTGCGCCTGCTTGGCCTTGCTGGCCTTGGCCTTGAAGCGGTCGATGAAGGATTGCAGGTGAGCGCGCTCGGCCTGTTCGCGCACATGCGCGATCTGCTGCTGACGCAGATGCTCGGCACGCTGGCGTTCGAAGGCGGTGTAGTTGCCGGTGTAGAGCTTGGCCGTGCCGTCATGCAGATGCATGGTGTGCGAGATCACGCCGTCGAGGAATTCGCGATCGTGCGAGATGATCAGCAGCGTGCCCGGGTAGCGGCGCAGCCATTCTTCCAGCCACAGCACCGCGTCCAGATCCAGATGGTTGGTCGGCTCATCGAGCAGCAGCAGGTCGGACGGCGCCATCAGCGCGCGGGCCAGGTTGAGGCGCACGCGCCAGCCGCCCGAGAAGGACGACACGGCGCGCTCGTGGGTTTCCGGACTGAAACCCAGGCCATGCATAAGGCGACCGGCGCGGGCACGTGCGTCGTAGCCGTTGAGTTCCTCAATACGGTGGTTGGCCACGGCGGCGGCCTCGTAGTCTTCGCGGTCATAGGCCTCGGCTTCGGCCTTGAGCGCCGCGGCGACCTCGACGTCGCCACCCAGCACGTAGTCGATGGCGGGATCGGGCAGCGACGGAGTCTCCTGTGAGACGGACGCCAGCCGGACCCTGGAAGGCATGTCCAGCTCGCCCACCTCCGGCTCCAGCTCGCCCTTGAGCGCGGCGAACAGGGTGGATTTGCCACAGCCGTTACGGCCGATGACACCCAGGCTCCATCCACTCTGGATGGTGAGGTCCATCTGCGACAGCAGGGTGCGGCTGCCCCGGCGAAGGGCAAGATTGCGAAACGAGATCATGGATTGGGAAGACTGGCGGCTAGCGACCGTCCATGATAACTGCCCCGCCCTGCCCGCGTCCGGAAACGCGACGCAGCACACAGCCGTGAAGGCGACGCGGCGCGCCCCATGGCGTGGGTGAAGGCGATCTGTTAAAACGACGTCCTGCGCCGCATGGGGAGCGCGACGGAGCCATCATGAACACCTTCAAGCCTGTTTTCACCGCGATCGCCCTGGCGCTCGTGTCCGCCGCCATGGTCCCGGCCGCTCACGCGGGCGACAGCCTGCTGGTCAACCGCGTTCAGCAGGAGCAGGCCATGAACCTGCCCAGGAAGGGCATGAGCATGGCCCAGGTGGAACGCCAGTTCGGCGCGCCGACGTCCAGACTCGACTCGCGCGGCGGCGGCAGCGCGAAGCAGCCGGTCATCAACCGCTGGATGTACCCGGGCTACATCGTCTATTTCGAGCGCAGCCACGTGGTCCACACGGTGCTGAATACGCCGGCCGGCAACAACCTGAATCCGCAAGTCGCCAGGTAACCGGCGGATTACAGCAGCAGTAACGAGGAAGCCCTACAATAGCCGGCTTCCTTTGCTGCCCCGTTGCCCGCCATGACCGACCGCACTTCGTATCGCCTGCCCGCCGAATGGGAGCCGCAGGCCGGCGTTCTGATCGCCTGGCCGCACGCGGATACCGACTGGGCCGACCGTCTGGCCGAGGTCGAGAGCACCTATGTGGCGCTGGCCGCCGCCGTGACCCGCTACGAACCGCTGCACGTCATCGTCGCCGATGGCGAGTTGCGTGAACGCGCGCGGCTGCTCACCGGGCAGGCCGGTGCCGACATGTCACGCCTGCACTTCATCGAACTGCCCTACGACGATACCTGGCTGCGCGACTCCGGCCCGATCACGCTGACCGGCCCCGACGGTGTGCTGCTCAACGATTACCGTTTCACCGGCTGGGGCGGCAAGTTCGGCGCCGAGCAGGACGACGCGCTGATCTCCGGCCTGCTCGAGCGTGGCGTGCTCTCCGGCCTGCCGCACAAGCGGATCGACTGGGCGCTGGAAGGCGGCGGTATCGAGAGCGACGGTCGGGGCACCATCCTCACCACGTGGAAGTGCCTCAACCAGCGTCACCCGGACCTGTCGCGCGAAACCATGACCGAAACGCTGGCCACCACGCTGCACGCCGACCGCGTGCTCTGGCTGGACCACGGTTACCTTGAAGGCGACGACACCGACGCCCATATCGACACGCTGGCCCGCTTCTCCGAAGACGGCGGCATCGTGTATCAGGCGTGCGACGACGCCAGCGATCCGCACTTCGAGGAACTGGGCCAGATGGCCTCGGAACTCGCCGAACTGCGCACCCCGGATGGCAAGCCGTACCCGTTGCACCCGCTGCCCTGGGCGCAGCCGATCCTCGACGATGGTCGTCGACTGGCCGCGTCCTATGCGAACTACCTGATCGTCAACGGCGCGGTGCTCGTGCCGGCGTATGGCGATCCGGCGGACGCGGAAGCGGCGCGGATCATCGGCCTCGCCCATCCGGGCCGTGAGATCGTCCAGGTACCTTGCCGTCCGTTGATCTGGCAGAACGGCAGCCTGCATTGCATCACCATGCAGCTGCCCGCCGCCATCGCCAAGTAAGGAAGAAGTCATGTCCCGCAAGACTCTCAAGGTCGCCCTCCTCCAGGAAACCGACCG
Source organism: Luteibacter sp. 22Crub2.1 (assembly GCF_900167995.1). NCBI lineage: Bacteria > Pseudomonadati > Pseudomonadota > Gammaproteobacteria > Lysobacterales > Rhodanobacteraceae > Luteibacter > Luteibacter sp. 22Crub2.1. The sequence goes on from NZ_FUYT01000023.1 coordinate 11,973, forward strand.
CGGCAGCCGCGACGCCAACCTCGACGCGATCGAGCAGGCCCTGCGCGACGCGGCCGGAGCCGGCGTCGAACTGGTGCTGCTGCAGGAACTGCACAACGGCCCGTACTTCTGCCAGCACGAAAGCGTCGACCTGTTCGATCTCGCCGAGACCATTCCCGGCCCGAGCACCGAGCGCCTGGGCAAGCTTGCCGAAGAGCTCAAACTCGTCGTCGTCGCCTCGATCTTCGAGAAGCGCGCGACCGGCCTGTATCACAACACCGCGGTGGTCTTCGATCGCTCGGCCGTCATCGCGGGCAAGTACCGCAAGATGCACATCCCCGACGACCCGGCGTTCTACGAGAAGTTCTACTTCACGCCGGGCGACCTGGGTTTCGATCCGATCCAGACGTCGGTCGGCAAGCTCGGCGTGCTCGTCTGCTGGGACCAGTGGTATCCGGAAGCCGCGCGCCTGATGGCGCTGGCCGGCGCCGATATCCTGTTCTACCCGACCGCGATCGGCTGGGATCCGAAGGACTCCGACGAAGAAAAAGCGCGTCAGCGCGAGGCATGGATCACCGTGCAGCGCGGCCATGCCGTCGCCAACGGCCTGCCCCTGCTCTCGTGCAACCGCACGGGCTACGAGGCGGATCCAACCAGCGTCGGCAACGGCATCCAGTTCTGGGGCTCCAGCTTCGTCGCCGGTCCGCAGGGTGAGTTCCTCGCCCAGGCCGGTACGGACGGTCGTGAACTGCTGATCGTCGATGTCGACATGGAACGCAGCGAGCACGTGCGCCGCATCTGGCCGTTCCTGCGCGACCGTCGTATCGACGCCTATGCCGATCTCACCAAGCGCTTTCGCGATTAAGACATCCAACGGACACCCGAGCGCATGATTCCTGCCGAGAACGACGTCACCCTGCCCGCCGCCCTGGAAGGCCAACCCATCGAGCGCATGACGCGCGACGGCGTCGACTACGTCATTCTCGGCACCGCGCACGTGTCACGCGCCAGCGTGCAGGCGGTGGATGCGCTGCTGGAAACGGAGCACTTCGACGCGGTGGCGGTGGAACTGTGCGCCAGTCGTGCGCATGGCATCCGCGATCCGGAAGCGTTCAAGCAGATGGATCTGTTCCAGGTCATCCGTCAGGGCAAGGCCGGCATGGTCGCCGCGAGCCTCGTGCTCGGCGGCTTCCAGAAACGTCTCGCCGCGCAATACGGCATCGAGCCGGGCGCGGAAATGAAGGCCGCCATGGACGGCGCCGAAGCGCGCAACCTTCCGGTGTGGCTGGTGGATCGCGAAGTCGGCACCACGCTCAAGCGCGCCTGGCGCAGCGTCGGTTTCTTCCAGCGCTTCGGTCTCATGGCCGGCATGCTCGGCAGCGTGTTCGAGCGTGAGGAGATCGCCGAGGAAGACATCGAAAAACTGAAGCAGGCAGACCTGCTCGAAAGCGCGTTCAGCGACTTCGCCCAGGGCTCGGCACCGCTTTATCGCGCACTGATCGCCGAGCGCGACGAATACATGGCCGCGCGCCTGCGCGAAAACGGCCAGCAGATGGATGTCGCCGCGCCATCGCGCAAGGTGCTTGTCGTCATCGGTGCCGGCCACCTCAAGGGCATGAGCAGGCAGCTTGCCGATCAGCAGGGCGATGCCCGTTCGACGGCGGATGACCTCGCTGTCACGCCACCCGCCTCGCACTGGCCAAAGATCGTCGCCGTAGGCGTGGTGCTCGCGATCTTCGCTGCCATCGGCTTCGCCTTCTACCGCAGCCCGAGCCTGGGCGCCGACGCCGTGAAGAGCTGGATTCTGCTGACGGGCGGCCTTTCCGCGCTCGGCGCCCTGATCGCGGGCGGTCATCCGCTGTCGATCATCGCCGCGTTCATCGCCGGTCCGCTTAAGCCTTTCCGGCCCGGCATCCCGTCCGGCGCCTTCAGCGCCATGGCCGAAGCGTGGGTCCGCAAGCCGCGCGTGCTCGACTTCGAACACCTGCGTGACGACATCACGCACTGGACCGGCTGGTGGAAGAATCGGGTGGCCCGCACCCTGCTCAACTTCTTCCTGGTCTGCGTCGGCACCATCGCCGGCGAGTACATCGCGGGCTTCCACATCATCAAAAGTCTTCTCTGACGCGAACTTACGCCTGAGTTGTTCCCCGTTGCGACAGCCCTCTATACTTCGACCGCTGTTCAACCCCGGCCCCGCCCGGCACCCAGGGAACTCTTAATGAAGCGTCTGCATCTGGTTGGTCTGATCGCTGTAGCTCTGTGTGCCGCATCCGCGGCGCATGCCGAAGGGGATAAGGCCCGGGGACGGACGCTCGTCTACACCTGCAATGGCTGCCACGGCGTGCCCGGCTATGCCAACGCCTACCCCGAATACCATGTGCCGCACATCGTCGGCCAGAACGAGCAGTACATCGTCAACGCCCTGAAGGCGTACAAGAGTGGCGAGCGCACGCACCCGACGATGGGCGCCCAGGCGCAGAGCATGTCCGATCAGGAAATCGAGGACATCGCCGCCTACCTCTCCAGTATCGCCAAGTAAGCCGCCGAGGACGAATGATGATCCGTGGTTTCTCCCTGATTGCCATGGGCGCGCTGCTCGCGCTGACCGCCACCCAGACCTTCGCCGCCGGTGACCCGGCGCGCGGCAAAACCAAGATCGCGACCTGCGTCGCCTGCCATGGGCAGGACGGCAATTCCGTCGACCCGCAGTATCCCCGCCTGGCCGGCCAGTACGCCGACTATCTCGCGCAGGCCCTGCACGAGTACAAGGACGGACGCCGTGGCAACGCCATCATGAAGGGCTTCGCGGCCACGTTGTCCGATCAGGACATCGACGACGTGTCGGCGTATTTCGCGACGATGCCGTCGAAGCTGCAGGGGCTCGAGCACCACATCCAGGGCGACTGACCGCCCTGTAGGAGCGCGCCCTGCGCGCGATGCTTTTCATTCTCGCGCGTCATTCGCGCGCGGGGCGCGCTCCTACATTTAGCCGGCTGCTTTGGCGAAATAGGGGGCGTCGCCGGTTTCGTGATCGGTGACGTCGCGCACTTCCGTAATCTCCGGCACGCGCTCGCGCAGGGTCTTCTCCACGCCATTCTTCAGCGTGACGTCGACCATGCCGCAGCCGTGGCAACCGCCACCGAAACGCAGCACGACGATGCCGTCGGCGGTGACCTCGACGAGGGAGATGCGACCGCCGTGCGAGGCGATCTGCGGGGCGACTTCGGACTCGAGGACGTATTTGACCCGTTCGACCACGCCAGCACCCTCACCCGGGGCGTCGCCCTTGATGCGCGGCGCACGGATGTTGAGCTGGCTGCCGGTAGGCGTCATCTCGTAGTCGATGTTGGCTGGATCGAGCCAGCGCATGCTCTCGCCGTCGACGTAGAGATTGAAGCCGGTGCATTCGATCGTCCACTCGTCGCCGGTCAGCTCCGAGGCTTCGCAGAATTCGAGTTCGCACTGTGCGGCAGGCGTCCCGGCCTCGACGACGCGCAAGCGAACGCCGAGGCCATCATCACCCTGCTGGGCGATCAGGCGCTGGAAATGCGCCTGCGCGCGTTCCGTGATGTCGATCATGGGGGCTCCGGTATCGGGTCCGGCGTGGGGAGCGCCGGAATACAGCACCATTCTAGTACTGTTTCCTCCGGGATGCCGCCTTTTGACAATTCAGGCGCAAGCATCGACGCTTCGCGCTTTCCTCTGCCGGATGCCCGCCATGACCCTCTCCCCGCTCGCGACCCAGCATTGCCAGCCACGCAAAGGCCCGGAGAATGCGCTCGACCGGGCGACGCTCGACCAGCACCTTGCCGGTCTGCCGGGCTGGACGGTGACCGCGGACGGCAAGGCCATCGTGAAGGACTTTTCCTTCAAGGACTTCCATCACACGCTGGGCTTCATCAATGCGGTCGGATTCATGGCCAACCAGGAAGACCACCATCCGGACCTCGAAGCGGGCTACGGCCATTGCCAGGTGCTCTGGTCCACGCATGACGTCGGCGGCCTCTCACTCAACGACGTGATCTGCGCCGCACGCGTCGAGGCCCTGCTCGATCGCTGACGTGTCACCCCGCGCCTCCCGCTGGATGGTCGCGGCGACGCTCGTCGCGGCGGTCGCCTTGCTGTTCGCCCTCCCCCGGTACGCCGCCACGGTGGTACGCGGTGCGATCGAGCGTGAAAGCGCAAACGACCGCGTCGCGTTCGCCGAAGGCCGCTCGCCGTGGTCGTGGCGTTTTTCCGGCGTCGAGGACGTGGTGGCCGGTCGTGCGTTTGGCGGAGGCAGACTCGCGACGTCGCCTCCTGGACTGAGCGTCCAGGCGACAGACGCGGATGGCTTCGAGATTGGCCTGGTGTTGCGGCGTGATGCCGACCTCGTCCGCCTCGACACGTTCTACCTGGACGCCACGGCATCGGCGACGGGACGCTACGCGCTTGCGGTGAGGGAAACGCTGACGAGTCCGGGACGACATGCCGACCTCGGTACGCTGACGCCCGCGGAGCTTGGCCGGCCCGTGAGGCTCGACAGGCTGTCGTGGACTGACGATCAGGGCCGCGCCGTCGATCCACCGCGTCGGGCCGCCATGCTGCGCATTCGGGCTGTGTTGCCGGTGGGTGCGACGCTGAGTCTACGCAGCGCGCAGCTGGCGTTGGCGGAGGGGGCCTTCTTGCCACCTCCGGTGATGCTGCCCGATGACCTGTCGGCGGAGGGCTTGTTGGCACTCCGGGACCGGGAGCGTGCGGCGGATCCGCTGGTCGCGTTCGGTGGGGCTCCGGAACGCGTACGTGCCACGTCGGCGGGGTCCTACCCTTCACCCGCCTGGCCTGGCTGGGTGGAGGTCGGGATTTATCTGGCTCTGGTGTCGGCCGTCGGGTGGCGCCGCCAGGGCGATCGCGCACGTCGACCTGTCGACGACGGGGCCGTCTCCCACCCGGGCTGGCGAGCTCTGGCCGGCGCCGGGCTCGATGTGGCGCTCGTCCTGGCGGGCCCGTTGTGGTTTATCACTGGGCTGGGGCTCTCGTTGCGGCCGGCGCCGCCTGGCATCGCGGCGTTCGCTATCGGCGTGGGCTATGCCGTGGCGCTGGGCGCGCGGCGGCAGTTGCCGTCGTGGCACTGGGCAGGCGCGTGGCGCCAGGCGGGCTGGCCCTTGCTGGCTGTCGCGGTCGCCGGCGGCATCGCGCTTGCGGTGGGGCATTCGCCCGCATGGCCTCCTGCCGGGCGCACCCTCCTCTATATAGGGTGGGCGCTTTTTCAGCAGTGGCTGATTCTGGCCGTCGTGGCCGCCCTGCTCGACCGGGCGGTCCCCCGAGCGGTCGCCATCCTGCTGGCCGCCCTCGCCTTCGCGCTGCTGCACACACCCAACGGGCTGCTGATGCAGCTCTGCTTCGTCGCCGAACTGGGCTGGGCCTGGTGGTACCTGCGCCAGCGTGCCCTGTTGCCCGTCGCCGTGGCACATGCGCTAAGCGCCGTGATCCTCCAGGCCTGTGTCGCGGGCGGCCTGTTGCGGTCGCTCGAGGTCAGTGCGCGGTTCCTCGCCTGATCAGTCGCGCAGTTTGTCGAGGAACGCCTTCAGATCGTCGGGCAACGGCGCCGAAAAGTCGTAGTTCTTGCCGCCAAGGTCGAAGCTCATGCGCGCCGCGTGCAGGAACATCCGCTTCAGGCCCTTCGCGCGGAACCGCTTGTTGGCCTCCTCATCGCCGTATTTCGGATCGCCCGCGAGCGGATGGCCGACATATTGGGCGTGAACGCGGATCTGGTGGGTACGACCCGTACCCAGTGTCGCCTGCATCAGGCGCGAGGCCGGGTACTGCTCCAGTTCCTGGAAGAACGTAAGCGAGGGCTTGCCTGCGTCGTCGACCCGTACCATCCGCTCGCCGCCGTGCATCACCGACTTCAGCAGCGGCTGATTGACGTCGAACTTCGCCTTACGCGGCGTACCGGTCATCAGGCAGAGGTATTGCTTGACCACCTCGTTGTCGCGGATCAAGGCCTGCAGGCCAGTCAGACCCGGACGCGAGCGAGCCAGAACCAGGACGCCGCTGGTGTCGCGATCCAGCCGGTGGACCAGTTCGAGGTGCTCGTTCGGACGAGCCGCGCGCAGCAGCTCGATGGCTCCGTGGCTCACGCCGCTGCCGCCATGCGCCGCGATGCCCACGGGCTTGTCGATCACCAGAAAGTGTTTGTCTTCGAAAATGACCGAGTCGGCCACCGCACGGACCATGCCCGAGGGCGCCACCGTCTCATCGCGCTCCGCGACGCGTACCGGTGGAATCCGCAGCATATCGCCGGCGGCGAGGCGCGTTTCCGGCTTGGCCCGTTTGCCATTGATGCGAACCTGTCCGGTTCTCAGGATGCGGTAGACCAGGCTGCGCGGCACTCCCTTCAGGAGGGTCATCAGAGCGTTGTCCACGCGCTGACCGTCCCTTTCGGGTCCGATTTCGACGATGCGCACACCTTGGCCGCCGTCGAGGGAAGTTGCCGTCTGCATTGATAAAACTCGAAATTGATAGGATACTCGGCCAGCGCCAGGCTCCGCTGAAGACTTATCTCTCGCGGGGTGCCTGTACCGTCACGTAAGGCGAGTGTCGCGCGGGTCCGTCCGAGGGGGCGGAACGCGAAGACACCCCACATCGTAACGGTTCGGGTTGCGGTTGTCCGGCTAATCCGTAGGGACGCGGACCGGTTGCAAGGCGCTTATCACGAATCACGCCGGGTCCAGGTATCGGTCCCGGATCCCATGCCGCTTGAAGCCTCACCGCTGCGGCGCGATCCCCGGCAGGCCGCCAATCAGGCGCCACCGCGGCCCGCGGCCGCGCGGCAAGGCCGAGGAAATTACAATGAAGCGTATGCTTATCAACGCGACTCAGCGCGAAGAGTTGCGTGTGGCCATCGTCGATGGTCAGAACCTTTACGATCTCGATATCGAAATCCCGTCCCGCGAGCAGAAAAAGGCCAATATCTACAAAGGCCGTATCACTCGCGTCGAGCCCTCCCTCGAAGCCTGCTTCGTCGACTACGGCGCCGAGCGCCACGGGTTCCTTCCCCTGAAGGAAATCTCCCGCGACTACTTCAATCCGAATGCGGAAGGTAAGTCGAACATCCGCGATCTCCTCAAGGAAGGCCAGGAGATCATCGTCCAGGTCGAGAAGGAAGAACGCGGTAACAAGGGCGCCGCCCTCACCACGTTCATCAGCCTCGCCGGCCGGTACATGGTCCTGATGCCGAACAACCCCCGTGCCGGCGGCGTCTCGCGCCGCATCGAGGGTGAGGACCGCCAGGCCCTGAAGGAAGCCATGGAGCACCTGGAGGTGCCCGACGAAATGGGTCTCATCGTGCGCACCGCCGGCATGGGCCGCGACGCCGAAGAACTCCAGTGGGATCTGGACTACCTCCTGCAGCTCTGGAAGTCGATCTCCGGCGCCGCCAACTCGCAGAAGGCGCCGTTCCTGATCTACCAGGAATCGAAGCTGTTCATCCGCGCCCTGCGCGACTACCTGCGTAACGACATCGGCGAAATCCTCATCGACGAGGAGTCGCTGTATCAGGACGCCCGCGATTTCGTCCAGCAGGTGATGCCGAACAACCTGCGCAAGCTCAAGCTTTACCAGGATCCGACCCCGCTGTTCTCGCGGTACCAGATCGAAACCCAGATCGAGAGCATCTTCGAGCGTAACGTGCGCCTGCCCTCGGGCGGCTCCATCGTCATCGACCAGACCGAAGCCCTGATCGCCATCGACATCAACTCGTCGAAGGCCACCAAGGGCAGCGACATCGAAGAGACGGCGTTCAACACCAACCTCGAAGCCGCCACCGAGATCGCCCGTCAGCTGCGCATCCGCGATGCCGGCGGCCTGATCGTCATCGACTTCATCGACATGGACAGCCCTCGCCATCAGCGCGAGGTCGAAGAGCGCCTGAAGGACGCCCTCAAGGCGGACCGCGCCCGCGTCCAGATCGGTCGTATCTCGCGCTTCGGCCTGCTGGAGATGTCCCGCCAGCGCCTGCGCCCGAGCCTCGGCGAAGCCACCCAGAACGTTTGCCCGCGTTGCGAAGGCCACGGCCACATCCGCAGCGTGGAGTCGCTGGCGCTGTCGACCCTGCGCCTGATCGAAGAACACGCGATGAAGGAAAACACCGGGCAGGTCCTGGTGCAGGCGCCGTCCGCGGTCGCCAACTTCATGCTCAACGAGAAGCGCGCCAGCGTCGTCGAGATCGAGCTGCGCCACAGCGTCCACGTGGTCGTGGTCGCCGACGAAAAACTGGAAACCCCGCACCTCGAGATCACCCGCATCCGCGAAGCGGACATGGGCGAGCACAGCAAGCCGAGCTACGAGCGCACCACCCCGGTGGTCGCCCAGGCCCTGCCGAAGATGGGCCAGGCCCTCGGCAGCGGCGAGCAGCCGCTGGTGACCGGCGTCGTGCCGGCGTCGCCCGCCCCCATTCGTGAGGAAGTGGCCGAGCCGGTCCCCGTCGCCGCACCCGTGCCGCGCGTTTCCGCCCCGGCCGCTCCGACCGGCGGCTTCTTCTCGCGCCTGTTCGGCAGCCTGTTCGGGGGCGGCAACGCCCAGCCGGCAGCGGCGCCGCAGCCGGCCGCACCCGCCCGCCGCGAGGAATCGCGCTCCGGCGGCCGCAACGACCGCAACGATCGCGGCAACCGCCGTGACCGCGACGATCGTCGTGGCAACGAAGGCCGCGGTCGCAATAACGAACAGCGCCAGTCGCAGGGTCAGCGCAAGGAGCGCGACGCCGCGCCGGTGCAGGGCAAGGGCCAGCAGCAGCCCAAGGGCGGCAAGCAGGCTCAGGTCCGCGACGAGAAAGCTCCGCGCCAGAAAGACAACGCCCAGCAGCAGGGTCGCCAGGGTGGCCGTCAGGAACAGCCGCAGGGCGGCGAGAGCACCGGCCGCCGCGAGAGGCAGCCGCGTGGCGAGCGCCAGCCGCAGGGCGAGAAGGTCGAGAAGGCGGCGAACGTCAACGTCGCTCCGGTCGCGGCTCCGCGCAACCCGGCCGAGAAGCCGGTGACCGCGCCGGTCCTCAACGATGACGAAAAGCTGATTCTCGACGCCGAGGCACTGGGTGTCGACGCGACCGCCACGGGTGAAGTCAACGGCGACGCGCCGTCGACCGATGCCGGCAAGGACACCGAGGGTGGCCAGCGCCGTCGTCGCGGCCGTCGTGGTGGCCGCCGCCGTCGTCGCCAGGAAGAAGGCACGGCAGCCGGTGGCGTCGAAGGCGCCGCGGGTGCCGACGACCTCGACGACGAAGACGGTGACGACGAAGGCCAGGCCGATACCGGCCGCTCCAGCCCCAGCGTCCCGCCGATGCTCGACACCGCCGCGGCCGCCGAGAACGCGTTCGCGGTCGAGGCTCCCCGCCACGAGGCGACTCGCCCTGCTCCGTCGGCTCCGTCTGCTCCGGCAGCCTCGGCTGCGGGCAACGCGGACGATGAGAACGTGCCGTCGGCACTGACGCTGTCGTCGCTGCCGAAGTTGCCGCCGATCCCGGGTCAGTCCCCGGCGCCCGCGCCGTCGCGCTCCGTCGTCGACCCGGCCACCCCGGCCGACTCGGCACAGACCCGGACGACCGAGCGTCGCCAGACCGAGTCGGATGCTCCGCTGAACTCCGCCCCGACCACGGGCTCGGCTCCGGTGCCCGCCGCTGCGGCGCCGGCTCAGCACGCCGCTCCGGTCGTCGCAGCGGAAGACGCCATCCAGCCCGCGGCCTCGCCCGCGAGCCAGCCGTCGGTGCTCGACGCCCCGGCACGCGGCATGCTGCCGACCGAAGCTGACGAGGCCCGCGCAGGCGTCAAGGCGACGACGCCGGGCCCGGCGGCTGTGACGGAGGCCGCCGCATCGGCTCCGGCTAAGGCTCCGGCGCCGGCAGAAACGCCGACCTCGGCTCCCGTGAAGACGTCGGTCGAAGCTGTTGCCCCGGCGGAAGTTCCGGCTCCTGCTTCTGCTCCCGCGCCGGTGGCGGTGGCGGCACCGGCACCGGCACCGGCACCGGCGCCTGCTCCGGTTCCGACGCCAGCTCCGGCCGCGACACCTGTTCCGGCTCCGGCTCCGACTCCGGCGCCAGCTCAGGCTCCGACGCCAGCCCCTACCCCGACGGCCAGCGCACCGGTCGCCGAGAGCCCGCCGGTCAAGGCCGACGAGGATGCGATCGAGCACGGAAAAGCGCCTTCGGCACTGCCTGCGGATCCGACGGCGGTCACCCCGAAGTCGCCTGAGGCTTCCAACGTGTCGCCGGTGTCGCACACCCCGCCTACCGCACCCAAGCCTGCGTCGACGCCGCTGCCGGCCCAGGGCGACCTGCTGACGCGTCCGCGTCAGGAGCCGTCCTCCGGCGATACGCCACGCGACGACGCGTAAGCCTGCGGGGAGGCTTCGGCCTCCCCGAAAGCTGAGTGACTCGTCGTTCCAAACGAAAAACGCCGGGCTGAGAAGCCCGGCGTTTTTCGTTACAGCGAGCCGATCGTGTGACCGATCAGGTGCCGACCTGGTGATTGTGCGTATCGAGCAGGCCGTGTACGGTCATGAGGTGGGCCAGCCCGACCACGTGCTCCACGTGCAGCTTCTCCATCAGGCGCTGCTTGTAGGTCGATACGGTCTTCGGACTGAGGTTCAGACGCTCGCCGATGGACGTGAGCGGCATGCCGCGCACCAGCATCATCGATACCTCCATCTCACGCGTAGACAGCGTGTCGAACGGCGAATCCGAGCCGTCGAGGGTCGCAAGGGCCAGCTGCTGCGCCACCGTTGGCGCAAGGTAGCGACGGCCGGATGCGACCTGACGCACGGCGCTGAGCAGCTCGTCCGACGAGCAACCCTTGGTGAGATACCCCAGCGCACCCGCGTCGAGCAGGCGCTTGGGAAAGCGCGCGTCGTCCACCACCGTGAGAATCACGATGTTGGTGCGCAACTTCGCACGGATCACCCGCTCAGTCAGTTCCACGCCGCTCATACCGGGCATGTGGACGTCGACAAGCGCGATATCCGGCGACTGGGAACGGATAAGACGCAGGCCTTCCTCCGCTGAACCGGCTTCACCCCTGATACGGATGTCCGCCTGCTGCTGCAGGATCATCCGAAAGCCGGTCCTGACCAGTTCGTGGTCGTCGACCAAAACAACATTAATCATTCTTTGCCCTCCCTGGGCCGACTGTACTTCTATGCGCGCGGTGTGGCCCGCACGCTGCCTGCGAATGCATACAATGCCAGATGTGCAGGCGAGACAACCAGCGTGACGGTATGATCATGGAATGCCTTCGAGGCCTGTAGCGGTAATCTCCCACCGTCGTGAGGCGATGCGACCCGATGGTCGTGTAGGCGTCGTCCGCGCTGATCTATAGGGTTTCGCCTACACGCAAAGATGCGCGATAACGGTGACGCGATTATTGCCGGAAGAAGCGCACTGGGACGGAATGGACGTGGCCGCCCCTGGCTCCACTTATCCGAGGCGACATACCCGTCACGCGGGGCGCACGCCACCGTCAACGGGATGGCGCGAAGCTGGTCGCTCACTCGAGGAGATTGACCATGGCTAATGAGAAAAATCGCCCGCCGCAGCATCCTGGACAGAACGATGCGCCGTCAGAGAAGCGCGGTCCGACGCAGCAGCCCGAGACCGATTCTTCCGGCGACCCGGTCGATGACACGGGCGAAGACAATCAGAGCAGTAAGTAGTCGCTCTTAGCGCAGCGCGTCGATGCGGTGATCGCTGGACTTCAGATCAGCCCGCAACCGGCGCGCCGCGCGATTGGCGGCACGCTTCCTCAACAGGACAATGCCCGCAAGAATGAGAATAACCGGTCCCCATCGCCCTCCGGCTGCCTGCGCGAGCAACCTGCCTGCCGCCAGTGAACCGATCGTATTGACGTGTGAACCCGTCGTGCTGGCCATGATGCCTTCCCCGTTTCATCGGTGCGCTGACTGCGCTGACACACAGACTTACCGCTGCGACATGGCAGGCGCGTGAAGCCAGCGACTAGGCGGTATTTACCTCTGCATTCAGCCTGGCGGCGTGGCGATGCCAGCTGACAATACGGCGATCGCATGACGGGTAATGACCTCGGCGTCGATGTGCCCGCGCAGCGGATCGTCTTTCCATTTGCGAATCGCGGACATCGGCAGCACGGTCAGGCTCAGCACTGTGGTCATCAGCAACGCCGGATCGAGCCCCTTGCTCAGACGGCCCTCTTCCTGCCAGCGTCGAATCGTGTCGATCACGACGATCTGGCGCGAGTCGCCCAGACGTTTCTGCATGTGTTGCTTGAACAGATCGTTGTCGCTCAGCATCTCGCCGAAAAACACCGGGCCCATCCACGGCGAGTCGCCGGCAATCGTGACGAAGCGCCGGGCAAGTTCGCTGAATGCGGCGACGGGATCCTCCGCGTTGTCGAGAAAGATGCCTTCGAGTCGCTTCCGCATCGGAGCGATGCGCTCGTCGAACAGGACGTCGAATAACTGCTCACGGGTCTTGAAGTAGTAATGCACCGCGGCCGAGGTCATGCCCGCCGCCCGTGCGATGCCGGCCAGCGTGGTTTCGGCGTAACCCTTACGAGCAATCAGTTCCAGCGCGATGTCGACCAGACGCTGACGCTGATCGGGGCCATCGGGCTGAAGCGGTGGCCGGCCGGGCCGACGGCCACGGCGGGGAGCGGAAGTAACCAAGCAAACTCCTGACATCGTCGACGACGACCTGAATACCACGACCGCCGGACCGATTGACCATCCACGGTGTCGCATTTATATTAACTTACCCATTAATTAAATTCACTGGACGCCTCGTGACCGCCTCCTCCACTCCGGAAACGGCCAGCTCACCCACTTCATCGCCGTCCCTGCGCGTCCTGTTCCCCGCCCTGATGCTGGTCATGCTGCTGGCAGCGCTGGACCAGACCATCGTGTCGACGGCGCTGCCGACCATCGTCACGGAACTGGGCGGTTTCAACCAGCTGTCCTGGGTGGTCACCGCCTACCTGCTGAGTTCGACCGTCGTGGTCCCGCTCTACGGTAAATTCGGCGACCTGTTCGGGCGCAAGATCGTCCTTCAGACAGCCATCGCCCTCTTCCTGCTGGGCTCGGTCCTGTGCGGGCTCGCCCAGAACATGGATCAGCTGATCGCCATGCGCGCTCTGCAGGGCCTCGGCGGCGGCGGCTTGCTGGTGGTCGCCATGGCGTCGATCGGCGATGTGATCCCACCGGCCGAGCGCGGCAAGTACCAGGGCCTCTTCGGTGGCGTATACGGGCTGGCCACCGTGCTCGGGCCTCTGGTCGGCGGCTTCATGGTCGACCACCTCTCGTGGCGCTGGATCTTCTACGTGAACCTGCCGCTGGGTCTGATCGCCGTTGCGGTGATCGCCGCGGCGTTTCATCCGCACGTTCGACACGTAAAGCACACCATCGACTACTGGGGCGCCGGCTGGCTCACCCTCGCCTTGAGCTGCCTGATCCTGTTCACCACCGAGGGCGGCACGATCCTGCCCTGGAACGCGGCGGAACTGTGGTTCATCCTCACCTTTGCCGTCGTCGGCGTCGTCGGCTTCATCTACGAGGAGTCGATCGCCAGCGAACCGATCATCCCGCTCGGCCTGTTCCGTCACCGCACGTTCCTGCTCAGCTGCATCATCGGTCTCTTCGTGGGTGCCGCCCTGTTCGGGTCGACCACCTTCATGCCCCTGTACCTGCAGGTCGTGAAGGGGGTCTCGCCCACCGGCGCGGGCATGCAGCTGCTTCCGCTGATGGGCGGCGTGCTGGTCAGCTCCATCGTCAGCGGACGCGTGATCAGTCGCATCGGCCGCTACCGGATCTTCCCGATCGTCGGCACCTTCATCGCCACGGTCGCACTGACCCTGCTCGGCACCCTGCACAACGACAGCCCCATCGCCCTGCTGTATGCCTACGCCGGCCTGCTCGGTCTGGGCCTCGGCATGGTCCTTCAGGTCCTCATCCTCGCCACTCAGAACAGCGTCGACATGAAGCACATGGGCGTAGCGACGTCCGGCGTCACACTGTTTCGGTCGATCGGCGGCTCCGTCGGCGTGTCCGTGTTCGGCGCGGTGTTCAGTAACGGGTTGCAGTCGCGGCTGGCCGACATGATGCCCGCCGGCGTGCCCGCGCCGCATTCGCTGCGCCCGGACGCCGTCAATGCACTGCCACCCGACGTCCACGCCCGCTATCTCGAGGCGTTCGGCGCGTCGCTGCATACCGTGTACGACGTGGGCGCGTGCGTTATCGCGGTCGCGTTCTTCTTCGCCTGGTGGATGAAGGACATGCCGCTACGTCGCGCCTCCCACCCGGCTGCGCCGGTCGCGACGGGCAAGCCGGCCGCCGCCGAGGAGCGGGTGGCCGAAGCGGAAGCCTGAACGTCAGCGTGCGCACATTCGGCATGGCCCATCAAGCGCGCGGCCGCTCGGCCGTTACATCAGGCGACCCTCCGGCTGGACATCATGTGAAACGCCATCGCGTATCGGGCATCGCCCTGCTTTCTCTGCTACTGCTCGCCGGCTGCGGGAGCAACGACCTCCATCTTGCCGGCAAGGGCGCCGATCCGGCGGACATCACGTTGTCCGGCAAACGCGGAACGGTCACCTGGCAGTGGGGACCGAAGTCGTTTGCGGAAGCCGTCACGGCGATCAGCCGAACGACCACGCATGGGCCCACGGGTGTGTCCGGCACCGTCGACCTGACGCTTGCGGGTGGCAAACACGTTTTCCTCGTCGGGGACCACAGCACCTTCGCCTGCCGGCATGGCTGCACGGAACTGCACATGCCGGCCCTGTGGGTCGTGGCCGAGGACTAGCTTCCCGCTCCGGCTCGGACACAAAAAAAGCCCCGGTTTTCACCGGGGCTTTAAAAATCTGGAGCGGGAAACGAGACTCGAACTCGCGACCCCGACCTTGGCAAGGTCGTGCTCTACCAACTGAGCTATTCCCGCATCGAGCCGGCAATTCTATGGAAGATGCCGGGGCATTGCAAGCCCTTCTATCAGGAGACCCGGACGGACATCCACGATCCGGAAATCTTCTCCTGCAGCACTTCGACCGGGCGACCATGGCCGCTCAGCTCGCGAGCACGCGTGAACGCGAAATCGACCGCCGCGCCTTCGGAGCCGAACAACTCTTTCGCGGAGCCCGGGAGCAAGACCCACCACGAGCGGTGATTCATCGAAGGGTAGAAGACGTACACACGTATAGGCTTGACGTGCTCCGTCACCGGTCCTTTGTGCGCGGCATAGCTGGAACCGAGCATGGGTTACCTCCGTAATTCTTACGTGTCGCACATGAGGTGTTATGCGTATGTGACCCGCCGAACTTTCCTGCGCGCTCCCGGTCGAGAACTCATGCATGGCAAGGGAGCATCAGGTGAAGCCGATCGAATGGCGTCGCGTTTTCAGGAACGGACTCAGCCTGGGCCTGGTATTCGCCGGACACCTCATGCTGCTGCTCTGCCTGATTGCATATCGTGCTGAGCGCATCGAATCGAATGCGGTCACGGAAGACAAATCGTCTTCGGTCCTGCACGCGTCGCTGGATCTTCGGCGGGACTTTCCCGTCTCTCCGCCGAGCATGCACATCGCCGCTCCGCTACCCGTCAAGCGCACGTCGCGCCACGCGCCCGCGGTGCACGTGAACCGCGAAGACGCGCCAGCCCCTGCTGCTGAAACCGACCTGCCTGAGGAACACGAGATGGAAGCGGACGCGCGGTCGGGTACAAGCACGGACAGTCAGCCTTATGGCGATCCGGGCATCACGCATGCCTTGTCTTCCGACAGCACGAAACATGCGCCCGCCTTGCCCGGCTATGCGGACGGTTCCAAAGTACGCGGCGTCGATCTTGCGCCACCATCCAGCATCCGGAAGTCCATCGAACGTATCGGCGACTTCCTGACATGCAGCCAGATCCAGATGAAGCGGCAGACGGCCGGCTACGGATTGGATCGACGGTTGGCGCAGGCTTATGAGGCGAAGGGGTGCACGCTTTGAAGCGCTGACCGCTGATAGCGTGACGTGGTCGCACAAACGAACCGATGCCACGACTGACGAGCTTCACAGCGCAATTTCGGGTCGGCACAATGCGTTCGATATGCGACTATCAGACGAAAAAGTGCTCACCCTCGCGGACCTGGCGAACGACGCACTAGCCCTGAACAAGGCGGCCCTGGCTGGCGACTACGACGAGGCGCGCTTTCGCGCTCAGATGATTACCGAGAAGGCCATGACAGCGGGTTACGACGCGCTTGCGTCGGCGGCGGCCACGGCGCACCGAAGCCTGGGCGCGGTGGGTACTACGCCGGAAATCGGCTTCGGCCACGGCATTCTCAATATCGCGGAGCAGATCGGCGTTCTGGTCGAAAGG
This sequence comes from Luteibacter sp. 22Crub2.1, assembly GCF_900167995.1. Lineage (NCBI taxonomy): Bacteria > Pseudomonadati > Pseudomonadota > Gammaproteobacteria > Lysobacterales > Rhodanobacteraceae > Luteibacter > Luteibacter sp. 22Crub2.1. Next base: position 28,308 of record NZ_FUYT01000023.1, read on the forward strand.
CAATCCACCAGCCGCCTGCCGTGACGTTTACGGCCGGATGCACTGACGTCGCTGCGACGTGCGAAACCCTTGGGTATCCCTGGTGCCCGGAGTCGGACTCGAACCGACATACCCTTGCGGATGAGGGATTTTAAGTCCCTTGCGTCTACCGATTTCGCCATCCGGGCGTCACAAAGAAAAAAGGCGCAACCGCGTTAACGGATGCGCCCTGGAATGCGATGGAGGCCGAGGTCGGAATCGAACCGGCGTACGCGGATTTGCAGTCCGCTGCATGACCACTCTGCCACCCGGCCATCGCTTGCGCAGCGCGAAGAGTATCGCGTGGCGCTTAAAAAACAAAACCTCGGGTGACCGAGGCTTCGTAAAATCTTTGGAGCGGGAAACGAGACTCGAACTCGCGACCCCGACCTTGGCAAGGTCGTGCTCTACCAACTGAGCTATTCCCGCGTCGTTGTCCGGCTATTCTAAATCACGACGGCAATGTGTCAACCACCTTGCACGGGTTTTTTTTCACTTTCGTTCTCATCCTCCGCATCGCCGCGCAGCGCGGGCCATGCGGCGCGGAGGTAGTCCAGTCCCGACCAGATGGTCAGGATGCCCGCGATGACCAGCAGGGCCTCGCCGATGTGGTACAGGCGCAGGGTTTCGGCGTCGTGCTGCAGAAGAAGGACGACGAGGGCGACCATCTGCATGGCGGTCTTCAGCTTGCCCAGGAAGGCGACCTTCACCCGTGAGCGCGCACCGATTTCGGCCATCCACTCGCGCAAGGCCGATACGCTGATCTCACGCCCCACGATCACCGACGCCGTGACCGCGAGGAGGATGCCCTGCCAGCCGCCGGGGTGCGACTGCACCAGGAGGAACAGCGTCACCGCCACCATCAGCTTGTCCGCGACCGGATCGAGGAAGGCGCCGAAGGCCGAGGTCAGATTCATGCGACGTGCCAGATAGCCGTCGAGCCAGTCGGTGAAACCGGCCAGGACGAAAACCAGCGCAGCGGTCAGGCTCGCCCCGCGAAACGGCAGGTAGAAGACGACAACCATCACCGGCAACAGCAGCACGCGGAAGAGGGTCAGCCAGGTCGGGAGGTTGATGCGCATAGGTCAGCCAGTACGGGAGAGGTCGGTGCGAGCCGACATCTCCATTCGATCAGGGATGCAGCATGGCATAGATGCGTTCGGCGAGCCCGCGATCAATGCCCTTTACGCTCATCAGTTCTTCGACGCCTGCCGCTTCCACGCCGGCGAGCCCGCCGAAAGCCTTCAGCAGCGCCGCGCGACGACGTGCGCCGACACCGGCCACGTCTTCCAGCGTACTGCGTTCGCGGGCCGCCTCACGCCGGCGGCGATGCCCGCTGATCGCAAAACGGTGCGCTTCGTCACGAACCGCGGCAACCAGGTGCAGTGCGGGCGACGACGTGCCGGGATGCAGGGTCTTCCCACTTTCCGCGAGAACCAGCGTTTCTTCGCCCGCGCGGCGACCCGGCCCCTTGGCCACGCCCACGACGCGAATGCCTTCCACGCCCAGCTCGCGAAGGACGTCGACCGCCTGCGCCACCTGCCCCGTGCCACCGTCGATCAGCAGGATGTCAGGCCTGACGCCGCCTTCGACGACCTTCTTGAACCGGCGCGTCAGCGCCTGGTGCATGGCGGCGTAATCGTCGCCCGGGGTGATGCCTGCGATATTGAAACGACGGTAATGGGATTTTTCGGGACCTTCGGGGCCGAAGACCACGCACGAGGCCACGGTAGCCTCGCCCATCGTATGGCTGATATCGAAGCACTCGATGCGACGCGGCATCACGTCCAGCGCCAACACCTTCTGAAGATCGTCGAAGCGCGCCAGCAGGGTGTGCCGACTGGCGAGCCGCGACGTCAGCGCGGCGCCCGCGTTACGCTGGGCCATTTCCAGGAAGCGCGCACGCTCACCGCGCACGCTCGGCTTCAGCGAAACCGTGTAACCCGCATGCTCGGAGAGGACGGACGCGAGCACGTCGATGTCCTCGACGGTGTCGCTGAGAATCAGCTCACGCGGCACCTGCCGCTCGAGGTAGTACTGCGCGATGAACTGCGCGAGGACGTCGCCCAGCGACGCATCGGTGCCCAGTCGCGGGAAGAAATCGCGCGATCCCAGGCTGACGCCATTACGGAAGAACAGCACGCTGACACAGGCCATGCCGCCCTCCATGCTGCAGGCGATCACATCCATATCGGCGCTCGCGCCTTGCACGAAGTGCTGTGCCTGAAGGCGGCGGAGGGCCGCGACCTGATCGCGTAGCGTCGCCGCGCGCTCGAAGTTGAGCGACTGGCTGGCGGTTTCCATGGCCACGGCCAGTTCATCGATCACGGCACTGCTGCGACCTTCGAGGAACATCTCGGCGTGGCGCACGTCATTCGCGTAATCCGGCACGTCGATCAGGCGCACGCACGGCGCGCTGCAGCGGCCGATCTGATGCTGCAGACAGGGCCGGGAACGATTCCTGAAATAGCTGTCCTCGCACTGGCGCACCTTGAACAGCTTCTGCATGAGGCCGAGGCTCTCGCGCACGGCGAACGTGCTCGGATACGGCCCGAAATAACGGCCGGGGCCCGTCTTCGCGCCCCGATGGAAAGCCAGTCGCGGGTATTCGTCGGTGCTCGACAGGTAGATGTAGGGATAGCTCTTATCGTCGCGCAGGACGATGTTGTAGCGCGGCTTCAGCGACTTGATCAGCTGCGATTCGAGCAGCAGCGCCTCGCCCGCGGTGCGGGTCAGCGTTACTTCCGCGCGCGCGATCTGCGACACCATCGAGGCGATGCGCGGATCCATCGGCGGCTTGAGGAAATAGTTACTGGTCCGCTTTTTGAGATTGGCGGCCTTACCCACGTACAGCAGCTCGTCCTCCGCGTCGAAATAGCGGTAGACGCCAGGCGAGGTGGTGAGATGACGAACGAAGGCCTTGCCGTCGAACGGATGCGACTCGGTTTGCTCCATACCGGTCATTTTACCGCGTCCGTGTACGCCGGACGCGAAAACGCCGGCATGGGATGAATCATGCCGGCGCCGGACCTTCCGTGGGAGCGTCGCCGTCCTTAGGGGGAGAGCTTGGCGACAGGGATAGGTTACGTCGCCGCCCTACGCGGCGCGCCCGGCGGAGGCCGACGCCGGGCCTAGGCAAGCGCCTCAGCCCAGCGTCAGCGATCCCTTACACGCCGGCGCGACGGGATCGATGCCGACGCAATACCAAGGCCTCGGCGGGCAGATCGCGCCGGCTCAGGCCTTCAGCTGCGCCGCCACCCAGCGCTCGGCCCGCTCCAGATCCTCCGCCGTATCGATCCCGGGCGGGAACGGCTCCGGCGTCGGCCGGACCGAGATGGCATAGCCGTGCTCCAGCGCCCGCAGCTGCTCCAGGGATTCGATCCGCTCCAGCGGCGTACGCGGCAGAGCCGCCAGACGGCGCAGGAAGCCCGCGCGGTAGGCGTAGATCCCGATGTGGCGCAGGAACGGGGCATTAGGCGGCAGGACGCCGCGGTCCTTCGCGAACTCGTCCCGGGCCCAGGGGGCGGGCGCCCGGGTGAAATACAGCGCCCGGCCGTTCCCGGCCCGGACCACCTTGACGATGTTCGGGTCGAAGAACTCCTCGGCGTGCTCGATCGGGGTCGCCAGGGTGGCCATCGGCGCGTCGTCCCCGGCCAGGGTGGCCACCACGGCACGGATGCCCGCGGCGGGCGCGAACGGCTCGTCACCCTGCAGGTTCACCACGATGGTGTCTTCCGGCCAGCCGAAATGGCTGACCGTCTCCGCGATGCGGTCGCTGCCGGACGCGTGGTCGTCCCGCGTCATGCAGACCAGGATGTCGCCACAACCGCGCAACTCCTTCGCCACGCGCTCGTCGTCGGTGGCCACCACGACCTGGGCGGCACCCGCCTGCCCTGCCCGCGCCGCCACCCGACGAATCATGGACTCGCCGGCGATCTTGAGCAGGGGCTTGCCCGGCAGGCGGGTCGACCCGTAACGTGCGGGTACGACGACGACGAACGGGGGAATCTTCTCGGCCATGAGGGCTTCCGGTCTCGGGGAAACAGAAGCGTACCCCCTATGACCGTACGGCGGAATCAGACGACCGAGAGATTGAAGCCCAGACCGTTGGCCAGCTCCATGAACCCCGGGAATGACGTGGCGACATTCGTACAGTCGCCGATCGAGATCGGCGCGGAAGCGACGAGGCCGGCGATGGCGAAACTCATCGCGATGCGGTGGTCGCCGTGGCTGTCGACGTTGCCGCCACCGATCGTGCCACCACGGATCATCGCGCCGTCCGGCAGTTCGTCGATCAGCACGCCACAGGCCTTCAGGCCGTTGGCCATGCTGGCGATGCGGTCGGACTCCTTGACCCGGAGTTCGGCCGCGCCACGGATCGTGGTCATGCCCTCGGCGACCGCCGCCGCGACGAACAAGGCCGGGAACTCGTCGATCATGTCGGGCACGATATCGAGGGGCAGTGCCACCCCGTGAAGCTTCCGATAGCGCACGACGAGGTCGCCAATGTCTTCACCGCCGCTGCTGCGCTCGTTCTCGACCGCGATGTCCGCACCCATGAGTTCGAGCGCCGCCAGCAGGCCGGTACGACGTGGATTGAGGCCCACACCCTTGATCCGTACATGCGAACCCGGCACCACGCAGGCGGCGACGATGAAGAACGCCGCCGAGGAGAAGTCGGCCGGGACGTCCACATCGACCGCGGTCAGGCGGTGACCGCCTTCGAGCTTCGCCTTGCCCGGCGAATACTCGATGGGCCAGCCGAACGCCTTGAGCATGCTCTCGGTGTAGTCGCGGGTCGGATGCGGCTCGATAACCTCCGTCGTGCCTTCGGCGTACAGGCCGGCCAGCAACAACGCCGACTTGATCTGGGCGCTCGCCACGGGCGGCCGGTAGCTGATGCCCCGGAGCTTCGCGCCGGCATGGATGCGTAGCGGCGGTTTGCCGTCCTCGGTGTCGATGGTCGCGCCCATCAGAGCGAGCGGATCCGTTACGCGACGCATCGGCCGGCGCGACAGCGATTCATCGCCGACCAGCGTGCTGCCGAACGCCTGACCTGCAAGCAGGCCGGCAAGGAGGCGCATTCCGGTGCCTGCGTTTCCGCAATCCAGGTCCTCCGTCGTACCGCGCAGGCCATGCAGGCCCACGCCGTGCACGACACGCTCGCCCGGTGCCGGCGTGTCGAAGCGCACGCCGAGCTTGCCGAGGATCGCCGCCGTGGCGCGAGTGTCCTCACCTTCGAGGAAGCCACGGATATGGGTCACACCTTCAGCCAGGGCGCCGAACATCAAAGCGCGATGGGATACGGATTTGTCACCGGGTACGACGATATCGCCGTGCAGAGCGGTGCCTGCGCGGCTTTGCCAGTCCATGCGGCTCATGGCAGATTCTCCAGAAGACGTTGTAGTTCAGCGCGGCTGCCGATGCTGATGCGTACCGTGTCGGGCAGGCGATAGCCACCCATGGGGCGCACGATGACGGCGCGCTCGAAGAGGTGCGCCTCGAACGAGGCGGCGTCGCGACCGAGATCGACGAGCAGGAAGTTGGTCTGCGATGGGAGCACGCGCATGCCGCGCGCCGTGAGCTCCCCGGTCAGCCACGCGCGGTCGCGACGATTGACCTCGCGCACGCGGGCGCGATGCTCGTGATCGCCCAGCGCCGCTTCGGCCGCGGCGAGCGCCACGACATTCACGTTGAAGGACTCACGCAGGCGTTCGCACACCGCGGCCACGGACGGATGACTCAACATGTAGCCGATACGCAGCCCGGCCAGACCATGCGCCTTGGAGAAGGTGCGCGTCACGACCAGATTCGGGAAGCGACCCAGCAGGTGCAGCGCCGTGCTGAGGCCCGCCGCGTCGACGTACTCGTGGTAGGCCTCGTCGACCACTACGATCGTTTCGTCTGGCACGCGTTCGAGAAAGGCTTCGAGCGCGGCGTCGGTGAACCAGGTGCCAGTCGGGTTGTTCGGGTTGGCCAGATAGATCAGCCGCGTCGTCGGCGTGACCGCCGCGGCGATGGCATCGAGGTCATGACCGTACGGCGCGTCCGGATGATCGGCCGGCAACGCCGGCACGGCGATACCCGGCGCACCGGCGGCGGCGGCCGCTATGGGAAACACCGCGAAGCCGTACTGCGAGAACACCACCGGGTGATCCGCATCGGCGAAGCACTGCGCCAGCAACATCAGCAGTTCATGCGAACCGTTGCCCAGGGTGATGCCGGCCAGCGGGACGCCCAGTTCCGACGAGAGGCGCTCTTTGAGCGACTTGCCGCTGGGATCGGGATAGCGCCACATCTCCTCGAGCACGCGCGTCGCCGCCTGTGTGGCGAGGCGGCTCGGGCCGAGCGGATTCTCGTTGGAGCCGAGCTCGGAAATCACCGCACCGAAACGACGGCGCAGCGCGGGCAGGTCATGACCGGGATCGTAGGCACGCAGCGCCGACGTCGCCCGGTTGGCGAGCGCCGCCGCGTCGAACACGCCGGTCACGGCAAGGCGACCGGGTAGGAACCGAGCACGCGCACGTCGGCAGCCGCGGGCTTCATTTCCTCGAGGGCGGCCTTCATCGACTCGTCCTCGACATGGCCGGAGACGTCGATGAAGAACGCGTACTGCCACTTGCCCGTGTGCGCCGGGCGCGACTCGATGCGGTTCATGCTGATGCCGTGCTGCGCCAGCGGGCTGAGCACGTCGTACAACGCGCCCGGCTTGTCACGCACGGAAACCAGCAGCGACGTGCGATCGTTACCCGACGGCGGGAAGATCGAACGACCGATGACGAGAAAGCGCGTCGTGTTGTCCGAGCGGTCCTCGATGGGGCCGGCCACGGTCTTCAGACCGTACACACGCCCGGCCGTCTCGCCAGCGATGGCCGCGGACTCCGGCGACAGCTTTGCCGTGCGGGCCGCCTCGGCGTTGCTCGACACCGCGATGCGCTCGGCGTTGGGCAGGTTGACGCGCAACCAGCCCTGGCACTGCTGCAACGACTGCGGATGCGAATAGATGCGCTTGACGTCCTTCAGCTCGCCCGTGAGCGAGAGCAGGTTCTGGTGAACGCGTAGTTCCACTTCGCCACAGATGGTCGCCTTGGACACGAGGAACATGTCCAGCGTCATCTGGATCATGCCCTGGCCGGAATTTTCGACGGGGACGACGCCGAAATCGGCATTGCCCGCGGCGACTTCCTGAAAGACTTCCTCGATGCTGCCCAGGGGCAGACCGTAGGCGGCGTGACCGAAATGCTTGCGCACGGCCTGCTCGCTGAAGGTGCCCTCGGGACCGAGAAAGCCGATCTTCAGCGGCTGCTGCTGCGAGAGGCAGGACGACATGATCTCGCGGAACAGACGGACCAGCTCGGCGTTGGGCAGCGGGCCATCGTTACGGTCGATCACGCCCCGCAGGACCTGGGCCTCCCGTTCGGGTCGGTAATACTCCACCGCCGCCTTCAACGGGCCTTTGGCCCGGCCGACCTGCTGTGCCCAACGGGCGCGCTCGCTGATGAGCGACTGCAGTTGCTGGTCGATGCTGTCGATGCGCGTACGCGCTTCGACGAGCGTGGCTTGCTTATCGGTGGGGGTCTTGCTCATGGACTTCCAGGCAGCTAAGTGGTTGCAAATGAAACGGTTATCACCGCAAACAGCATGCTGCAGTGCGGTGACTCCCGACTTTAACCGTGCCGCGCCATAAAGTCCCGCATGAAATTCACGAGGATATCGACAGCCTCCTGCGGCACCGCGTTGTACAGCGACGCGCGCATGCCACCGACGGCCTTGTGCCCCTTGAGCGCCAGCAGGCTGGCTGCCTCGGATTCGGCGAGGAAAGCCGCATCCAGCGCGCTGTCATGCAGAGTGAATGGCACATTCATGCGCGAGCGAGCGCTCACTTCGACCGGGCTTCGATAAAAGCCGCCGGAGCCGTCGATCGCGTCATACAGCGTCGACGCCTTGCGCGCATTGCGTTCGCCCATCGCGACGAGACCGCCCTGCTCTTCCAGCCATTCGAACGTGAGCCCGGCGAGATACCAGCCCCAGGTGTTCGGCGTGTTGAGCATGGAGTCGTTCGCTGCGTGCTCCGCGTAGCGAAAAATCTTGGCCATCGGACGGCCCGCGCGTGCCAGCAGGTCGTCCCGCACGATCATCACCACCAGCCCCGACGGCCCGATGTTTTTCTGCGCGCCAGCGTAGATCATTCCAAAGCGCGAGACGTCCACCGGCTCGCTGAGGATGTTCGATGACATGTCCGCCACCAGGGGAACACCACCGGCATCCGGCACGTCATGAAATTCGACCCCATGGATCGTCTCGTTTGGCGTGTAGTGCAGGTAGGCCGCTCCCGGATCGAGATCCCACGTGTCACGTGCAGGCAGCGCAAGATAATTCGCCGATTCCGACGTCGCTGCCACGCGTGCCGTGATGTACGGCGAAGCCTCACGTACGGCCTTCTCGCCCCAGTGCCCTGTAACGACATAGTCGGCCGACGCGCCCACGGGTGCCAGGTTCATCGGTATCTGCGCGAAATGCTGGGTCGCCCCACCCTGCAGGAAAAGCACCTTGTACCCAGCCGGCACGCTCATCAGCCGGCGAAGACGCGCTTCGGCATCCGCTGCGAGGGTCATGAAGGCCTTGCCGCGATGCGAGAGCTCCATGACCGATGCCCCGGAGCCGTTCCAGTCCAGCATCTCCGCTTGCGCCCGTCGCAACACCGCTTCGGGAAGCGCTGCCGGACCGGCACTGAAATTCCATGCTCGCGACATTGTGAGTCCACTCAGAAGGAAGGCTTCGATTATGCCGAAAAGTGCCCTCGATCGCGCCTGACTTTGCGTCAGGACATCAGCGAATTTCACGACGGCTGAATGCTTGAAGGACTGTAATCCAGACCGTAAGCGGTACAGGATGCCGCCCTCGACGCAAGGAAGCGACCATGCCGATCCATGCCATCCCGAGCACCGGGATCTCCGCGAGTGACCTGGCCTCGGGCCTTAGCCGGCTCGGATTCATCTCCTGCCTGGACGTCGTCCGCCAGGGACGACACGCCTTTCTCGAACACGCCCGAACGATCGACACGCCAGCGGACGCCGACACCCCGACCGACGCCGATGCGCTCTACGACGCCGCACTGAGCCGCGCCTCATCGCTGGCCCAGTGGCATAACCGCCTCATTGCCCGCCAGTCCCCGACCACTCGCGCCCTCCGCAAGCTGGACGCGGGGGACGCGAGACAGCGAACCGTCGCAACCATCGGCGATGGCACGCAATACGACGACTGGTTCGCACGCGCCGGGAATTACGCCGCCACGGACTCCGTGGCCAGCCTGTTCTCGCCTGCGAGTTACCTCGTCGACCTCTATCGGCAGGCGAAAAAGCTGCACCTTGTGAGCAGCGTGTTTCACATCGACAAACGCCGACCGGATCTGGCGACGTTCGTACTCAGCCAGGCCAATATGGATGACGAGGTACCCAACCTGACCCTGGTCAATGAGATCCTCGCGACCGCCGTCGACGCCAAATGGAATCTCAAGGAAGAAAAGTCCCCGCCCTTCGAGCTTCCGTACGATGCCGACGCCGATCTCGTCGACGAGTGGATCCGAGCCCTCGGAACCACGGAGGCATTCATACTGGATGCTTTGTTCGATGATGTTGCCGACGCATTTGAACCGGCGGTGTCTTACAACGACAGCGCGCCCTGGCGCGCAACGCCGGAACTTTGCCGGGCGACGCTGCGCTGGGCCCCCGCGCGTATGGCAACCCTGGCCAAGGGCGCGACGCCCTGGCGAACGCCGACTCCCGAAAGGGTGACCGACCTGACGCGACAGACCGGGTTATCTGTCGGGCAAGTGCACGATCTCCTGGCGGTCGAGCCAGCGTTCGGACCCGACGGGTTGCGCACGAACCCGAAAACCTACGGCGCCTATTTCATCCACGATGGCAACAACCCCCTCCCGCCCGCCGCGTTCGAAATCGTGCATGACAAACCCGGCGACCCTGGCAAGATCGTCAACGGAGGCAGTGGCAACTGGGCCCGCATGCTCTGGTCGATCGCCATCCAGCGATCTCTCGGCATATCCTTCGAAGACATCGACTGGATAGGTCGACAAATCGATTATGACGTCACCGACCTCCGTGCACATGCGAGGCTCTACACGGCCTTCAGCCAGATTCGCGATCTCCACGGCCTTTCGGCAAACGCATTCGCCGGACTCGTCGGCGACCTGAACAGTTACGGTCGTCCGAGAGAAGCGTCGTTCCTGTGCACCGTCTATTCGCCTGCCATCCTTCCCATGCTCGGCAAGAAATACGATTTCCTGGCAAGTGCCGGCTTGGCAGAGAACACCCCCATGAAGTGCATTTGCGAGGCACTGGGCATGCTCCCGGACCAGGTCGAACGTTGCATACGAGAGGGCTTTGCGACGACCAGACAGGTCGAAGTCAATGTGCACCTGCTCAGTGGTCTCTACCGCGTCTCCCTTATCGCCAGGCTCGTCGGCCTGACCATGGGTGAAACCCTGGCGTTGTGGGCACAGATGGAAACGACTCTCGTCCAGCAGCTCTTCGAAACACGCGCATCCAATCTCGCGGAACGATCCATTCGCATCCTCAAATGCACTTACACCGTCGCCTGCTGGCTTCGCGAACAAAAAATGGACGTGGACACTCTCGTCCGCCTGACGGCGCGGACGCACGCGACGACCGCCGACGACAACATCCTGAAGTTTGTCGCCAATCTGCATCAGAGTGCACAGGAGGGAACCGACGCGGAAGGGCACGGTTTGAGTGACGCGCTAACGCAGGCCAGGATGATCTCGCAACTGTCCCGACACGTCGCCACGCATTTCGGCATGAAGGCCGAAGCGGCAGCAGCCATGCTCTCCTGGGTCGACGACGTGATCGAGGAAGCGGATCCGGAGCTGGCGGGATACGGTTCCGCGACGTTCTGGAAAGACGCATTCGCCAACCCGCAGACCAAGCATCCGCTGGGCCGCGACGACCTGCCTCCAAAGCTGGTCCAGTACGTGCGCGTGCTTACCCAGTTCGCCGAAGTCTGCTGCCGCTATGGCTTCGAGGAACAGGACATACGCCTCATCATCGCACCGAACGGATATAGCTCACCGATTTACAAGGGACAGACACCCGCACTGCGCCTGCCCACGCTTTTTCACCTGGCCTGGTACGCAGCATGGCGAGACGGCATTAAAGGGGATATCAGCCAGGCCAGACTGAAGCTCGTCGAGGCGGTACAGGCGAAGAAAGACGAATATGACGTCACCGAGTTCGCCATCCTGAACGCGTGGTCCGTGGACGATACGCAACACATCTTCACCGGCGTACTCAAGTCGAAAATAAGCACCGTGTCCGATATACGCTGTATTAAGGCGCGACTGGCTCAGTGCGACCTGCTGAGCATCGACCATCCGCAGCTAACCGTTTTCGAGTCGACGTTCGCGTTGATGGACTCAGCCGAGCCGACCTTCTCCGGTCGCGGCCAGCACGCGGCCATCGCGCGTGCCGCACTCAACCACGCGCCAGCCTCCGTGCAGCGCAGAGTCAGTGAGACCTGCGCCGAGCGTCTGCGCGACGCGCGGCTCGCCTGCTACATCCGACTGAACGACTGGGGCACACTGACCGGCCGCATCAACACGCCGGACGACCTCTACGAGTATCTCCTGCTCGATCCGCTCGTCACCGCGAAGCCCACCACTTCCCGGCTGGCCGAAGCGATCGCCAGCGTGCAGCTCTATATGCATCGCTGCAGGGAGGGCATGGAACCCGAAGTGATCGCATCGGCACTCGCCGAGCTGAAGCGGCCTGGAGGCTATTTTGACTACTGGGACGCCTATCACAAGCGCTACGGCACGTGGGCTGGCCTCCAGCGACTTCTCAGATACCCGGGCAGTTTTCTCGATCCCGCACTGCGATACCGAAAAACCGAAGCATTCAGCAAGCTGGAGAATTCGTTGGCTTCAGCCCGGCTGACCAAGGAGCACACCGAAACGGTGTTTCGCGAATTCGTCGCCGCGACGTGCGATCGTCTCGACATGCGGTACGACTCGGCGTTCCTCGTGGAGGACGGAAAAAATACTCACATATTCATGTTAGGTCACCTGGAACAGAACCCACGGCGGTACTTCTGGCAGCGCGTGGACAATCCCTACGTTTCGGCGTGGAAATGGTCTGACTGGCACGAAGTTACGTGTCAGCCGGGCAATAGGGAGCCGGTGAAACCCAGCATCTTCGTATATCGATCACGGCTTCACGTAGCGTGGTGGTGCGTCCGTCCCAGCAACGTGGCCAGCACGGATACGACACCCCTTTACGACGTAACCCTCATGATTGCCGTTCAGACGACGGATAGCGGATGGACGTCTTACACCTATGATGTGGCACAGGGAGCGAATTACACTTCCTTTACGGATGGGACCGTCAACGTCGGCGGAGATCACAGCTTCGGCATCGTAGCGGCCTTGTTCACGGGAGCGGTGATGAATCATTTTTTTGTCATTTCTCCCGACATGACGAAAAAACCCGAGGGCGAATGGCCTTCACATAATAATTTCTCACTCACCCTACGTGACGTCCCGGGGCGAATCCACGTACGGCAAACGCTTCATTACAGAGAGCTTGAAAATAGTAGGGACGACGACGGAGTCGTAGCAGACGACGAAGCCAATTCAACGAAAGTATCGAACTACTACGATGACTTTCCCCATGCCAGCCTTTTATTCGAGTATCCAGGAAAAGCTTCCGGCAAAGTGACGCTTGACCTGATCGATCTCTCTACCGTCATCGCCCATCGCTCGGTTTCCAGCCACCTCATTGCAGCGCTATCCCGGGGTATCGAGACGTTTCTGGCTTATCGTACTCAGCACGACATGCCGTCCGACTGGCCTGTCTGGCGTACGGGATATGGTTACTATTTGTGGGAGCTCTTCCTCCATGCCCCGCTACTCATCGCGAGCCGCCTGATCGACGAACAGGATTTCGACGAAGCCACTACCTGGCTAAGCCGGCTTTTTTCTTCGTCCGGGTATATTGGCACCGACGGTGCCCCGTTGCTCGACAGTGCCTACAAGCCGCTGTACTGGAATCCACTCCCGCTGCAAGACGACGTCAGCTGGGGTTCGACGGGGACGGAAAGCACCGATGACCCCGACATCATCGCGATGCTCGACCCCATGCACTACAAGCTGGCCATCTTCCAGCGCTGGCTGAAGCTCTACCTCGACCGCGGTGATCGCGCCTACCGGCAACAGACGCGCGATACGCTGACCGAAGCGAAGATGTGGTACGTGCAGGCGTCGCAACTGCTGGGTGAGCAGCCGTACTTTCACGTAGTGCCCGGATCGCTATGGCCCAACCCCTCGCTCTCGAAAGCGGCCACGTCGACCCTCGGCGCGCTGGATGTCCTCGAGGGCATGGTCGAACCCGGCGAGGAACTGCCCGCCGACCCGGGCCCTCGTGGCCAGATCGATCTCATCGACGGCGTGTTTCTCTCACCCCTGGACGACGACACCTTGCAGTGGTGGCCGCGCATCGCGATGCGCCTGCGTTATTTGCGTGCCGGTCTGTCACTCGACGGCCGACCGCTGGTCCTGCCTCTTTACGAAACACCGGTATCACCGCGCGAACTTCAGCAGCGGCGTCTCGCAGCCGGTGCGAATGGTGGTGACCTCGGGGGACCTGTCGCGACGATGCCGGTCTACCGATTCCTCTATGCCCTCGAACGCGCGCGCTCGATCGTTCGCGAGGTCATGCAGTTCGGCATGACCTTGCAGTCACTGATGGAACGAAAAGACGGCGATGCCATGGGCGCGTTGCGCGAGGACCAGGCGGTCGCTATCCAGGCGCTGATCAAAGACGACTACCTCGATCGTCAGCGGCAACTGCAGACGACCGAGCGAGGGCTGAAACAGAGCCGGGCTCGCGCCGAACAGCGACGGGACCACTATCAATCCCTGTTCGATCGCAACCTTCTGTCCGAGGAGACGGCGGCGCAGATCATTCGTTACGCATTGCCCCCGCTCTACCATCTGACGGCCGGCGCAGGCGCCGCCGCGGCATTCCTGGACACCGTACCGAATTCATACACCGCGGGAATGTCTTTCGGTGTCGGCGGCACCAAATGGTCGGCCATCGGCAACGCCGTCGTCCAGGGCATGCAGCTCGAAGCGGCCGGCATGGAGTCGGTGGCAGCCGGCCTTGAACAGAAAGCGGCCTACGCCGTACGCCGCGACGAATGGAACACGCAAAAAAAGCTGGCCGAAGGCGACATCGAACAAATCGATATCCAGTTGGAAATCAACGCCAGCGAACAGCGACAAGCCATCGATGCGAGCGAACTGCTCGACCTGCAATACGAGCATGCCAGGGCAACGCGCGACCTGCTCGCCACCCGTTTCAGTTCGCAGGAGCTGTTCGGCTGGCAGGCGAGCCGCGCCAGCACGCTGTATTACCAGTTGTACGACATGGCGCTTGGTCTGTGCGGTGAGGCGCAAAGTGCCTACACCTACGAAACGGGGCAGCCGGCGGGGTTCATCCTTCCCGGGGTCTGGGATGACCTGCATCAGGGCCTGCTGGCTGGAGAGGGATTGCTGCTTGGTCTGCAACGTATGGAACAGGCATTCCAGCAGCAGAACATCCGCCCACTGGAAGTGGAACGGACGGTATCCCTGGCGGCACTCGCCGACCAGCCACTGGCCGACCTGATCGCTGAGGTCATGGGGGCAGACGCGGGCGAGGGCATGAGCGTTCGCGCCAGTGGGGCGCTCAAGGTGGAGTACGGCGTGCAGGGACTCGATATCTCGTTCGCGCTCAAGGATGCAGGCATCGCGACGGATTACCCGACCTCGATGAACCTGGGCACCACACGGCGGATCAAGTCGATGGCACTGACCCTGCCCGCCCTCCTCGGCCCTTACGAGGATATCCGCGCACTGCTCAGCTATGGCGGCGCTTACGCCGGCGGCATGCCGCGTGGATGCCAGGCGGTGGCGATCTCGCGGGGGCTGGCCGACAGCGGGCAATTTGTCCTCGATTTCAGCGATGCGCGCTACCTTCCGTTCGAAGGCATCCCGGTCGACGACCCAGGCGAGATCCGCCTGAGTTTTCCCGACCCTGCCGACCGGCCGCAACGGGAGATGCTGCTGAGTATCACCGACGCCATCCTGCATGTGAGGTACACGATCCAGGAGGACGCTACGACACGACGGGTCAGAGCTTGACGAAGAGCACCAGCGCGATGCCGAGCGCGAGCAGCGCGGCGGTGAGGATCAGCCACCAGACGTCGCCGCGGGCGCCGCCGGATTCGTCGTTCGCCGCGTCGGCTTCGACCTCCGGCTCCGGCATGACGACGACAGGCTCTGCCGACCAGCCGGGGCCATCGACGACGAAGCGGTGTGCGGCCAGACCGATCTGGTCGCCGGGCTGCAACACGGCGCGGACGAGCTTGACGCCGTTGACGCGGACCGCATGCCGCGCGGGTACGCGGGACCCATCGAGAACCAGCTCACCGTCTTCCCACGCCAGCACGAGCAAGGCGGCGTCGTTGCCGGGCAACTCGAGCGGCAACGCCCCATGGGTGGCACCGAGTTCGAGCCGGTCGCCCACCGCGATCACGCGGCCGGACAACGGCCCCGCCACCGGGCGCAAGGCAACGGTGCACCGGGCGTCGGTCGGCTCGACGGTTTCGCGGGCATCGAGGTCGGCATCGTCCCGCAGCAACATGCGGCAGTCGCCAAGCGACAGGCTGTCGCCCGGACGCAGCAGCGCACGCTCGCGTACGGGACGGGCATTGACGTAGACACGGCCCGTCTCCGGGGCCACCTCGAGGACGAGGCCGCGGCGGTCGCGATGGATGGTGACGTGACGCGCGGCTACCTGGGTTTCGGACACGACCAGGTCGTTGTCCTCACCACGGCCGATCGTGAGCACGGGCCGTGACCAGTGGAAATCACCGCGAGCCGAGCTGACGAATTCGATGCGCATGGAGGAACCGGGACGTTGACGAAGCGACTTTAGCAGAGTGCGGTATCTGTTTGAACTTAAAGGTGTCGACGTAGCGTGATGCCGGTCCTGCTAGACTCCGTCGCTTTCCACGAACAGGAGACTCCCATGGCGAAGATCGACATCCGCCGCCCGCACGGCAGGACCGTGGCCGAGGCACGCGCCGTGGTCGAGAAAGTGGCCGCCCGCATGAGCGAGAAGTTCGGCACCGAAGGCAGCTGGAACGGCGACACCATGAGCTTCGCCCGGTCCGGCGTGAAGGGCGCCATCGCCGTCTCGGATACCGACGTGCACGTGACCGCCGAACTGGGCATGTTGCTCTCCCCGCTCAAGGGCACCATCGAGGAAGAAATCCGCAGGAAGCTGGACGAACACTTCGCCTGAGACCGCCCCGTGGGGTGACTCGGGCGGGCGGGCATGGCATACTAAGGGACTTATGCGGCCATTCCGGCCGTTCATCGACCCGGAACACATGGCAAAAGACGACGTCATCGAAATGGAAGGCACGGTCCAGGAGACCCTGCCCAACACCATGTTCCGCGTGCAGCTCGAGAACGGGCATGTCATTACTGCCCATATCTCCGGCCGTATGCGCAAGCATTACATCCGCATCCTCACCGGCGACAAGGTGAAGGTCGAGATGACCCCCTACGACCTGACCAAGGGTCGTATCACCTACCGTATGAAGTAAGCGCGTCTCGCGCTGCACCGGGTAGGTGCCGAAAAAAAGCCGCAGCTTTCGCCGCGGCTTTTTTGTTGTCGCGATTCCTGAGGGAATCAGTCGCGGCGCACGTCTTTGCGATGCTCGACGATGCGCGAGACCAGGCCGTACTTCACCGCGTCTTCGGCCGACATCCACAGATCGCGCTCGATGTCTTCGCGCACGCGCTCGATCGGCTGGCCGCTCTCTCGCGAGATGACGCCGGCGATGCGCTCGCGCGCCTTCATGATCTCCTTGGCCTGAATCGCGATGTCGCTGGCCTGACCACCCGCGCCGCCGCTGGGCTGATGGATGAGGAAGCGCGTCTGCGGCAGGCAGACGCGACGCTCGCGCGGCGCACCGAGGTACAGATGCGTGGCGGCGCTGCCGACCCAGCCGGTACCGATCATGTTGACCGGCGCGGTGATGAAGCGGACCACGTCGTGGATCACGTCACCCGACTCCAGGTGACCACCCGGCGACGAGACGATCATGTCGATCGGCACATCGGACTCGGCGTCCAGCGCCAGCAGGCGACGGACGGTGTCGGCGGCGACGGTATCGGTGATCGTGCCGAACACCAGCACGGTACGCGCACGGAAGGCTTTCTCTTCAAGGAACGTGCTGCCCTGACCCTGACCGGCGTTCGGCTTGGGCTCGGTTTCGTTGCTGAACATGTGCGTTATCTCCATGGGGCAGTATTCATTTCTGGCGGCAAAAAAGGGCGGCCCGCAGGCCGCCCTTTCTCTCAAGCCAGCATTGCTTTCAATCCATCATTACGACTTAAGCCGTCACAGCCGCCGGCTCAGCCGACTCAGTTTCCACGTGAAGCTCGTCGCCGTCCACCGACAGCGTCACCTTGCCGCCATCGGCCAGCTTGCCGAACAGCAGCTCGTCGGCCAGCGCACGCTTCACCTTGTCCTGGATCACGCGAGCCATCGGGCGGGCACCCATCTGCGGATCGAAGCCGTGTTCCGCCAGCCAGCGGCGGGCCTCCGGCGTCACGTCGACGCTCACCTTCTTCTCGGTCAGCTGGGCCTCGAGCTCGATCAGGAACTTGTCCACGACGCGCAGGATGTGGTCGAAGTCCAGTGCGTTGAACTGGATGACCGCGTCCAGACGGTTGCGGAATTCCGGCGTGAACATCCGACGGATGGTCTCCATGGCGTCCGTGGCGTGGTTCTGCTTGACGAAGCCGATGCCGCGACGCGAGGCCAGCTGCGCACCCGCGTTCGTGGTCATGACGATCACCACGTTCTTGAAGTTCGCCTCGCGACCGTTCGTATCCGTCAGCACACCGCGATCCATGACCTGGAGGAGGATGTTGTAGACGTCCGGGTGAGCCTTCTCGATTTCGTCCAGCAGCAGCACGCAGTGCGGATGCTTGGTGATCTGCTCGGTGAGCAGACCGCCCTGGTCGAAACCGACATAGCCCGGGGGCGCACCGACCAGGCGCGAGACCGAATGCGCCTCCATGTACTCGGACATGTCGAAGCGCACCATCTCAATGCCCAGCTGCATGGCGAGCTGCTTGGTCACCTCCGTCTTGCCGACACCCGTGGGGCCGGCGAGCAGGAAGCTGCCGATCGGCTTGGACGGATCGCCCAGCCCGGAACGCGCCATCTTGATCGACGAGGACAGGGCTTCGATCGCACCGTCCTGCCCGAACACGACCATTTTCAGGTTGCGCTCGAGATTGCGCAGCACGTCGCGATCCGAGGCCGAGACCTGCTTGGCCGGGATGCGCGCCATCTTGGCCACGATGTACTCGATTTCCGGCACGTCGACCTTGCCCGTACGCTCGTCTTCCGGGAGCAGCCGCTGACGGGCGCCGGCTTCATCGATGATGTCGATGGCCTTGTCCGGCAGCAGGCGATCCGGGATGTGCTTGACCGAGAGGTCCACGGCCGCGCGCAGGGCTTCACCGGTGTACTCCACCGAGTGATGCTCTTCGAAGCGGGTCTTCAGGCCCTTCAGAATCTCGATGGAGTCGGCCACGGTCGGCTCCACCACGTCGATCTTCTGGAAGCGACGCGCCAGCGCGCGATCCTTCTCGAACACGCCCCGGAATTCCTGGAACGTCGTCGAGCCGATGCAGCGCAGCTCGCCGGACGCAAGCATGGGCTTGATCAGGTTCGAGGCGTCCATCGTGCCGCCCGAGGCCGAGCCCGCACCGATGATGGTGTGGATCTCGTCGATGAAGAGGATCGCGTTGGGCTGCTTCTTCAGCTGACCGATGACCGCCTTCAGGCGCTTTTCGAAATCGCCGCGGTACTTGGTGCCGGCAACGAGGGCGCCCAGGTCCAGCGACCAGATCGTGCAGTCTTCCAGCACTTCCGGCACCTGCCCCTCGACGATGCGCTTGGCCAGACCTTCGGCCAGGGCGGTCTTGCCCACGCCGGCTTCGCCGACGTAGAGCGGGTTGTTCTTGCGACGGCGGCAGAGCACCTGGATCGTGCGCTCGACTTCGTCCTGGCGGCCGATCAGGGGGTCGATCTTGCCCTGAATCGCCAGTTCGTTGAGGTTGGCGGCGTATTCGCTCAGGGGGTTGCCCTTGCCTTCACCGCCTTCCTCGCCGTCGCGCTCCGGATTCTGAGCGGCCGCTGCCGACTCGTCGCCGATCTTGGCGATGCCGTGCGAGATGTAATTGACCACGTCCAGCCGGGTGATTTCCTGCTGATGCAGGAAGTACACAGCGTGGGAGTCCTTTTCGCCGAAGATCGCTACCAGCACGTTCGCGCCGGTGACTTCCTTACGACCCGACGACTGAACGTGGTAGACGGCGCGCTGGAGCACGCGCTGGAAACCCAGCGTGGGCTGCGTGTCACGCTCGTCACCGGCCGGCAGTACCGGCACCGTTTCAGCGATGATTCGCTGAAGATCGGCCGAAAGTCGCGGAAGATCGACGCCGCAGGCGCGCAGGGCGGCCAGGGCTGAGGTGTTTTCAGTGAGCGCGAGGAGCAGGTGCTCGACGGTCATGAATTCGTGGCGCTGCTCACGGGCCTGCTTGTAGCAGTGCCCGATGGTGACTTCGAGATCCTTGCTGAACATACGGACCGTCTCCGATAGCTGTGGGCGGCGGGGACCAGCCCCATGTTTCATTGCCGCATGAACACCAGATGGGGGAGCGCCTACATTTTTTCCATAGTGCACAAGAGCGGGTGCTGATTCGACCGTGAGTACTCGTTGACCTGAGTCACCTTGGTTTCTGCCACCTCTCGAGTGAACACGCCGCACACGCCCTTCCCTCGCGTATGCACGTGGAGCATCACCTGGACCGCCCGCTCCTGATCCATGCCGAAAAACGTACGTAAAACCTCGATCACGAAATCCATGGGGGTGAAATCGTCATTCAGCAAAACCACCTGGAAGAGCGGCGGTTTTGCCGTTTCCGGACGAACGCTCTCGATCGCCAGCCCGTGGCCGCGATCGCTTTCCTGATCGTGTTCGTGTTCCTGGGACATTAATTGACAACCTGTCGGTACGCGATTCGATTATATACACCGGAATTCCGTCGTCCTCCGGCTCGATTTCCACAGGTGATGGCACAATATGCCTTTTTCCAGAGCCCACCCGACCTTCAGCCGATGCCGCCGACTTCCAACCAGCCTGAAAACGTCTGGCGCCCCCGTGCCACGGTGGCGTGCGTCGTCGCGCGCGGCGATCGCTACCTGATCGTCGAAGAGGATGTCTTCGGCGAAGTCGCTTATAACCAGCCAGCCGGTCATCTGGATCCGGGCGAGAGCCTGCAGGCCGCGGCGATCCGCGAAACCCTGGAAGAAACCGGCCACACCATCGCGCTCGACGCTTTCCTCGGCGTCTGGCAGTGGGCCAGCCCGGAGCACGGCGAACAAGTGCTGCGTTTCGGTTTTGCGGGTCATGTCACCTCATACGATGAGCATCGCCCCCTGGATGAGGGGATTCGCAGGGCGATCTGGCTGCGACGCGACGAGATCGCGGCGCTGGGCTCGCGCCTGCGCAGCCCGCTCGTGCTCGAGACGATCGACGCCTGGCTGGACGGACGCCGCCTTCCGCTGGACGCCGTCACCAGCCGCCTGCCCGAGCCCTCCGCGTGAAGGTGATCCTTGGTGTTTCCGGCGGCGTGGACTCGTCGGTGGCGGCCCTCCTGCTCCAGCAGGCCGGACACGAGGTCGAAGGCATGTTCATGCAGAACTGGGAGGAGGACGACCGCTCCGGCCCCTGCACCACCGACGACGACCGCAAGGATGCCGTGGCCGTCTGCGGCCGGCTGGGCATTCCGTTTCACGCAAGAAATTTCGCCGGCGAGTACTGGGACGGCGTCTTTGCCTACTTCCTCGCCGAGTACGCGGCGGGCCGCACGCCCAACCCCGACGTGCTGTGCAATCGCGAGATCAAGTTCAAGACCTTCCTCGAGCACGCGCAGGCCCTCGGCGCGGAGAAGATCGCGACGGGCCACTACGCGCGCGTGGATTTTCACGAAGGGCGCTACCGGTTGCTCCGCGCGGTGGATGCCGCCAAGGACCAGAGCTACTTCCTGCACGCGCTTGGGCAGAAGCAGCTCGCCGCCACGCTGTTCCCGGTCGGCGAGATCGAGAAGCCGCTGGTGCGCGAGATGGCACGCGAAGCCGCGCTGCCCACGCATGCGAAGAAAGACTCCACCGGCATCTGCTTCATCGGCGAGCGCGACTTCCGCGCCTTCCTGTCCGCCTACCTGCCGGCCAGGCCGGGTCCGATGGTCGATCCCGACGGGCGCGTCATCGGTGAGCATCAGGGCGTGATGTATTACACGCTGGGCCAGCGCAATGGCCTCGGCATCGGCGGCCGCGCCGACGCGCCCAACGAGCCCTGGTACGTGGTCGGCAAGGACGTCGCGACCAACACGCTGATCGTCGCCCAGGGCGGCGAGAACCGCTGGCTGCAGTCCACCCGGCTCACGGCCACCGATCTGACGTGGGTGGCAGGCGAGCCGCCCGCTCCCGCCTTCCGCTGCACGGCGAAGACGCGCTACCGGCAGGCCGACCAGGCCTGCGCCGTCGAGATCCGTGGCGACACCTTATATGTGTCGTTCGACGAGCCCCAGCGCGCCGTCACCCCCGGTCAGTCCGTGGTGCTCTACGACGGCGAGGCCTGCCTCGGCGGCGCGGTGATCGCCGCCACGGACGCCACCTACGGCGGCCTGGCATGACCCGGCGTCTCTACACGCCCCCTCTACGCTGTAGGAGCGCGCCTTGCGCGCGATCCCCTCTCATTTTTTCCAGGTTTTACCCATGAACGAAGAACGCGTCCTCGCCCTCGCGGGGGTTTTCCAGGGTGCCTCACTGGCCCAGCAACTGGCTACCGAAGGCCGTTGCGAAGATGCCGCATTCGAGGCGAGCGTGGGTAGCGTGTTCCGTATCGACGCGGATTCCGTCGCGTCCGTCTATGGCGGCGTCAGCGGCGTCCGCCGTGGCCTGCGCACCCTCGTGGCACAGTTCGAGGACGAGACCCGCGATATCGCGGTGATGCGGATGGCGATCACCGTGCTGCGGCTGGAGCGCTCTCTGTCGCGCCATCGCGGTCTGCTCGATCGCGTGCGCGAGGGCATCGTCGCCACGCAGCGGCAGGTGGAGCATTTCGGGATCGAGCACCCGAATGTCGCGGCGCGGCTGGCGGAGGTCTATTCGACCACGCTGTCGACGCTCAAGCCGCGCGTCATGGTGACCGGCAATCCGACGCACCTTCAGCAGAAGGCGAACGTGGATCGCGTGCGGGCGTCGTTGCTGGCGGCTGTGCGGTCGGCGGTGCTGTACCACCAGATCGGCGGGCGGCAGTGGCACCTGCTGATCTATCGTAAGCAGTGCGCGATGCTGGCGAGGGGGTTGCTGACGGGCTCCACGCTGGACGACGGGGGTTAAGGTCTACGAAGCGGCCGCATCCAGGCCCGGAATCGACCCGGCCAGCTCCCGCAACAAATCCCCGAACCGGTCCAGATCCTCACGCCACGGCGTGGCACTCCGCCAGTAAAGCGCGATATGACGGCCCGGTCGTGCCCCTTCCACCTGCGCCAGCACCACGTTGCGGATCGACCCCAGCCGCTCGTGCGCAAGAATCGGCACCAGCGTGTAGCCACCACGCATCGCCACCAGCGACGCCAGGCTTTCCAGGCTCAGGTCCTGAATCCGCTCCGGCCGCGCCGCGCCGGCCATGCCCAGGTCCGACACGCCGTTGCCGTGGCTCTCGGCCATCAGGGTGGCATCGGCGGCATCCAGCTCGGTGAGCGCCACGGAGGGCCGCCCGGCCAGCGGATGCGACGCGTTCAGCATCAGCTCGTACGGTTCGAAGAACAGCGCTGCGGATTCGAGTCCGGTGGCGGTCGTGCTCGGCGGCGCCAGCACGGCATCGAGCTCGCCTTCGTGAAGACGGCGCAGCAGCCCGCGTGGCTTGCCCTCGGAGATCGTCAGCCGCGCGCCCGGAAAACGCTGGGGGAACGGCTCGATGAAATGCGGCAGCAGGTAGGGTCCCAGGGTGGACGGCACGCCGAGGCGCAATTCGCCGCCAAACGCCACATCCCCGGCACGCGCGGCGTGCTCCAGGTGTTCGGCCGAACCCAGCACGGCCTCGATATAACCCAGCAGGCGCTGGCCGCCGACGGTCGGAACGACCCGCCGGCCGCCGCGCTCGAACAAGGGGACGCCGAGGGCCTGCTCGACCTTCTGTACCTGATGCGAGAGCCCCGACGGGCTGATGTACATGGCCCGCGCGGCGCTGGTGAAGCTGCCTTCGCGCGCCACCGCCTGGACCAGCGCGAGGTCGCGCAGCGACACCGACGACAGGGCCATCGAAATCATCGAACGCTGCGTGCCATCAAATACGTTTGCGCCCATCCGCTTACCGCTCCATCCTTTCGCCGCCGAATCATCGCCCGGCCCTGCCCCGAAGCCCGCCATTCTAGCCCGACGCCAGACTCGTGGCGGTCGCACAGGGGCCGCGGACTGCGCGATAATCGACGCTTTGGCGGAACCCCTGCGGGGTTTCTCCAGGCCTCCCCAGCTAAAGAACGTCACGCCAGGAGTACAGCATGAAAGATTCGTTCTCGGTACGAGACAGCATCGAAGTCAACGGCAAGCGCCACACGATCGCCAGCCTCGCCAAGTTCGGCGCGCAGCACGACATCAAGCGCCTGCCGTACTCCATGAAGATCCTGCTGGAAAACCTGCTCCGCCAGGAAGACGGCGTGAACGTCACCTCGAAGGAAATCGAGGCCGTGGCCAAATGGGACGCCAAGGCCGAGCCGGACACCGAGATCTCCTTCATGCCCGCCCGCGTGGTGCTGCAGGACTTCACCGGCGTGCCCTGCGTGGTCGATCTGGCCGCCATGCGTGACGCCGTCGCCAAGCTCGGCGGCGACCCGAACAAGATCAACCCGCTGGCGCCGGCCGAACTGGTCATCGACCATTCGGTGCAGGTCGACGCGTTCGGTTCGGAAAGCGCGCTGGAAGAGAACGTCGCCATCGAATTCGAGCGCAACCAGGAGCGTTACTCGTTCCTGCGCTGGGGCCAGAAGGCCTTCAACAACTTCAAGGTCGTGCCGCCGCGCACGGGCATCGTCCACCAGGTCAACCTGGAGAACCTCGCCCGCGTCGTCTTCACCAATGAAGTCGACGGCGAGTCGTTCGCCTATCCGGATACCGTCTTCGGTACCGATTCGCACACCACGATGATCAACGGCATCGGCGTTCTGGGCTGGGGCGTGGGCGGTATCGAAGCCGAAGCCGCCATGCTCGGCCAGCCGTCGTCCATGCTGATCCCGCAGGTCGTCGGTTTCCGCCTGAAGGGCAAGCTGCCGGAAGGCGTCACCGCCACCGACCTCGTCCTGACCGTGACCCAGATGCTCCGCAAGCTCGGCGTCGTCGGCAAGTTCGTCGAGTTCTTCGGCAGCGGCCTGCAGAACCTGCCGCTGGCCGACCGCGCGACCATCGCCAACATGGCGCCGGAATACGGCGCGACCTGCGGCATCTTCCCGATCGACCAGGAAGCTCTGAACTACATGCGCCTGTCGGGCCGCGACGAGGCGCAGATCGCGCTGGTCGAGACCTATGCCAAGGCCCAGAACCTCTGGCACGACGCCAACACGCCGGAAGCCGAGTTCACCACCGTGCTCGAACTCGACCTGGCCGACGTGCGTCCGTCGATGGCCGGCCCGAAGCGTCCGCAGGACCGCGTACTGCTCGAAGGCGTGCAGCAGAGCTTCCTCGACGTGGTCGGCCCGCTCACAGCCAACCGCAAGCCGAAGAGCCACGGCGAAGCCAGCTTCAGCAATGAAGGCGGCGGCACCGCGGTCGGCAACGAAGCCAACAACGTCGGCGAAGACGGCGGCGTGCTGGTCGAGAAGGACGGCAAGTCGTTCCGCATCAACGACGGCTCCGTCGTGATCGCCGCGATCACCTCGTGCACCAACACGTCCAACCCGGCCGTCATGCTGGCCGCCGGCCTCGTGGCGAAGAAGGCGGCCGCGCGCGGCCTGACCTCCAAGCCGTGGGTGAAGCCCTCGCTCGGCCCGGGCTCGCTCGTCGTCACCGAATACCTGAAGAAGACCGGTCTGCTCGAAGAGCTGGAAAAGGTCAATTTCTACGTGGTCGGCTACGGCTGCACCACCTGCATCGGCAACTCCGGTCCGCTGCCGGCCGAGATCAGCAAGGGCATCGCCGAGGGTGACCTCGCCGTGGCGTCCGTGCTGTCGGGCAACCGCAACTTCGAAGGCCGCGTGCATCCCGAAGTCAAGATGAACTACCTGGCGTCGCCGCCGCTGGTGGTCGCGTACGCCCTCGCCGGCACGCTCAACATCGACCTGACCAGGGATCCCATCGCCAACGGCAGCGACGGTCAGCCCGTGTACCTCAAGGACATCTGGCCGAGCAACCAGGAAATCTCCGACGCCATCGCGGGCGCCATCAATCCGCAGATGTTCAAGGACAGCTACGCCGACGTCTTCAAGGGCGACAGCCGCTGGAACCAGATCGCCTCGCCGGATGGCCAGACCTACGCGTGGGATGACTCCACCTACATCAAGAACCCGCCTTACTTCGACGGCATGTCCGCCGAAGCCGGCACCATCGAAGACATTCACGGCGCGCGCGCCATGGGCATCTTCGGCGACTCGATCACCACCGACCACATCTCGCCGGCCGGCTCGATCAAGAAGGACAGCCCGGCGGGCCGTTTCCTGATCTCGCGTGGCGTCGAGCCGAAGGACTTCAACTCCTACGGTTCGCGTCGCGGCAACGACGACGTGATGGTGCGCGGCACCTTCGCCAACATCCGCATCAAGAACCTCATGCTCGACGGCGTCGAGGGTGGCTTCACCCGGTACATCCCGACCGGCGAAGAAATGGCGATCTACGACGCCGCCATGAAGTACAAGGCCGACGGTACGCCGCTGGTCGTGCTCGCCGGCAAGGAATACGGCACCGGCTCGTCGCGTGACTGGGCGGCCAAGGGCACGCTGCTGCTGGGCGTCAAGGCGGTGATCACCGAGAGCTTCGAGCGTATCCACCGCTCCAACCTGGTCGGCATGGGCGTGCTGCCCTGCCAGTTCCAGGACGGCGAGAACGCGCAGACGCTCGGTCTGAAGGGCGACGAAGTGTTCGACATCACCGGCCTGAATGGCGGTGAGTCGAAGACGGCGACGGTCAAGGCCGTGCGTCCGGACGGTTCCGTCAAGGAGTTCACCGTGAAGGTGCTGCTGCTGACCCCGAAGGAGCGCGAGTTCTTCCGCCACGGCGGCATCCTGCAGTACGTGCTGCGTCAGCTGGCCAAGGCCGCTTAAAGCACCGCCAGGAGGCTGGCTCCTGCCAGAGCAGGCATCGCGCCGCTCTTGCAGGAGCCAGCCCCGCTGGCGATCTCATCTACAACGCCCGCTTCCAGCTAGCCGTAAAACAGCGCCACTCCCCACCGTCCTTACGCCATCCCGTCTCGACGTCATACGCCCCCGCGTTATCCGGCAACACGCCGCTACCGGCGGTAAGCGTCACGGTGAACCTCGCCACGCTCCGCTCGCCACGCGGCTCGACCGTCACCGGCCCCATCAGCACGTGGATGCCCTGCCCGCGCAATGCGAACAGGCGAACCATGTTCGACAACGCCCGCTTGTCGAATTGTCCGGCGTTACCGTCGAAGTCATCGCTAAGCGCGGCGACCGTGTCGGACGCCTTGCCCGCTTCGGCTCCCGCCGCCGTCGTCGCGATGGCCTCACGAATCCGCTCGTCATCCGGGGTGCCATGACACCCGGCCAGCGCGATGACAAGGGTGAAAACGAAGGCGAGGATCGACGGCAATCTCATGGTTTCTCCGGTTGATTTCACGCTGCGTTGCGGCTTGCCGCTATACGCACGCGTATGCTCCAATGCCGCATCGTACGGGACGTGTGCCGTGCGACAGTCATTTTACGGAGCGCGTCCGATTCATGAGCATTGAACGTCCCTGGCTTGCCCACTACCCGGCCGGCATCCCCGCCGATATCGACGTCAACGCCTACCGCTCCGTGGCGGCCGTCTTCGAAGAATCCTTTAAGAAATTTCGTGACCGTCCCGCCTACAAAAACTTCGGCAAGGTTCTGACCTACGGGCAGATCGACGAACTCTCTACCGCGTTTGCCGGCTACCTTTCCGGCGAACTCGGTCTGGTCAAGGGCGATCGCATCGCGATCATGCTGCCCAACCTCCTGCAGTACCCCATCGTGCTGTTCGGAGCACTGCGCCTCGGCCTGACGGTAGTGAACACCAATCCGCTCTACACGGCGCGCGAACTCCATCACCAACTGGAAGACTCGGGCGCGAAGGCGCTGGTCGTCCTCGACAACTTCGCGGCGACGGTGCAGCAGGCCCTTGACGGCACCAAGGTGCATCACGTCATCACCACCGGCGTCGGCGACCTGATCGGTTTTCCCAAGGGCAACATCATCAACTTCGTCGTCAAGCACATCCGCAAGGAAG
Organism: Luteibacter sp. 22Crub2.1; assembly: GCF_900167995.1. Classification (NCBI taxonomy): domain Bacteria; kingdom Pseudomonadati; phylum Pseudomonadota; class Gammaproteobacteria; order Lysobacterales; family Rhodanobacteraceae; genus Luteibacter; species Luteibacter sp. 22Crub2.1. The sequence goes on from NZ_FUYT01000023.1 coordinate 55,973, forward strand.
TGCCTGCGTACAAGTTGCCGTCGAGCATCCGCTTCAAGGACGCGCTCGAGCGCGGCAAGTCGCACGCTCTGCCGCCCGTGGAAGTCGGTCACGACGACATCGCCTTTCTGCAGTACACCGGCGGCACCACCGGCGTGGCCAAGGGCGCGATGCTCACCCACCGCAACATGGTGGCGAACATGCTGCAGGCGGATGCCTGGATCAGCGGCTCGGCCAAGGCCGGCGAAGAAGTCATCGTCACCGCGCTGCCGCTGTATCACATCTTTTCGTTGACGGCGAACGGCCTGGTCTTTACGCGCATGGGCGCGATGAACCTGCTGATCACCAACCCACGCGACATGAAGGGCTTCGTCGAGGAGCTCTCGAAAGAGCGCTTCACCGCCATCACCGGCGTGAACACGCTCTTCAACGGCCTGCTCAACACGCCGGGCTTCGCCGACCTCGACTTCTCGGCACTGCATCTCTCGCTCGGCGGCGGCATGGCCGTGCAGCGCGCGGTGGCGGAGCGCTGGAAGAAGACGACGGGCGTGACGCTGGCGGAAGCCTACGGTCTCACCGAGACGTCGCCGGCCGCCTGCATCAACCCGCTGGACCTGAAGGAATACAACGGCTCGATCGGCCTGCCCATCTCGTCCACCTACGTGCAGATCTGGTCCGATGACGGTGACGTGCTCGGCTTCGGCGAAGTGGGCGAACTCTGCATCAAGGGCCCGCAGGTGATGAAGGGCTACTGGAACCGTCCCGACGAAACCGCAAAGGTGCTCGACGCCAACGGCTGGCTGCGCACCGGCGACATCGCGAAGATGGACGAGAACGGCTACGTCTACATCGTCGATCGCAAGAAGGACATGATCCTGGTCTCCGGTTTCAACGTGTATCCGAACGAGATCGAAGACATCGTCGCGCGCCACCCCGGCGTGAACGAAGTGGCCGCCGTCGGTATCGACGACGAGCACTCGGGCGAAGTGGTGAAGCTCTTCGTCGTCCGCAAGGACCCCTCACTGACCGAAGCAGCCCTCAGCGAGTACTGCCGCGAGAACCTCACCGGTTACAAGCGTCCCAAGCAGATCGAGTTCCGCGACAGCCTGCCGAAGACGAATGTCGGCAAGATCCTCCGTCGCGAGTTGCGCGACGAGGACCGAAAGAAACGCGCTGCCGCGAAAGCCTGAAAAGTGTAGGAGCGCGCCCTGCGCGCGACGCGTTCCGGCGCTGCCTGGCAAGGTTACGCGCCAGCTCCCGGCCACCGCCTTGAAACATGTCGCGCGCGGGGCTGTAGTGGCCGGGTTTTTCAGGACCACCAAGTAGGAGCAAAATCTCCTGCGAGGTGAATCATGGCTCATAGAAAAATTCCGGCAGCGGTCAAAGCCGAGGCAATACGACTGGTGGTCGAGGTGGGATATACCCCGCCTCAAGCCGCTCAGATGATGGGTCTGGGGCCGACAGCCCTGAGGCGATGGGGGGAGGAATGGCGCGAACGGCAAGCGGCGATACCGGACGATCCGGTGGAGCAGCGACGCCTCATCGCGCAGCTTCAGGGACAGCTGAAAGCCTCTGAAGACGCTCGTGCGGTGTTGGCACAGGAGCGTGACGTCCTAAAAAAACAGTTGCCCT
>NZ_FUYT01000032.1:0-4817 GCF_900167995.1 Luteibacter sp. 22Crub2.1
GTGACCCGCTGGCTGACCAATCCGCAGCAGTCGTTGGCAAACACCAAGGCGCTGGTGGACGGGTTCACGCAGGAGTACCGGAAGGATCTGGCGGCCGGTGATCTGCCGAAGGCCCTCGGCCGGGGGGCCTTCGAGGTGGGGAGTGCGGTCACTCCGTTCCTGGCCGGGAAGCTGGGTAAGGTCGAGACGGCGGCTCGAGCGGCGGATGAGGCGGCTGCGTCGGCGCGGGCGGCGGAGGAGGCTGCGGCGGCGAATCGTCCTGACGTGCTCCGCGATTCAAGTGTTCCAAGCACGAAAGTTACGAATTCTTCTGGTGTTGCAGGAGGTGCCGATCGTCCGACTATTATGTTTGGTCAGCGCCGTGTTGGCGAAACATTCAGTCCTCTCAAGTCAGACGGAAGCGGGCCGCCGGCCTACCTTGCTGGTCAGCCGATAAGCGACGTGGCGGCAGATCTCCGGGCGAAAATTTTGAGTCCAGATCAGCTGCCTATTCAGGCGTTTTACTATGGTGAAGATGGTGTGCTTGTATCGGCAAATACAAGGTCTCTCTCTGCGCTCAGTGAAGCAGGCATGCAGCCAACAAACGTTACGATCATCGGTCCAAGCAGGGCGCTATTGCGCCGTTTGCGAGAAGAGCCGATCGTTTCCAATGCGCCGTTGCCGGGTCCGCGAGTTCCTGTCACCCCTAGCCAGCAGAACTTGCAGGTGATAAGAATTATTCAGATTCCAGGAAGCGAATAATGTCATTCCCCCCGCAAAAGCTGTTGCCTGCCACAGTCCCATGGCAGGTCAGTCCGTCAGTCCCTCATCTCAAATTGCAGGTAGGGCATGACCGTAAGCCATCGTCCGCAACCTTCATTGGCCACTTCAATGATCGAGAGCATCAGTTGCCCTCAGTTCCTAACTCAGTTCCAAAGCGTATAGGCGTGCCGGACGCATTCACTCCGGAGGACGGCCGCACACTGGGTCGATTCCAAATGGTTCGAGTCAGTTTTCTTGGCGGACTGGACTCTCGGGTTTGCCACGCGGTATCAGACATCGAGGTTCTGTCAGAACGCGATTTTGACTGGAGTGCCGTGCCAGGCGGGTTACTCCCTGGCGAGAAAGTGTCTGATAACGTCAAGCGCATTGACGCCCAATGGCGTACTACGGGCATTTGTCCGGATCCCGGGGTGTATGAAGTGCAGCACTCAATTTGGCTTCGTGAACTAGGGCTAGATCGGAGGTCTTTGCGTCATATCATTATTTTGGGGCACGATGATTATCTTGAAATTATTGCCGATGACTGGCAATGGGAGCTTGGTCAATCCGTAGATTGACCACATGCGAGTCAACGCTCGCTACATGTGGGCGTTACATAAGTTTGTGTCAGAAGCTTAAGCGGCTTGAAGTTGCCGCTTGCATTAAGTGGACCGCCCCAGCTTTCGTAGACACGCAGGTGCCAGTTATCGAGTTCGCGCATAGTAAGCCAGCATCAAAGGCTCTGTAGGGACAGCACGGCGTACGACAACCTGGGACTGGCCGGTCACAGTGTCGATCCGACGGATTTGCTGGGGGCGTACAACCGCCAGGGTGTGGCATCGCTGGCGTCGCGTGATCCATACCTTGGTGCGAGTGAGGCCCCGCTGGTCGAGGCCCTCGGCACGTCACGTGCGAACTGGATCGCTTACACGGATACCTCGGACCTTGGTACGCCGGTGAACGGTGCCTACAGCGCGAAGGATCTGGGGCCACTCGTTGCGGGCATGAGCCAGGTACAACAGCGCGCGATGGGCGGTACACCGGAACAGCGTGGGGTCGCGCAGCAGGTGCAGTCGATCTTCGACAGCGCCACCCGCGAAGGCGTGCAAAGCACGTATTACGGGGCGTCGCAGATCGAAGTCGCCCGGGACGCGATCAGCGCAGCACTGGACGGGCGGCCGTTGCCCGCCAGTACGGACTACATCACCGCTCCGACCTTGCTCACACCCGCGGCGACGGACTTCAACACCGTCAATCTGGAGGGTGTGACCGTCACGGCCAATCGCGAGGCGGATACGAGCTTCTTCGGTAGCGTGGGCGATCGGTTGGTTCAAGGCGTCCGGCAGCGAAGCCAGTGGGTGGACGATGCGATCGCCGGAGCCAACCAGTGGATCGATAAGGCGGAGACGTCGATCGACCATGCCCGGGGCAGCCTGCGTGACTGGTCGATGCAGAACGGCGGGGCGATCGGTGGGGCGATCGGGAACTACGTGTCCGACCAGATCGGGTTTGCGGAAGGCTTCTCGATCAGCGCAGCCCATGCCGTGACAGGCACGGTGAGCCTGGCCGTGTCGGCATCCGACTTGGTCAACCCGGTGACATGGGCGCTGGACAGTCAGCGCAACATTGACCGTGTGAAGAGCACCTATCGCACGATCGATACGCTCAATTCCGTGGTGGATGTGACCCGCTGGCTGACCAATCCGCAGCAGTCGTTGGCAAACACCAGGGCGCTGGTGGACGGGTTCACGCAGGAGTACGGGAAGGACCTGGCGGCCGGTGATTTGCCGAAGGCCTTCGGCCGGGGGATCTTCGAGGTGGGGAGTGCGGTCACTCCGTTCCTGGCCGGGAAGCTGGGTAAGGTCGAGACTGCTGCTCGGGCGGCGGATGAGGCGGCTGCGTCGGCTCGGGCGGCGGAGGAGGCTGCAAGCGCCGGTGCTAACAACATGGTCGGTTCAACGCATGACGTTGAAGACTCAGCCCATAGTTCAAAAGCATTTGACGCATACAAACGGGACTTGATCCGACAGGAAGTCTTGAGTCCTGGCGACACTACGTCTGGACCGGTAGTTCTCACGGCTCCGGAGGGAGCTACATCCGCGCAGGTCGCGCAGATCAGGGAGTATGCAAAGCTCGCGAATCTCGCGATTGACGAGGGGTACATGTCTCCGACAGGGCGCATTTCGACTATGGGACAAACGCGGCGGCAGGCATCGAGGGCGGCGGAACTCGAGAGAAAGTTTGCAGAAATGGCTGGAACACCTTATGAAGGAGTCGTCGGGCATGTGCCCGACACGACCTGGAGTGCAAGGCCTAAGGCGCCGTTTTGGCAAGATCTCGATCCCAGCATAAACTCTAGCCTTGGTGGGCAGGCTGGGCGCTATCCCATCGGTTACAAACCGACCCGATTTATTTTTGTGGATGATCTCTGATGGACTGGAAGCGTGAGCTCGTAATTGCCCATTTGGTCAAGGCTAAAATTGCTGAGGCTGATCGAGACGGACTATGGCCGAATACGCTGCCCCGGGTGGGGGCTTCCCCCGAGACTATACACAGCGCAGAGCAGATCCTCGGTCGAGGTTTTTCTTCTAGCCATAAGGAATTTCTCCTATGCGCCGACGGGTGGGAGGGCTTCTATCAGCGAGTCGACATATTGGGTACGGCGGATTATGCAAATGGCACTCGGCTCGCGAGAGGTCACATGCTATTAGGCGCTTCCGAGGATCCAAACTTCTCGGTCGAGTGGCGAAGGTCTTTACTGCCTGTGGCAGTCTCATCGGTTGACATCGACGTCTTTGCGATGGCTCCTGAGACGGTAGACGAGCCGGGGGTGATCTACTGGTTTGCTGGTAGACTGGTCGATAGATTTTCTGACTTTGAAGAATGGTTTTTAGCGATGGTTGATTATAACCGCGAGGAATTTCGAGATCTTAGTGGCGGATCTCTAAGTTTCGAGCAATAGTGGTGTCCGTTAGGATTACGGTAAGCAGACGACTGTTACCCAAGGTTCAGCTTCTTGAAGTGATGGCCAGTATCTCAAATCCCAGAGAGTGCGCGCTGACCCAGAGAGGGTTAGAGCAGGTAATAGAGAATTTTTGCGCCGGATGCCCTGATCCGATTCAAGCTTATTCGCTTATTGCTGAAAACCCCGATTCGATGACGGACGGGGAAGTTGTGGCTCGCGCATTAAGTATGCCGTATCTCCCAATATCGTCTGTGCCTGCATCGATTGTTTCCTCGGGCCATCCTGTGAGGTCTATCGCCGATTAGGTTAGCTATCTCGACTCATTGAGTTGGGCATAGGGTTTGCTGGCGCTTAGTTGCGTCGTTCGCCTTTGACGCCAACGGCCAGATCATCGAGCGCCGCGACGGCACGGCCAACGGCACGGCGATCGACCAGGGCACCGCGGCGAGCGCCGGCTTCAAGAACCAGCACTACGTCTACGTCAATGGCGCGCAGGTCGCGCACTACGACGAAGCAGGCACGGCGGATGTACTGACCCAGGTCACCGCGTTCTCCAGCGGCCCGACCTCGGGCTATGTGGTGCAGAGTGGCGATACGCTCAAGTCGATCGCGCAGTCGGTCTACGGCAACGCGAGCCTCTGGTACGTCATCGCTCAGGCCAACGCGATCAGCGGCGATGCCGAGCTGGCGGTCGGCCAGGATCTGACGATCCCGGAAGTGCAGACGAACCAGAACGACGCAACAACGTACAAGCCGTACAACAGCACGGAGATCGCGGGGAGCACGACGCGGGGGCTGCCGACGATTGCGCCGCCTCCGCCGCCTCCGCCGCCGCCGAGTAGTGGGCATTGCAGCACGCTGGCGACAATCATCATTGTCGCGGTGATCGTGGTGGTGTCGATCGGTTGGTTCAAAACTATCGACAGAGCCGTCAACTCCTTGACGACGCGGTCGCGGGGGCCGGCCAATGGATCGATAAGGCGGAGACCTCGATCGACCATGCCCGGGGCAGCCTGCGTGACTGGTCGATGCAGAACGGTGGGAGCGTCGGCGGGGCAATCGGGAAATACGTGTCCGACCAGATCGGCTTGGCGGAAGGCTTCTCGCTGGG
>NZ_FUYT01000009.1:0-237331 GCF_900167995.1 Luteibacter sp. 22Crub2.1
CACGGCATCGTTCAAAGCATGAGCCGAAAGGGGAACTGCTGGGACAACGCCGTCGTCGAACGCGTCTTCCGAAGCCTTAAACAGGAGTGGTTCGGCGAGGAAACCTTCCCGACCCGAGCTTTGGCATCACAAGACGCGATCGACTACCTGGTTCGCTATTACAACCACGAGCGCCTGCACTCCGCGCTCGACTACCGCCCGCCGGCCGAGTTTGAGAGGATGGCGGCTTAACGCTCCTATGCGTGGTCCTCAAATACCCGGCCACTACAGCCTTGCGCGCGCTGCTTTTAAAGAGAAGCCCCGCACGGCAACGTGCGGGGCTTTTTCATTCGTAGCGTAGAGATACGCCGATGACAAGCGTCTGCGCAAGCTGGAACAGTCCCGCAAGTGGCTTGGTGAACGGTCCTTTTGGATTGCCCGGTGCGACGCGAAAAACGTAGGTGTCCATTCCGACCCAACGCACACTTGTTTCGTGATTGCGGCCCGGAGCACCGCAATCCACGAGATGCGCCTCGCTCTCTTCGCCTACACTCACCCAGAGGCAGCCGTGCTGGCTGACCTCCTGCGCGGAAGATTGATCCCATCGCCAGTGAACAGTCACATTGCCGAGGGCACCGATGGGCACGCTCACGACCTGAGGCGACGCGGTTACGCTGCCTACCGGCGGCGGACAATTGTGGTAACACCGGACACCGCGGCCCCTCGTTGCTCGAATTCCACTTTCGCCGGGCCTCAAAGAAAGAGCATGAGCGAGCTCATCCCTTTGCTGCGGAGGCGGGTCGTAAGCGCGCGGCTCTCCGTCGACGCGTTTCCTGGTAAGCGAGAGGGCGTCGGCGATCGCATCATCACGCTCGCCGTCCTCCGGCCTTGTCGGTCCGCAAAACACAATGACCAGTGCGAACGCGGCACATCCGACGATCCAGCACACCGTCTTCATGACTTGATCCAATGAAAGGATCGGCACACGGTACCGCGCCAAGCTTACTTCTGCTGTAGGAATTCCCTGCTTCGGAGCTAGGCATGTTCTCCTGTCATCAGGGAACAGTACTTCCTTCGCCCACAGCGAGTGATCGAGCGATTATGCTTTCTGGACCACTTGCTCGATCGAACTGAAGATCGATACGCCACGCTTGTCGGTGACCTCGATTTTCACCGTATCGCCAGAGGACAGGAACGGCGTCGCCCGCTTACCGTCGCGCAAGGTTTCGACCGTGCACTGCTCGGCCAGGCAGGACGCGCCCTTACCGGTGTGTTCGTTGGCGATGGTGCCTGAGCCGACCGGCGTGCCGGCGGTGAGCGGAGGGGCCTTTCTGTAGAAGCGCGCTCCGCGCGCGATGCTCTAAAAAAGTAAGCCCCGCACGGAAACGTGCGGGGTTTTTTCATACCTGACTTACGGCGTCAGAACCTTGTCGACAACGTGGATCACGCCGTTCGATTGCAGCACGTCGCCAATGGTCACGTGCGCAACACCGCCCTTGGCGTCGGTCACTTCGAGTGTCTTGCCAGACTGCATCACCGTGAGCGGCTCGCCCTGAACCGTGGTCAGGCTCGCCTTGCCATTACCCTTGGTAATCAGTGCCATAAGGTCGGACGCGGTGTAGCGACCCGATACCACGTGATAGGTAAGAATCTTGGTCAGCGTCGCCTTGTTCTCGGGCTTGACCAACGTATCGACCGTACCGGCCGGTAGCGCATTGAACGCTTCGTTGGTTGGGGCGAACACAGTGAAGGGACCCGGTCCCGACAGCGTATCGACGAGCCCGGCAGCCTTCACGGCAGCAACCAGCGTGGTGTGGTCTTTCGAGTTGACGGCGTTCTGGACGATGTTCTTCGTCGGATACATCGCGGCGCCACCGACCATGACCGTCTTCTGCGCGTCCATGGCGTCGTCGGCGAAAGCAACATTGATCACGCCGCAAGCGGCCGTGAGGGCAAACGCGACGTGAAGCGTGCGAGCAAGCATGCGACTTTTCATGGCGGATCCTCTGTCCCCGTGATTGGGGTACCAATAGATACGCACGCATGAGTCGCCCGGATGCGGGGCCGTCAGTTTTTTTGAATGCGCTGTTCGATCGAGCCGAAAATGCTCACACCCTTCTCATCCGTGATGTCGATCTTCACGGTATCGTCGAAGGAAAGAAACGGCGTCGTCGGCTTACCGTCCCGCAGTGTCTCAACCGTACGCTGCTCGGCGAGGCACGAAGCCCCCTTGCCCGTGTCCTCATTCGCAATCGTGCCCGAGCCCACCAGCGTGCCGGCGGTCAACGGGCGCGTCTTTGCCACATGAGCAACGAGCTGCGAGAAGTCGAACTGCATATCGACACCGCACTCGGCCTCACCAAACCATTGGCCGTTGATCCACGTCCGCATCGGCAGGTGCAGCTTCTCGTCTTTCCACACGTCGCCCAGCTCGTCGGGCGTGACGAACACTGGCGACAGCGCGGAACGCGGCTTGGACTGCAGAAAGCCGAAGCCCTTCGCCAGCTCGCCGGGAATCAGGCCACGCAACGAAACGTCGTTGACCAGTCCGATCAGCTGAATGTGGCCAGCCGCCTGTGCGGGGGTCACGCCCATCGGCACGTCATCGGTGACGACCAGCACTTCGGCCTCAAGGTCGATGCCGAAGTCCTCGCTGGGCACGACGACCGGATCGCGGGGCCCAAGAAAGCCGGCGCTGGTCGCCTGATACATCAGCGGGTCGGTGTAGAACGAGGCCGGCACTTCCGCGCCACGGGCACGGCGGACGCGCTCGACGTGAGGCAGATAGGCACTGCCGTCGACGAACTCATAGGCACGAGGCAGCGGCGCGGCGAGCTTCGTCACGTCGAGATCGAAAGCACCGGTCGCCCTGCCCTCGTTGAGATCTTCCGACAATGCGTTGAGGCGCGGAGCGATGGCATTCCAGTCGTCGAGCGCGGCCTGCAACGTCGGCGCGATGCCCGCCGCTTTCACGGCGCGGGTTAGGTCACGACTGACGACGACCAGCGTGCCGTCACGGCCGCCTTCCTTCAGTGAAGCGAGTTTCATGGATGTCCTTTGCGATCAGACCGTCGGCGGCGTGAAGTGTTTCTTCAGGCCGCGCCAGCATTCGTAATAATCGCCCTGCAGCGCTTTGGATGCCAGCGCCTGGCGGGTGGGGCGGATGACCTTGCGGGTCTCGAACATGAAGGCCATCGTGCCCGTGATGTGGTCGGGACGCGAGACATCGGCGCCCGAGGCCTTCTCGAAACTCGCCGCGTCCGGGCCGTGGCCGCTCATGCAGTTGTGCAGGCTCGAACCACCCGGCACGAAACCACCGGCCTTCGCGTCGTACGCGCCATCGATCAGGCCCATGAACTCGCTGGCCACGTTGCGATGGAAGTACGGCGGGCGGAACGTGTGCTCCGCCACCAGCCAGCGCGGCGGAAAGATCACGAAATCCATGTTCGCCGTGCCCGGGGTGTCGCTGGCCGAAGTCAGCACGGTGAAGATCGACGGATCCGGGTGATCCACCGCGATCGAGCCTATCGTGTTGAAGCGGCGCAGGTCGTATTTGTAGGGCGCGTAGTTGCCATGCCACGCGACCACGTCGAGCGGCGAGTGGTCGATGGTGGCCGACCACAGCGCGCCCTGGAACTTCGCGATCAACGCAAAATCACCGTCGAGATCCTCGTAGGACGCCACTGGCGTGAGGAAGTCACGCGGGTGGGCAAGTCCGTTCGCGCCGATCGGACCGAGGTCGGGAAGGTGCAGCTGCGCCCCGAAGTTCTCGGCGACATAGCCACGCGCTTCGCCGTCCGGCAGCTCGACCAGGAAACGCACGCCACGCGGGACCACCGCGATCTCAAGCGGGGCGACGTCGAGCACGCCCAGCTCGGTGCGAATGCGCAAGCGACCCTGTTGCGGCACGATCAGCAGCTCGCCATCGGCATCGTAGAAGTAACGACCTTCCATCGAGCGATTGGCACAGTAAAGGTGGATACCGATACCCGCCTGCTCTTCCGCGCCGCCGTTGCCACCCATGGTGACCAGACCGTCGAGGAAATCCGTCGGGGTGGACGGCATCGGCAACGGATCCCAACGCATCTGGTTGGGTGTGGCCGGCGCTTCCTGGAAACGGTTATGGAAGGTCTCGTGGCCCAGCGCCGAGAACGGCGAGTGCTGCGCGGCGGGACGGATCCGGTACAGCCAGCTGCGCCGGTTGCGGTGACGCGGCGCGGTGAACGCGCTGCCGGACAACTGCTCGGCGTACAGGCCGTGAGCGACCTGTTGCGGCGAGTTCTGTCCGGTCGGCAGCACGCCGGCGACCGCTTCCGTGGCGAACTCGTTGCCGAAGCCGGTCTGGTAGGCGCGGGTGTCTTCGATGTGGCTCATCGGGGTCCTGTCGCGCGCGAGGCGCGCTCCTACGTGTCGACGGTGATCTTAGAGTACGCCGCGACGCATCTGGTCGCGCTCGATGGACTCGAACAGCGCCTTGAAGTTGCCGTTGCCGAAGCCCTCGTTGCCTTTGCGCTGGATGATCTCGAAAAAGATCGGCCCGATGTTGTTCTGGGTGAAGATCTGCAGCAGCAGCTTCTTCTTGGTCTCGTCGTCGGCGTCGATCAGCAGCTTGTTCTTCTGCAGGCGCGGGATGTCTTCACCGTGGTCGGGCACGCGGATGTCGATCACTTCGTAATACGTGTCCGGGGTCTCGAGGAAAGCCACGTCCTGCGCACGCATCGCTTCCACCGACTCGTAAATGTTATCGGTGAACAGCGCGATGTGCTGGATGCCCTCGCCGTTGTATTCGCGGATGTACTCGTTGATCTGCGACTTTTCGTCCGACGACTCGTTGAGCGGGATACGGACCATGCCGTCCGGCGCGGTCATCGCCTTCGACACCAGGCCGGTCTTGGCGCCCTTGATGTCGAAATAGCGGATTTCGCGGAAGTTGAACAGGCGCTCGTAGTAATCCGACCACTTCTGCATGTTGCCGAAGTGCAGGTTGTGGGTCAGATGATCGATGAAGGTGAGGCCGAAACCCTTCGGGTGCCGGTCGACGCCCGGAATCCACTCGAACTCCGAATCGAACACATCGCCCTTGGCGCCATAGGTATCGATGAGATACAGCGCACAGCCACCGATGCCCTGGATCGTCGGGACATTCAGCGCCAGCGTGTCGGCTTTGTCCGCGATCTTCTCAGCGCCATTCGACAGCGCGGTGGCCTGCACGTCGGTCGCCGGACGGTTGAAACGGATCGCGAAGCCGCAGGCGCTCGGACCGTGCGCGGCTGCGAAATCGGACGCGAAGGAGTTCGGCTCTTCGTTGACCAGGAAATTGCAGTCGCCCTGGCGATACAGGGTGATAGCCTTGGTCTTGTGCTTCGCCACGGCCGTGAAGCCAAGCTTCGGAAACAGCGTGTGCAGCAGCGCGCTGTCGGGCGCGGCGAACTCGACGAACTCGAAGCCATCGACACCCTGCGGGTTTTCGAAGGTGGTGACTTCCATACCGATATTGGGCTGGGCGCTCATGGGCGATACTCCTGGCTTGGGCACGGCTTACGCCGTCGACTCGCACCTTATAGTTTCACTTGTAACCATTTGCAAGGACCAGCGCAGCAATGACCTTTGAACCCGTGCCCGCCCATGCCCCGCTGGAACTGGAGCACTTCCTGCCCTACCGCCTGTCGATCCTGTCGAACACGGTGAGCCAGTCGATCGCCGCGGAGTACGAGGACCGGTTCCAGCTCAGCATGACCGAATGGCGCGTGATGACGATTCTGGCCCGGTTCCCCGAGATTTCGGCGCGGGAGGTGGTCGAGCGGACGGCCATGGACAAGGTCGCCGTAAGCCGGGCCGTGGCGCGGCTGGTCGAGAAGGGGCGCGTGGATCGGGGCACCCATGACGGGGACAAGCGCCGGTCCGTGCTGCAGCTGTCCGAGGCCGGATGGGCGATTCATGACGAGGTCGCGCCGATGGCGCGGGCGCATGAGCGGGATTTGCTCGCGAAGCTGGACGAGGGCGAGAGGGCCCAGCTCAACAGCATTCTGGACAAGCTTCTCGATACGGCGCGGTAAAACCACACCGCGACCGCTTATGTAGGAGCGCGCCCCGCGCGCGATGGGTGATGCGAGGTGGCGGCATTACCGAATCGCGCGCAAGGCGCGCTCCTACAGTGACACGAGGCGTTGTGAAACGAGACGCCGCGTCATTTCACCCCGTGCATCAACCGGTTGATCAGCGGTGCGATCACGAACAACACGATGCCTGCCCCGATCAAGAGCTCGAAGCTGAAGGTGAACCCGCTCAGCGCGGAGCCCACGGTCATCCCTGTCTCGCCGCTGATATGACCCGCCAGCAGGCCGGACAGGTTGTTGCCGATCGCCGTGGACAGGAACCACCCACCCATCGCCAGGCCGACCACGCGCAGCGGCGCCAGCTTGGTCACCATCGACAGGCCGATCGGTGACAGGCACAGCTCGCCGATGGTCTGCATGACGTAGCACAGCGCCAGCGGCCAGAACGGGATCAGGTTGTCCGTGCCGACGAGCGCGCTCAGCGCGTACATCAGCACCAGGAAACCCAGCGCGTTGAACATGAGGCCGAGGCCGAACTTGCGCGGAATCGACGGTTCCTTGCGGTGCCGTGCCGACCAGCCCCAGGCCAGCGCCACGATGGGCGCAAAGACCAGGATCGCCGCCGAGTTCACCGACTGGAACCAGCCGGTGGGAAATTCCCAGCCGCCGAACATGTGACGATCGACGATGTTCTGCGCGAGGAAGTTGAACGAGCTGCCGGCCTGTTCGAAGAACATCCAGAACAGCACGTTGAAGGCGAACAGCAGCAGCATGGCGATGACGCGGTGGATCTGGATGCGGTCGTGCCGGACGGCCTCGACGACCAGCATCGCGGCCACGCCGATGAAGAGCACGCCGAGCAGCCACGCGATGAAGATCGCACCCGCCTTGGCCATCAGCAGGTAGACCAGCGGAATGGCGACGAGGATGCCGACGATCACGGCGATAAGGCTCTTGCCCTCGTGGCGCTCCGGCGGCGGCACGCCGACGCCCTTGAGCTGTTTCTTGCCGATGAGGAACCAGATGAAGCAGATCACCATGCCGACGCCGGTGGAGGCGAAGACGGCGCGGTAGTTGTCCTGCAACGGCGTGTTGCTCATCACCGAGGCGATCCAGCCGGTGATCAGCGGGGCGAGAAAGCCGCCCATGTTGATGCCCATGTAGAAGATGGTGAAGCCGCGATCGCGGCGGTCATCGCCCTGCGGATAGATCTGGCCGACCAGTGAAGAAATGTTCGGTTTGAACAGGCCGTTGCCGACGATCACCGTGGCCAGACCGGCGAGGAACACCTGCTGGTTCGGCACCATCACCATGAACAGGCCCGCGCCCATCACGGCGGCGCCGACGAGGATCGAGCGCTGGTAACCGAGGATGCGGTCGGCGACCCAGCCGCCGAAGATGGCCGACGCGTAGACCAGCGCGAGGTACGCGCCATAGGTGCGGCTGGCGTAGCCCTGCCCCGACGCATCGCCCTTGAAGAACTCCGCCACGATGTACAGCGTCAGCGCCCAGCGCATGCCGTAGAAGGCGAAGCGCTCCCAGAACTCGGTCATGAACAGCATCCACAAGGGGCGCGGATGCCCCAGGGTCTGCGGATAGTCGGGCACGGGCCGTGTCTGGCTTGGGGCGGTCGGTGTCATGGCTTCCCTTGGCGATGGATCGGTCGATCGATCAAGGGTGTTTAGCTGGACCGGGCGGGAACGTCAAATGTCAGGTGCCCAGGATGGTGCGTACTTCGATCAGCTCGGGGAAGAAGCTCTGCTCGAGCGCCTTGCGCAGGAAAGCCACGCCGGAGGAACCGCCGGTGCCGGTGCGGAAGCCGATGATGCGCTCCACGGTTTTCATGTGGCGGAAGCGCCAGAGCTGGAACGATTCCTCGATATCCACGAGTTGCTCACTGAGATGGTACTCAGGCCAGTGGCTGGCGGTGTTTTCGTAGATGCGCTTGAAGACCGGCAGCAAGGCGGGTTCGCGCTGCCACGGCTGGCTGGTATCGCGTTGCAGCACGCTCGACGGCACCGCGTGCCCGCGGCGTGCGAGGAACCGCAGGTATTCGTCGTACAGCCCGGGTGCCTCGAAAGCAGCCCTGAGGCGCTCGTGGGCAAGCGGATCGTGCTCGAACACGCGCAGCATGTCGGCGTGTTTGTTGCCCAGCACGAACTCGACGATGCGGTACTGCAGCGACTGGAATCCGGAGGACGGACCGAGCACGTCGCGGAACTGCAGATACTCCGTGGGGGTTAGTGTCTCGAGCACGCCCCACTGCTCGTAGAGCTGGTGCTGGATATGTTTGACACGGGCAAGGATTTTCAACGCGCGATCGACGTCGTCCACGCGAAGATGCACCAGCGCCGCGTCCAGCTCGTGGATCAGCAGTTTCAGCCAGAGCTCCGAGGTCTGGTGCTGGATGATGAAGAGCATCTCGTCGTGCTGGGGCGGGTTGCTGCGGGGCTCCTGCGCGGACAGCACCTTGTCCAGTCGCAGGTAGTCGCCATACGTGAGGCGCCCGTCGAGGTCGGTACGGATGCCCGGTTCGAGGTCGCGCTGAGGATTGGTCATGGGTGAGTCGATTCGCAAAAAGGAGTCTGGAAGCCCTGAAACCCGCGCCACGCCGCCATTCCGGGGCTGCGACGGCCGGTCTCATGCTGCGCCGTGCCTTGCCGGGTGATAATACCCCTGATATCTAGTCCGGCTCGCAATGATCGAAAAGCCGCTCGTGCCCCGCTGGATGGGCCGTCCGCTTCCCCACTCGTGCGTGTCGTTTCTAACCTTCCCCTGGGAGCGAGTCGTGTCCGTCGCCGCCAAGTTCGAAATCGAATACCTGCAGTACCTTGACCAGGATGGCAAGGAAACCGGTAAGGAACTCCCTGAATTCGCAAAGGATCTCGACCATATGGTCGAGCTCTACAAGCTGATGGTCTCCACACGCGTCTTCGACGCCAAGTCGATCGCGCTGCAGCGCACCGGCAAGCTCGGTACCTACGCGTCGTGCCTCGGTCACGAGGCCGCGCACGTCGGTATCGGCAGCGCCATGCGACGTGAAGACTCCCTCGCGGTGTCCTACCGCGAATACGGCGCGCAGCTGTATCGCGGCGTCAAGCCGCGCGAGGTCTACACCTACTGGGGTGGCGACGAGCGTGGCAACGACTTCGCCGACGCCCCCGCGCACGACTTCGCCTGGTGCGTGCCCATCGGTACGCAGTGCCTGCACGCCGCCGGTTCGGCGCTCGCCTTCAAGATCCGCAAGGAACCGCGCGTGGCGGTCTGCACGATCGGTGACGGCGGTTCGTCCAAGGGCGACTTCTACGGCGCGATCAACGTCACCGGTGCGCAGAACCTGCCGCTGGTCGCCGTCATCGTGAACAACCAGTGGGCCATCTCGGTCCCGCGCCGCATCCAGAGCGGTTCCGGCACGCTGGCCCAGAAGGGCATCGCGGCCGGCCTGTTCTGCATCCAGGTGGACGGCAACGACATCATTGCAGTACGCAAGGCGATGGAAGACGCGCTCGAGCGCGCCCGTTCCGGCCAGGGTGGCAGCGTGATCGAAGCGGTGACCTACCGCCTCGGCGACCACACCACCGCCGACGACGCCCGTCGCTACCGCGGCGAGCAGGAAGTGAAGGACGCCTGGGAGCGCGACCCCGTGCCGCGCCTGCGCAAGTGGCTCGAAGCCAAGGGCAAGTGGGACGACGCGAAGGAAGAGGCCTGGAAGGCCGAGTGCGATGACTGGATGGACAACGAGGTCAACGCGTACCTGGAGACGAAGAACCAGCCGGCCACGGCGATGTTCGACTACCTGTACGCCGAAGTCCCGGCCGACCTCGAAGCGCAGCGTGACTACGTCGCTTCCCTCGATCGCAAGTCGTAAGGATCTCTTCCCATGGCACAAATCACTCTGATCGAAGCAGTGACCCAGGCGCTCGCCTACGAAATGCGCAACGACGAAAGCGTCGTGGTGCTCGGTGAGGACGTCGGCGTCAACGGCGGCGTGTTCCGCGCCACCCAGGGCCTGCAGGAACAGTTCGGCGAAGAGCGCGTCATCGACACGCCGCTGGACGAAGGCACCATCGCCGGCCTGACCATCGGCCTGGCCGTGCAGGGCATGAAGCCGGTCGCCGAGGCGCAGTTCGAAGGCTTCATCTACCCGATGATGGAGCACATCGCCTGCCACGCCGCGCGCATGCGCAACCGCACCCGCGGTCGCATGACCGTGCCGGCCGTGTGGCGCGCCCCCTGGGGCGGCGGCATTCGTGCGCCGGAGCATCACTCCGAGGCCAACGAGCACCTGTTCACCAACATCCCGGGCCTGCGCGTGGTCATGCCGTCGTCCCCGGCGCGTGCCTACGGCCTGCTGCTCGCCGCCATCCGCGATCCGGATCCGGTGATCTTCTTCGAGCCCAAGCGCATCTATCGCCAGTACAAGGAAGAAGTGCCCGATGACGGCGAAGCGCTGCCGCTCGACGTGTGCTTCGTGCTGCGCGACGGCACCGACGTCACGCTGGTCACCTGGGGCGCGCAGGTCAAGGAATGCCTCGAGGCCGCCGACGAACTCGCCCAGCAGGGCATCAGCGCCGAAGTCATCGACGTCGCCACGCTGACCCCGCTGGACTTCGACACGATCGCCGAGTCGGTCGGCAGGACCGGCCGCTGCGTGATCGTGCACGAGGCGCCGAAGACGGCCGGTTTCGGCGCGGAAATCGCCGCCCGCCTGTCCGAGGAATGCCTGTACAGCCTGCTCGCGCCGGTCGAGCGCGTCACCGGCTTCGATACCCACATCCCGCTGTTCCGCCTGGAAATGAAGTACCTGCCCAGCGTCGAACGCATCGTCGAAGCCGCCCAGCGCACGCTCGCCGCCTCCTGAGGAAACGATAGACATGGCCGACATCAAGACCTTTTACCTGCCGGACCTCGGCGAAGGCCTGCCCGACGCGACCGTCGTCGAGTGGCACGTCAAGGAAGGCGACACCATCAAGCTCGACGCCCCGCTGGTGTCGATGGAAACCGCGAAGGCCGTCGTCGACGTGCCGTCGCCCTTCTCCGGCACCGTGA
This sequence comes from Luteibacter sp. 22Crub2.1, assembly GCF_900167995.1. Classification (NCBI taxonomy): domain Bacteria; kingdom Pseudomonadati; phylum Pseudomonadota; class Gammaproteobacteria; order Lysobacterales; family Rhodanobacteraceae; genus Luteibacter; species Luteibacter sp. 22Crub2.1. The sequence continues at coordinate 11,085 of NZ_FUYT01000009.1, forward strand.
AGAAGCTGCACGGCGGCGTGGGTGACATCATCGAAACCGGCGCGTCGCTGGCCGACTTCGAAATCGATCCGAACGCCCGCCAGCGTGCCGAAGCCGAATCCACGGGTCACCACCACGGCCCGAAGAAGAGCGTCGGCAGCCCGGCACCGGATGACGCGTCCAAGGTCGTCGCCTCCGACGACGGTGGCGAGATCGAATCCGATGGCAAGGCCCCGGCACAGCGCGAAGACGAAGGCACCGTCGTCGGCGCCATGGTCAGCGGCAACGCCGTGCACACCGAGCAGGTCTCCAGCGCCGGTGGCGTCAAGGCCGTACCGGCCGTGCGCGCGCTGGCGAAGAAGATGAAGATCGACCTCACCCGCGTGTCGCCCACGGGCGCCGGTGGCGTGATCACCATGGCCGACGTGAAGAACGCCGCCGCCAACGGAGGCGCCGCGCTCGGCGCATCCGGCTCGCAGCCTGCCGCACCCGCGCGCCCCGCCTCGGCCCAGCACCTGGCACCCTCGTTGCCCGAGCCGGGTCCCGCCCCCTCGCGTACGCCGGTGTCGCTCGCCGGCAAGGCCGTGCGCACGGCGCCTCCGGGCAAGGACGCGATGGGCCAGCCGGAACAGCTCAAGGGTGTCCGCCGCAACATGGCACGCGTCATGGCCGATGCGCATGCCCAGGTCGTCCCGACCACGATCGTCGACGATGCCGATCTGCATGCCTGGATCGGCAAGCAGGACATCACCGCGCGTCTGATCCGCGCCATCGTCGTGGCCTGCAAGGCCGTGCCGGCGCTCAACGCCTGGTTCAACGGCAAGGACCTGACCCGCACGCTGCATCCGCACGTGGACATCGGCATCGCTGTGGACACCGAAGACGGCCTGTTCGTGCCCGCGCTGCGTAACGCCGACGTGCTCGACGGTGCCGGTGTCCGCGCCGCGATCAAGCGACTGCGTTCGTCGGTCGAGGATCGCAGCATCCCGGCATCGGAACTCTCCGGCTACACCATCAGCCTGTCCAATTTCGGCATGTTTGCCGGTCGTTACGCTACGCCGGTGGTGGTGCCGCCGACCGTTGCGATCATCGGTGCGGGCAAGCTGAGCCACGATGTGGTCGCCGTGATGGGCGGTATCGAAGTGCATCGCCGCATGCCGCTCTCGCTGACCTTTGACCACCGCGCGGCCACCGGCGGCGAAGCGGCGCGCTTCCTCAAGGCGATGATCGACGATCTGGGCCTGCCGCAGTAAGTCGCAGCGATCCTGTGGGTCCATTCGCGCGCGGGGCGCGCTCCTACACGATGGTGTAGGAGCGCGCCCCGCGCGCGATGCTTGCAGTTTGTAGGAACGCACCATGTGCGCGATGCTCCCCCCATCGCAACCGACCTGCCTTGCAGGTCACCGGGAGGGCACCCATGCAGTTCTTCGAGATGCACCACTTCGCCGGCCATGTGAACGAGACCTTCGAGGCCGACGTCGACACCGGGGACGGCAACGCGCCGTTCGTGCTGATGCAGGTGCAACCGCTGGCTTCGGCGTCCTCGTTCCGCCAGGCGTTCTCGCTGCTGTTCCACAACACGGCGGCCATTCTTTTCGCCCAGCGCACCTACACGATGCGCCATCCGCAACTGGGCGAATTCGGTATCTTCCTCGTGCCCGTCGCGCGCGATCGCGACGGCTTCGTCTACCAGGCCGTCTTCAACTAGCGCGCATGCGCCGGTGCATGCCGCCGGCCGCGCCTTCATCGACGAATCCCAGACGCTCGTAGAGCCGCATGGCGGCGGGATTGTTCACGGCCACGCTCAGCGTGACGGCGGGAGCGAGAGCACGCGTCGCCCGCAAGAGCGCCGTGCCGATACCCTGCCCGCGCGCGTCCGACACGAGTGCGATGTCGACCACGTGCCACGCCTCCCCGGTCACGTCGAGGTAGTAGCGACCGATGTCACGACCCTCACGTTGAAGCACGAAGAAACGTGCGCGGGGGAAGTGACTGATGAAGTGAATGTGCTGCATGCCGAACTGCTGGTCGGAAAAAGCCATGCGTTCCGCTTCCGCCCAGCCGGTGCCTGCCAGCTCGTCGTCGCGCGTCTGCCGATACAGCACGCGCAGGAAAGGAAGGTCGCGCTCGTCGCAATCCTTCAGTCGTAGGCCGGCGACCGCCACTGACTCCGCCAGCTTGTCATCGGCATGACCCGCGACGGGAAAGCCCGGCAGGCGCATCAGTTGAAGTTCGGATAGACGCCCTGCAGCGCGATGCAAAAATTCAGCGCAAGGGACGGCTGTCGGTTTTCGTGCGGCAGCCCGGAACCGGCCGGCTGTATCGCCAGCGGAGACATCGACGTGGACGGCACGGCGCCCGGGAGGAAAGGCGATGTCGTGCTGGGAGTAACCAGCGCGCTGCCTGCGGAGGGAACCGAGGTTCGTTTGGTCTGATCGCGTTGTGCATAAATCGTCGCAGCGTGTCCGTGCGATGGCATCTCCGTCATGGTCAGCGCATGTTGGAATTCACCGTACGCATTGCCCGCCGACCGCGGCGTCAGCCCTGGCCCGGCACCGATGCCCCCGGGCGCACGCGAGGTGAGGTTGGGCAACATGAAGGTCGAGGAACCGTTGCCGCCGTAAGTGATCCCCAGCAAGGAATACAGCGCCGTGTACTGCGTCACCGGCAACGTCGCACCGTTACAGAATGCCCAGTCGACCGGGGCGAAGTCGAAGGCGAAAACCTGTATTTCGCCGAAGTAAGGTTCGGTCATGTCGTAGTCGCCTGCGAGGGATCAGGAAGGAGTGGGATAGATGCCGGTGTACGCGATGCAGAACGGCACGCTCAGGGTCGGCATGAGATTGTTGTGCGGCTGCGAGCCCCCCTGATTGCCGACGGCGGACACCGCCAGCGCGTAGCTGGTCAGGCCCGTACTGTCCGGGGTGTACATCGTGTCGGGCGCGATGCCGCCGAGTACGGCACCCGAGCCGGGCGTGGCGCTGGTACCCGCGTCGGTGGTCGCCACGCACGTATGGTTGTGCATGGGCAACTGAGGCGTGGATAGTGTCACCGTTTCGGTGCCGACTTTCTGCCCTGGCACGTAGCTGGAGAGCCCGGGCCCCTGCCCTTGCCCGACCGGGATCCGGCCGCGCATATCAGGCACGCCGAACGTGTTGACCCCGTCGCCGCCGTAGGTGGTGCCCAGAAGGACGTACAGCGTCTCGTAGTCACTGATCGGGACCAGGCTGCCGTCGCAGGCGAGCCACCCATCCGGCACGCGACTGAATCCGAACATGCGTATCTCGCCGATGTAGCACTCTGACATGGTCGATCTCCTGGTTCGGCGTCAGCTGCGTGACGGGAAGATGCCGGTCATGGCGATGTTGAAACCGAGCGCGCTAAGAGGCTGCAGGTTGGGATGCGGCTGACCGCCGCCGGCCATACCGATCGTCGAAGCCGCCAGCGGCGTCGGATGGCCCGGCGTGGCATAAAAATTCTCCGCACCCGAGCCACCGTAGAGCGCATTGGTGGGCAGCTTTACGGTGCCGGCCAGTGTGGTGGCATTCAGGGGATGCGTGTGTGCAGGCATCTGGCTCTGCAGCAAGGTCACGGTCTCGAGACCCGCCGTCGAGCCGACGGCATACGCCGGCGGTTGCCAGTTTGGATCGACCGAAGGTCCCGAACCCACCGGTGTACGACTGCGCAGGTCGGGCAGCCCGAACGTGGTGCGGCCGTCGCCGCCGTAGTGCACGCCAAGCAGCGAGAACAACGCCTGGTTCTGCTGCACTGGCATCAACTGGCCGTTGCATGCCGCGAAACCCCTGGGCGCGAAGCTGAACCCCGCGAGCATGATCTGCCCGACGAAATAGTTACTCATCCGATATCCCCTGCGTTCTACCGCGTCAGCCGACGGCTGCGTCCATGGACTGTGGTCCATGGAAAGAGTGCAAACAAGTGGTTGGATTCAAGTTCACGTCAACGTTGCCGATTAGACACACTGGTGGCGTCGAACGGCTGCGCATAATGCGCTCGCAGGCGACTGCTTCAGCGGGATTCAGGGGTTCACATGACATCGTTATTCTTCGGCGGCCGTCCTGCGGTCGCGCCGGCTCGTACGCGTTTGCGCGCGACTTCGTGGCTGTTCGGTGTGTGCCTGCTCGTTCTGAGTGGACTCGCGCACGCTATCGGTTGTCCGCCGCAATCGATTACCGTCGCTTCAGGCGGCTCTGTCAAAACCGACCTGACCAGTTGCTCGGCGACAGGCATCGGTGGTTACCAGAGTCCGCCACAACACGGTCTCAACCAGAACAGTGACAACAACAACTCGACCAGCCAGGTTTTCTACACGAACAATGGAGACGGTTCGACCACCGACAGCTTCTCCGTTATCGACAGTGACGATAATTCGGTGATCCCCTTCACCGTCACGGTGCAGCAGACCAGCCCGTCCGTCACGACGACCACCCTGCCCGACGCGACGGTAGGCACCGGGTACAACCAGTCGCTGGCCGCGTCGGGCGGCTCGACGCCGTACACCTGGAGCCTGACCGGCGGTAGCCTGCCCAACGGCCTCACCCTTTCCTCGGCAGGCGTAGTCACTGGCACGCCGACCCAGGCCGGCAGCTTCAACCCAGTGTTCACGGTGACCGACAGCGGCAACCGCACCGCGTCGCGTGCCATCGCTCTCAACGTGTCCGCCCCGACCCTGGCGATTACGCCGGCGACACTGCCTAACCCCGTGATCGGGACGGCCTACAGCCAGACGCTCGGCACGTCCGGCGGTACCGCGCCGTATACCTATTCGATCAGCGGCGGCACGCTGCCGCCCGGCATCAGCGTCTCCAGTACCGGCAACGTGTCCGGCAACGCGACGACGCCCGGCAACTACAGCTTCACCGTGAGCAGCACGGACAGCTCCACGGGCAGCGGCGCGCCTTTCAGCACGACGCGGACCTATGCGGTCACCGTCAGCGCACCCACGATCACGGTCGCTCCGGTCACCTTGCCGAACCCGACGGTCGGTGTGGCCTATTCGCAAACTATCAGCGCTTCGGGCGGCACCGCGCCCTATACCTTCGCGATAACCGCGGGAGCCCTGCCGGCCGGCATGACCCTCGCCGGCGGCGGCGCTCTCAGCGGCACACCGACGGCGGCGGGCACCTTCAATTTCACGGTCACGGCCACCGACAACGGCGGCTTCACCGGCAGCCGCGCCTACACCATCACGGTGGCGGCGCCGACCATCGCGATCGCCCCAGCCAACCTGCCCAACGCTGTGGCCGGCCAGGCTTACTCCAGCACGGTCACCGCCAGTGGCGGAACCGCGCCCTATGCGTTCGCTGTCACGGGCGGCTCCCTGCCCAGCGGTATCACCCTTTCATCGACCGGCGTGCTGTCAGGCACGTCCACGGTGGCCGGCACGTTCAACTTCACGGTCAGCGCCACCGACAGTTCCAGCGGGGCCGGTGCACCGTTCAGCGGCTCGCGTGCGTATTCGCTCACGGTGGGTGCGCCCTCCGTAGTCGTCGCACCGGCCACGTTGCCCAACCCGACCGTCGGCGCGGCCTACTCGCAGACCGTGACCGCTTCGGGTGGCACGGCACCCTACACGTTCGCCGTCACGGCCGGTGCCACGCCCTCCGGGCTGAGCCTGAGCGCGGCCGGTGTACTCAGCGGCACGCCAACCGCTGCGGGTACGTTCAACTTCACCGTCACGGCCACCGACGGCAACGGCTTCGATGGCGCGCGCGCCTATACCGTGACGGCCGGCGGACCGACGCTGGTGCTTACCCCGACCAGCCAGCCCACGGGGCACGTCGGCCAGGCCTACACCGCGTCGTACTCGACGACGGGCGGTACCGCGCCTTACCACTACACGGTGACCGGCAACCTGCCGACCGGGCTTTCGCTGGCGGACAACGGCACCCTCAGCGGGACGCCGACGCAGGCGGGCAACTTCCCGGTCGCTATCCACGTCACCGACAGCAGCACGGGTGCGGGCAGCCCGTTTACGGCGACAGTCAACATGACGCTGGCCGTCGATGCGGACCCTCTCGTGCTGACGCCCGCCAGTCCGGCGCTGACGGCCACCTACGGCGTCAGCAACAGCATCACATTTACCAGCAGCGGCGGCTCGGCACCGCGCACCCTGTCACTCACCGGTGCGCTGCCGGCGGGCATGAGTTTCGATCCGGCGTCCGGTGTGCTGTCCGGTACGCCGACCGTGACCGGCAGCTTCCCCTTCACCGTGACGGTGACCGACGGCAGCCTGACGCCAGCGATACTCAGCCGGAACTACACGCTGACCATCGCGGCCGTCACCGTGGTCGTCAGTCCGGCCACGCTGCCGGGCGGTGTCGTGGGCACCGCCTATAGCGGTTCGCTCAGCGCCAGCGGAGGTGCCGCGCCCTACACCTTCGCGGTGAGCACGGGCGCGCTGCCCGAGGGCATCACGCTTTCACCGGCGGGCGCGCTGTCCGGTACGCCGACGCGCAGTGGCGCGGTGAGCTTCACCGTGCGTGCGGCGGATGCGCATGGCATGGCCGGCACGCAGGCGTACTCGGTCACCATCGGCGATGCGGTGCCCGTGGCCGTCGCCGATACGGCCAGCACGGCGGCCAACCAGGCGGTGACGATTCCGGTGACGGCGAACGATACCGGCGTGATCACGTCGGTGGCCGTTGCCGCGGCGCCGACTCACGGCACCGCCGTGGCCGACGGCACGTCGGTGCGCTACACACCGGCGACCGACTTCTTCGGTACCGACACCTTCACCTACACGGCCATCGGTCCGGGCGGTCGCTCCCATGCCGCGACGGTGACGGTCAACGTGCAAGCGGGTGCGCTACCCGTGGTGCCCGACCAGGCGGTGACGGGTGTCGCCGGTCAGGCGATCAACGTCAAAGCGACACAGGGCGCCAGCGGCGGTCCGTTCACCGCGGTGACCCTCGTCACGCCACCGGCGGCGGGAACGGCCACGGTGAACGGCACCACGATCTCCTATACTGCCCCGGCGGATGCCAGCGGTACGCAGCGTTTTACCTATACGCTCACCAACGTGTTCGGCGTCTCGCAGCCCGCTACGGTCACCGTGACGGTGCAGCCGCGACCGGTGGCGGTGGCGCTGACCGCCACGGTCGGTGCCGGCCAGTCCGTGCAGGTGGACCTGACCGGCACCGCGCGAGGTGGCCCGTTCACCGACGCCGCGGTGGTGTCGCTCTCGCCCGCGCAGTCGGGCACGGCCACGATCGTGAAGACCGCCGCAGGCTATCGTCTGGACTTCACCGCCGCCGCGGCGTTCTCCGGGCAGGCGCAGCTCGTCTACACGCTGTCCAACGCGTATGCCGTCTCGCAGCCGGCCACGGTGACGATCACGGTGACCGCGCGGCCGGATCCGTCACGCGATCCGGAAGTCACCGGCATCCTCGGTGCGCAGGTGGACGCGACGCGTCGCATGGCGACCGGCCAGATCAGCAACTTCCAGCAGCGCCTGGAATCGCTGCACGGCGCCGCGTCGTCGCGCTTCAGCAACGGTCTGAGCTTCAGCTCCGGCGGCGGACGAAATGCCGTGCAAAGCGAGCGTCCGGGCAAGGGTGTGGCCGAGTCCATGAACGATCCCGACGCGCCCGCCTTCCTGCAATCCGACGCGCGCCCGGCGCCGACCCAGAGCGGTGGGCAGGCGTCGCCGGACGACGTGTCGTTCTGGACCGGCGGTGCCGTGAACTTCGGCGCGACCGACCGCGGCGCGGCGAGCAACGGTGTCGACTTCACCACCTCGGGTGTCAGCGTGGGAGCGGACAAACGCCTCTCCAACGCGCTCACCCTGGGGCTCGGCGTGGGTTACGGCCACGACGCCAGCGACATCGGCAAGATGGGCAGCCGCAGCACCACCACGGCTTACAACATGGCGCTGTACGCGAGCCTTCGGCCGAGCGACAGCACGTATGTCGATACCCTCTTGGGTTACCAGTGGCTGGACTTCGATGCGCGGCGCTATGTCACGGCGGATGGCGGCCGCGTTACCGGCAGCCGCAACGGCAGGCAGGCCTTCGCCTCAGTGGCCTTCGGCTACGAGCACGACGATGGCACCACGCGACTGACGCCCTACGGGCGACTGGACGTGGCACGCGCGCAGCTCGACGGCTACACGGAGCGTGGTGATGCCACCTATGCCCTCGATTACCGCGGACAGACGGTGCGCACCTCCACGGGCGCCCTCGGCCTGCGTGCGGAGTTCCGCCTGAAACGCGATTTCGGGACGCTGGTACCGCGTGTGCGCGTGGAGTATCAGCGTGACTTCCAGGGCGCCAGCAACGCGAAGATGTCCTACGCGGACCTGCTGGCCGGGCCGCTTTACCGGGCCAACGTCGGCGATACCGCACGCAACCACACGTTGCTGGGCCTCGGCGTCCAGGCACAGTTCGACAGCGGGCTGACGCTGCGCGCGGAATACCAGGCGTTGTTCGACTCGGGCACGCATGCCAACCAGTCGATCCTGCTGGGCATCGAGAAGGCGTTCTGACCGGCCGCGGATCCACGCATCGACACGGTGCGTGGATCCGCTTCGGTTCCTGCGGCAGATCCGCCGGTGTACCCTAGGCCGATGCTCAATAACGACACCCTCCGCAGCATCCGCTACATGCTCGACCTCGGCGAGGTCCATGTGGTCGAGATCCTCAAGCTCACCGGCTTCGATGCCACCCGCGAACAGGTCGCTCCCTGGCTGCGCAAGGAAGACGAGCCCGACTTCGTCGAAATGCCGGACATCGCGCTGGCGCACTTTCTCGACGGCCTGATCATTCATCGCCGCGGCCGCGACGAGAGCCAGCCTCCCCGCCCGGTCGAGGCGCGCATCAACAACAACCTCGTGCTGAAGAAGCTGCGCGTCGCCTTCGAACTGAAGGAGGACGACATTCTGGCGCTGATGGCGAACGTGGGTTTCCGCGTGTCGCGCGGCGAGATCAATGCGCTGTTCCGCCAGCCGAAGCACAGCAATTTTCGTCTGTGCGGCGATCAGTTCCTGCGGAATTTTCTCAAAGGCCTGACGGCGCAGGTACGTGGGGCGTGAGAGGGACGCATGGCAGCGAGCGCCTCAGCGCCGCCGCCATACCAGCTGCCGCACGATGAGCGCCACGACCAGCACGGCGACGAACGCTCCGTACGCCCAGAGCGCCGGCACCACCTGCTGCCAGATGGCGCCGCTCTTCGGACCGAACTGATCGGCCGCGGGCAATTGCACCGCGTCGAAGGCGATCAACGCCGACTGGATCGCCGCGGTCACGGCGGCTAGCAACGCCAGCACATCGAAGCTGCGCCGCGTGCCGTTGGTCAGCAGCGACTTCGGATAGCGCCAGTACGCCCAGCCCAGGACGATCAGCCAGGGCGCCAGCAGCATGAGCGCGAGATAGCGCATGCGTCAGGCGCCTTGCCCGATGTCGCCGGGACGGACCATGCCTCAGCCCGCCGCCTTGTTCGCGGCTTTAGCCGCCGCTTCGTCCGCCGTCACGGCGGCAAGCACGTCGAGTGCCGTACGCAGGCGAAGGACCAGAGCGGCGCGAGCCGCCTCGTCCGGATACGACTGACCTTCGGCGACGACCGCGCCGTCGACCAGCAGAACGATACGGTCGCCCTGCGACTCGAGCGCGGCCTGAGCGCCACCCAGCGTAGCGAGCGTCTGGCGCAGCGTCCCCGCGGCTTTGGGATCGGCGAAGGACCGTGACAACAACAGCTCTTCGCCGTCCGCGCCGAACAGGCGGAAACGGAAGCTGCCGTCATCCTCCCGGAAGCTGGCGAAACGCGGCGGCTTCGCTTTCGGCGCGGTGGCCGGCGCAGCCGCAGCGGTGGGCTCGTCAGCCACCTTCCGACGATGACGCGCGTTACGCAGGCCGACGGCCTCGCGCAGCGTTTCCACCAGCGGACCGGCGATGGCGCGTGCCTTGGCCGCACCGGCAAGAAGGATGTCCTCCATGTCGTCGGGTCGGGCCATCAGGTCTTCGTAACGTGCGCGCATCGGCGCGACGTCGGCCTCGACGCGCTCGAACAGCACCGTCTTGGCCTCACCCCAGCCGATACCGCCGTGCAGGGCTTCTTCGAAGGCCTGCGTCTCCGCCGGTGTGGCGAACGCCTTGAAGATGGTGAACAGTGCGGAGTTGGCGCTGTCCTTCGGCTCACCCGGCGCACGCGAATCGGTGACGATTTTCATGATCGCCTCGCGCATGCCCTTCGTGCCGCCCTCGAACAGCGGAATCGTGTTGTCGTAGCTCTTGGACATCTTGCGACCATCGAGGCCCGGCAGGGTCGCCACCTGCTCTTCGATGTGCGCCTCGGGCATCACGAAAAACTCGCGCCCGTAGGTATGGTTGAAGCGCTGCGCGATGTCGCGCGCCATTTCGATGTGCTGGATCTGATCGCGGCCGACCGGCACCTTGTTCGCGTTGAACGCGAGGATGTCCGCCGCCATCAGCACGGGGTACATGTAGAGACCCGCCGTAACGCCGGCGTCCGCGTCTTCCTGCTGCTCGATGTTGCGGTCCACGGCGGCCTTATAGGCATGCGCACGGTTGAGCAGACCCTTGCTCGTCACGCAGGTCAGCAGCCACATCAGCTCCGGAACCTCAGGAATATCGGACTGCCGGTAGAACGTGGCGACATCCGGATCCAGACCCGCGGCCAGGAACGACGCGGCGATCTTCAGACGGGACGCCTCGACGCGGTCGGCGTCGTCGCTCTTTATCAGAGCGTGATAGTCGGCCATGAAGTAGAACGCATCGACGTTCGGATCCTTGCTAGCCAGAACGGCCGGGCGGATCGCACCGACGAAGTTGCCGAGATGCGGCGTGCCAGTGGTGGTGATGCCGGTGAGGACGCGGGTATGCATGGGAACCTGATGGGCTACGGACGATAACCGTCCGAGTGTAGCCCGCGAGGCGGCCCGGGGGCGACCCGGGCCTGCGACGCGTCGCCGCGATCAGCGCATCAGGGTGGATTTACCGAACAGCGATTCCACCAGGTCCACCGCCAGCTTGGCGGTCTGGTTGCGCTTGTCGAAGGCCGGATTCAGTTCGACGATGTCCAGAGAGCCTACCCGGCCGGTGTCGGCGATCATCTCCATCACCAGCTGGGCTTCGCGGTAGTTGGGTCCTCCGCGCACCGTCGTGCCTACCCCGGGGGCGATCGACGGATCGAGGAAGTCGACGTCGAAGCTCACGTGCAGATGGGTGTCCTCGTCGACGCCGGCCAGAGCCTCTTCCATCGCCGCCTTGATACCGATCTCGTCGATGTAACGCATATCGTAGATGTCGATGCCCACCTCGTGGACGAAACGCTTTTCGCCCTCGTCCACGGAGCGGATGCCGATCTGGCGGAAGACGTCCGGCGAGGTGGCCGGCACCGTGCCGCCGATATGGGTCAGGACGTCTGGGCCGTAGCCGCACAGGCAGGCCACGGGCATGCCGTGGATGTTGCCGGACGGGGTGATCTGGCTGGTATTGAAGTCCGCGTGGGCGTCGAGCCAGAGCACGCGAAGCTTCTTGCCCGTGTCACGGCAGTGACGCGCCACGGCCGAAATCGAGCCGATCGCCAGGCAATGGTCACCGCCGAGCATGATCGGCAGGTGCCCCTCGGTGAGCGCGGCATGGATCGCGTCGTGTACCGCGGTGTTCCAGGCCACGACGGCGTCGAGGTGGCGATAACCGTCCACCGGGGGCTCCCACGGATTCAGGGGGCCGACCAGGTTGCCGCGATCGACCACATGCATGCCGCGCCTGGCCAGGCGCTCGGCCAGACGGGCGACGCGCAGGGCCTCGGGGCCCATGGAGCTGCCGCGGTGGCCGGCGCCGATATCGGTGGGGGCGCCCACGAGGGCAACCGAACGGGTGGTGGGACTCATCGGGATGTACTCAGCATCCGGCAAGTTTACACGGGCCTTTAAAACACCCACGTTGCAGCGCGTCAGGGCATGTGAAGACCGACAGGCCTCCGGTCAGTGCGATGAGACGTAGGGCGACGGCGTCATAGCCGCGGGCAGCGCGAAGTTCCGCTTCATGCGCTCGACCTCTTCGACCGGTGGCCTGCCGAACAGGCGCTTGAACTCGCGACTGAACTGCGACGCGCTTTCATAACCTACCGCCGTTGCCGCCGCCGCTGCTGTCGCGTGCTCGCGAAGCATGAGCAGACGTGCCTGATGCAGCCGTGTGGACTGGACGTAGCGCATGGGCGACGTCCCGGTCATCGCGCGGAAGTGGACATGAAACGTCGGCGCGCTCATGGCCGCTTCATCGGCCAGTTCGTCGACGCTCAGCGCATCGCGGTAGCGGCTGTGGATCATCCGTATCGCTCGCGCCACCATGCCGAACTTGCCTTGCTGTGCCAGCGCGGCGCGCAGCGACCCGCCCTGCGCACCGGACAGTATCCGGTAGTAGATTTCGCGCACGAGCGCCGGGCCCAGAACGTCAGCTTCCGGTGGCCTGGCCAACGCTTCGAGCAGGCGAAGCACGGATACCGCGAGCGCATCCTCCATCGGCGAGGCGTACAGCCCTCGCGGAGACGCGGTGGACGATCCCTGTCGTTCGTCGATCCGCATGCACAGGTCGGCCGCCATCCCGTGATCGAGACGAAAGTAGATCGCCAGCAACGGTTCTTCGGCGGACGCATCGGTCTCCATCGTGAAGGGCACGGGCACCGAAACCACCAGGTAATGCTCGGCGTCGTAGACGAAGACCTCATCACCCAGCAGCCCCCGCTTGCGCCCCTGCACCACCACGACGATGCCGGGTTCGTAGAGCACAGGCGTACGACTCAGCGGCCGGTCGGACCGCAGGAGCCGCACGTCGGCCAGCGGCGTCAGGGTGTAACCCTCCGCGGGTGCGAGCTCGCGAAGCAGGTCGATCATGCGGCGTCGGAGGTGGAAATCCATGCCGACATGGTCCGCCTTATCGCCTGTCCCGGCAATCGTCACTCATAGGATCAGGCAAGCATGCCACACCCCAGGCCATGGGAGGCAAGGGGTGCGGAGCCTAGCATGGCTCCCCTACCTGACCAGGAGAGCATCCATGTCCAGCAAGACCTTTTTCATCACGGGCGTCAGCAGCGGTTTCGGCGAGGCCCTCGCCCGCGAGGCCCTCGCTGCCGGCCATCGCGTGATCGGCACCGTGCGCAACGACGAGGCGCGCCGTGCGTTCGAAGGGCTCGACGAGACGCGCGCCCACGGCATGCTTCTCGACGTCACCGATATCGATGCGATTCCTGCCGCCGTGTCCGACGCGGAAGCGCGCTTCGGACCGGTCGATGTGCTCGTCAACAACGCCGGTTACGGGCACGAAGGGATCTTCGAAGAATCGCCGCTCGAAGAGATGCGCCGACAGTTCGAGGTCAACGTGTTCGGTGCCGTGGCGGTCATGCAGGCCTTCGTGCCACGGTTTCGCGAACGCCGCCGCGGCCACATCGTGAACATCACCTCGATGGGCGGCTTCATCACGATGCCGGGCATCGCCTACTACTGCGGCAGCAAGTTCGCTCTGGAAGGCATCAGTGAGGTGCTGGGCAAAGAACTGAGTCCGTTCGGCGTCCATGTCACCGCCGTGGCACCCGGCAGCTTCCGTACCGACTGGGCGGGCCGGTCGATGCAGCGTTCACCGCGCAGCATTCCGGACTACGACGCGACGTTCGATCCGATCAGGCAGGCACGCCAGGAGAAAAGCGGCAAGCAGCTCGGCGATCCGGCAAAGGCGGCGAAGGCGATGCTCGCGCTTGTCGAGTTGCCCGCTCCGCCAGCGCATCTCCTGCTCGGCAGCGATGCATTGGCTCTGGTCCGCGACAAGCTCAAGGCGATGGCGGACGACATGACGAGGTGGGAAACACTGACGCGCTCGACGGATGGTTGATCATCCGATGGTGCCGACACCCGGATTCGAACTGGGGACCTACCGCTTACAAGGCGGTTGCTCTACCAACTGAGCTATGCCGGCGAAGTCGCGAAGTTTATCAGAAGCAGCCCGTTGGTCGAGCACTCACCGCCGGATTGCGCAGGTTGCGGCGAAGGTCGGCGCCACCGTCATCCGGGACAACCACATCCAGCCACCAGACCGGCGTCGTCTCCGTACGCTCACTCATCCGTGCGGGGAACCCGGCGGCAACGACTTCGTCGCGGCGCTTGCGGGCGTTGGCGGGATCATGAAAAAGGCCCAGCGCAACCGAGTTCTGCAACTCCCCCTGGGCCGTCACGACGAAATAATCCTTGATGCCCTTCGCTTCGAGCCGACGGGCCTGGGCCAGCGCCAGTTCGCGTGTCGACTGCGAAGGAAGGAACACGCGCCAGCCGCGGGATTCGCTGGTCGTCTCCTGGCGCTGACGGCTGCGGACCGTGCGCGGTGCGATGGCCGTACGCGCGGTGCGCAGGTCGACCTGATTGGCGAAGGGACCGATGGCCAGGCATTTGTAGCTGCGGCGGGGACTGGTCGGCGCGTCGGGCTGTGTCGGCGCGGTATCCACCGCAGCCCGGGGCGCCGTGGGTGCCGGTTTCGCCGCGGCGGCAGCCAGCGCCGCTGTCGCCGAGCTGCCGGAGACCGGCGTCACGGGCGAAGAACTACCCGGCGTGCTCTTTGCAGACGTCGCGGGTGGCGTTGGCGCTGCTGCCGGGGCCGGTGCCGGTGCCGGTGCCGGTGCCGGTGCCGGTGCCGGTGCCGCCATGCTGGACGTGGTCGTGCCGGCCGCAACCGGGCGCCCGGCAGCGGCCGCGGGCGCCGTACTCGCGCCTGCGGGCACTTCGGCCAGCAATTTCAGTCGGGGCACGCCGCTGTCAGTGGGATCCACCGCGTGCTTACCGGTATCGCCCAGCAGCAGCCACGCGGCTACCGCGATATTGAGGGCGATCAGCAAGACGAAGAACAAACGCAGCAGCATGGTGGCCTTGGGCTTACGGTGGGGCCTGCTCGCGTTCCCCTGTAAGAACCGGCGGCGTCCGGATTCTAGGCGATCTTGGCGGTTTCGGTGTGTGCTTTGGCCCAGACGGCCAGACCCCGAAGGACGGTATCGGGCACGAGCAGCACCTCGCGCTCGAGCAATGGCGCCAGTACAGCCGCATCGCCGCCACCGAGGGTCACCGTGGGGTGGCCGCCAAGCAGGGGTGCCGAACGCTCGACAAAGCGGTCGACCAACGCGGCGCAGGCCTGCCAGCAGCCCGATGCCAGGCCATCGGCGGTGTTATCGGCAAGGTCGCGTACCGCACCTGCGCCACCCGGGCGTACCTGCACGGTCGCGCCCAGTACGGATTGCTGCATCAGCAGCGGCCCCGGTGCGATCCATCCGCCGAGGTGCCTGCCGTCGGCATCCAGCGCATCGAGCGTCAGAGCCGTGCCGACGCTGGCGAGGACGCAGGGCGAGCGACCCGCCGCGTGCGCATCGACCAGGGCAAGGAAGCGATCCACGCCGAGGCGATGAGGTTCGGCATACGCATTCGTGACGCCGCAGGCTTGCGCGGGCGTACGGACCCAGACCGGCGGGAGGCCGAACGCCTTCTGCGCCGCCACGGCGACCGCGGTCTCGCGGGCGGGATCCACTACCGACGCACCGACGACACGAACCGGCGCCGGCCAGGACGCCCACAACGTCGCCAGTTCGTGCGCGATATCCGCATCCCAGCCAAAGGCCCCGCGATGACTGAATTCGGCGCCATCGAGCAGCGCGAATTTCAGTCGCGTGTTGCCGAGGTCGAGCAGAAGAATCACGCGCCACTCCTGCGGACGGAGACATCCGCACTATCGACGGTCACGGACTGGCCGTCGGCACGACGCACACGCAAGGCACCGCGCTCGTCGACACCCTCTCCGGTGGCGTTGTACTCGCCGCGAGGATCGATGACGCGAAGTGGCTGGTCGCGCAACAGGTCGTTGGCCGCGTATTCGTCGGCAAAGGCCGCGAAGCCATGTCGCTCGAACGCGAGCAGCCCCTCCGCAAGCGCGGACACGACCGCCGCGGCGACGCGATTGCGTCCCGGCGGCTGGCCGCCAGTGAGTTCCGCCAGGTCGGTGATCGGTTGTCCCGCACGCTCGTGCAGCGTGTCCGGGAGCCGGATGTTGAGACCGACGCCGATGATCGCCGCGCAGGGACCGGAGTACTCGCCGGACAGCTCCACCAGGATGCCGGCCAGTTTGGCCTGACCCGCCAGCACGTCGTTGGGCCACTTGAGCCCGGCCGTGCGGACGCCGAGGTCGTCCAGCGCGCGGATCAGCATGACACCCACGGCCAGCGAGAGGCCCGACAACGACGCGAACCCCGAGTCGAAACGCTTCAGCACCGACAGGTACAGGTTCATGCCCGGCGGCGAGAGCCAGGTCCGGCCGCGCCGCCCGCGCCCTGCCGACTGGGCTTCGGCCATGACGAAAGCCAGGTCGTCCAGCGTGGGAATACGCCGCGCCAGCTCGCTGGACGTGGAGTCGATATCCCAGTGCACCTCGAGCATGCCCACGTGCGACGAAAGCGCAGGCTCGAGCGCCGTGCGGATGCGCTGACCGTCAAGCAGTTCGGTCGCCCACGGAAGCCGGTAGCCGCCGCCCACCTTCGCTTCGACGGGCACGCCTTTCAGACGAAGCGTCTCGATCTGTTTCCAGACGGCGGCACGGGTCACACCGGCCTGACGGGCCAGAGTGGCGCCGGACACGGCATCGCCGCCGGCAAGGGCTTCCAGGAGGTCGCGTGCGAGCATGGGCTGCCGTAAGGCCGTCAGGCGGCCGGTGTCGGGGGGAGGGAGAGCCGGGGCATCGGGTAATTCTAGGGCAGCCGCGAGGATTTCGCCCGCATGGCGCCGCAGAGCCCGATGACACACCTCCAGCACTGGCACCGTTTCGAAATATCTGAGAGGATCGGTCGGTCCCCCGGCACGTCCGGGGCCCACGGGGTATACCGATGAACGCCAGACCCTACATCTTCGGATGTCTGTGCCTCGTCGGTGCCATCGGCACCGCCGCCGCTTCCGACGTCAGCGTGACCAACAGCCTGCTTTCGCTGGGCCGGTCGGTGTCGTCGTCGTTCGATGCCGGATCCACCTCGCGCTCCAGTTCCAGCCAGAGCAGCCGCGACAGCGGCAGCGGCGACGTGACCACCGCGAGGCAGGTCAATAACGCGCAGGCCAGCCCGGGTCAGGCGCCCATGCCACCCCCCGTCGAGGCCGACGCCGATATGCATGATGGCTCTTCGAGCGGTCACGGCGCGGGGCCGACCTGGCAGTCCATGCTTCCCGGGTCGATCTTCTAAGAATCCGCCGGCCGTCGTGTGAGCGTTTTCCAGTCGTTACTTGCGCGTTTTCGCGCCCCCGTCCCGCCCATCGACGACACACTCTGGGCACACGCCCTGACCCGCGTTCCGCTGGCGAACGCGCTGGACGCGCCGCGAGCCCACTACCTGCGCCAACTCGCTGCGTATTTTCTCCACACCAAGCGATTCCACGCACTGGGCGACGCCGCGCTGGATGATTTCTGGCGTCTTGCCATCGCCATGCAGGCCAGTCTCCCTGCCCTGCCGCACGGCCCGAAGGTCTTCAAAGGCTGGACCAATGTCCTGGTCTACCCCGGCGAATTCAACGTCCGTCGCAGTCACCATGACGCACCCACCGGCGTGATCACCGAGAGCGACGACACCCTGATCGGCGAAGCGTGGGAGCGCGGCCCGATGATCCTTTCGCTGGCCGACGTGGCGCTGGATCTCGAAGCCCCGTGGGATGGCGTCAACGTGGTGATCCACGAAATGGCGCACAAGCTGGACATGCTCGCCGGCCCCGCCAATGGCGTGCCGCCTCTACCGGGGGGCATCAACCGAAGGGAATGGATCGGGAGCATGCAACAGGGCTTCGAACGACTCTCGAAGGCGGTGGGTCGTCGACGCAAGACGGCGATCGATCCCTATGCGGCGGAAGCGCCCGAGGAATATTTCGCGGTGACAAGCGAAATGCATTTCTCGCAGCCCGCCTTGCTGCGTGAGGCGGAGCCGGACGTGGCGCGCCTGCTCGATGCCTATTACGGACCATCGCCTGCGGACTGACGATCCTCAGGCGGGCGGAATACGCACGCTGAAACGTGCGCCACCGAGCTCTTCCGAGTGATCGACGTGCAGCTCGCCCTGGTACGCCTTGACGATGTCCTGCACGATCGACAGCCCGATACCGTGGCCCTGCACGCGCTCATCGCCGCGCACGCCACGTTGCAGGATCTTCTCGATCTTTTCGTCCGGAATGCCGGGGCCGTCGTCTTCGACAATGAGTTCGAGACCCGCGCGTCCGCGCACCTTCGCCACGGAACGCGCGGTGAGCAGGACGCGATGGGAGGCCCACTTGAAGGCGTTCTCGACCAGGTTGCCCATCAGTTCCAGCAGATCGCCCTGCTCGCCCGGGAACGAGACGCCGTCTTCGATCTCGAACTCGCACAGCACGTTCTTTGCGGCGTAGACCTTTTCCAGGCTCTGCACCAGATCTTCCGCATGACCGGCGATCGGCTCGACCGAGGCGATGGTGCGACGACCTGAAGTGGCCGCGCGAGACAGCTGGTAAGCGACCAGCTCGTCCATCTTGCGCACCTGCTCGAGGATGTCGCCACGCAGCGAGCGCGCGTCGGCTTCGTTTTCCAGTTGCGAGCGCACGACGGCCAGCGGGGTCTTCAGGCTGTGCGCCAGATCGGCCAGGGTGTCGCGATAACGCGTACGCTGCTCGCGCTCGCTGTCGATGAAGGCATTTAGACGCTTGGTGAGTACCGTCAGTTCCATCGGATACGGGCCGTCGAGGTGGTCGCGCGTGCCGCGCTCGATATGCGCGAGATCGCTCGATACACGGCGCAACGGCAGCAGGCTCCAGCGCAGCAGGAACAGCTGCAGCAGCATGAGCATCATGCCGAGCATGGCCAGCCAGAGGAACTGCGTCCGACGGTAGGTCGCCACCTGCCGCTCGAACTGATCTTCCGTCTGCGCGACGGCGAAGGTCAGCGGCACACTGCGTTTATCGGTACTGTCCAGCGACACGCCGTAGCTGAAGACATAGAGCTTGCCGCTGCGCGTTTCCACCGGCTCGAACGCCGTCTCGCCGGGCGACAGCATGCGCACGAAATCGAAATCGCGGCCCAGTGCCGACGACGACTCCCAGCGGAAACCGTCGTTGCCGACGATGATCGCGTAGAGCCCCGAGCCCGGCCGCGAGAAATCGGGATTGGGCTGACTGTCGGGCGTGGTGACCTTTCCGGCGCGGGTGATGTCGGTACCGGTGATATAGGCGATGGCGTAGTTGTGCAGCCGGTCGTGCATGGCCGACAGCTCGGACGCGTAGTTGGCCTTGTTCTGCGCCAGGCCCGTCAGGCCCAGAAAGGCGGCCAGCGCGAAGCCCGTCGCCAACGCCGCGCGCGCGGCCAGCGACAGCGGCCGGCGTTTGGTCGGTGGAGCGTTATCCATGCGTCCAGCTTACCTCGGGACGGTGCAGCGACTTTGCTGCACCGTCCACGGTTCGCTCAGTCTTCGTCCGCTTCGTTACGCGGAATCGCGAAACGATAGCCGCGACCGCGGACGGTCTCGATCGGCTTGAGCGCGCTTTCGGGATCCAGCTTACGGCGCAGGCGGCCGATGAAGACCTCCAGCACGTTGGAATCGCGGTCGAAATCCTGCTGGTAGATGTGCTCGGTGAGGTCGGCCTTGGAGACCAGCTCACCCGCGTGCAGCATCAGGTATTCGAGGACCTTGTATTCGTAGCTGGTCAGGTCGACCTGACGGCCTTCGACGGTGACCGTCTGCGCCGTGGTGTCGAGCTTGATCGGGCCGCAGGCGAGGACCGGCTTGGACCAGCCGCTCGCACGACGCACCAGCGCATTGATACGGGCCAGCAGTTCCTCGACGTGGAAGGGCTTGACCAGGTAGTCGTCGGCGCCGTGCTTGAGGCCTTCGACCTTGTCCTGCCAGCTGCCACGCGCCGTAAGGATGAGAATGGGATAGCGCTGGCCGTGCTCGCGCAGGGCTTTGACCAGATCCATGCCCGACAGCTTGGGCAGGCCCAGATCGATGATGGCAAGGTCGAAGGGGACCTCGCGACCGAGGTACAGGCCCTCTTCGCCGTCCTGGGCGGCATCGACGGCGAAGCCGTCACGTTTCAGCCGCGCGGCGAGGGTCTCGCGAAGCGGGGCCTCGTCCTCAACGAGCAGGATGCGCATCAATGTTTCTCCTTGTTGTCCCCGGCACTGGCGTCCAGGGGCTTGGCGGTTTCGGTTCGGACGGGCACCACGCGGACGTGACCGTCCAGCGTAAGGACCTTGACCCGGTATTCGGTGATCCGGCCGCGCTCGACGAGTCGCGTATCCGCCGACAGCACTTTTCCCCCGGTGTCCTTCTGGACCTTGCTCACGGCCTGCTCCAGCGTCAGCGACTGGTCCGCCTGGGCGGCCACGGGCAAACTGACGCAGAGCGCGGCGAAAAGTAGCGGACGAAACGTGATTTTCATGTCTGGCGCGGGCAGCACGACGGGCAGTAGTCGACCGATCATGCCGAGGGGCGCCCCGCCTGAAGCTGAACGAAACCTAGGCGGCTTGCCGCAAGGGTGCCATCGCGGACTCGATGAGGCCCCAGTCGGCTCCCGGCAGGTGCGAGCCCTCGCTCAGCTGGCGACGGAATCCGCGCGCTCCCGGCTCCCCCTGGAACAGGCCGAGGATGTGCCGGGTGATGTGCTTGAGCTGGGTGCCACGGGCCAGTTCGGCCTCTATATAGATGCGCATGCGATCGAGCACATCGGCCCGGTCGGGCAGCGCCGTGCCGTAGAGGTCCGACTCCAGCCGGGCGAGCACGAACGGGTCATGGTAGGCGGCACGGCCAAGCATCACCCCGTCCACATGGGCCAGGTGCTCACGCACCGCCTCGACCGTGGTGATGCCACCGTTGATGACGATGGTCAGGTCGGGGAATTCGCGCTTCAGCCGGTAGACCCGCTCGTAGTCCAGCGGCGGAATTTCCCGGTTTTCCTTCGGGCTCAGGCCTTCCAGCCAGGCCTTGCGCGCGTGCACCACGAGAATGCCGACGCCAGCCTCGACCATCGTGGTGGTGAAACGCTGAAGGTCGGCGTATTCGTCCTGGTCGTCCACGCCGATGCGGCATTTGACGGTGACCGGGACATCCACGACGTCCGCCATGGCCCGGACGCATTCGCCGACCAGGTCAGGCTCGCGCATGAGGCACGCCCCGAACTTGCCGGACTGGACACGATCCGAGGGGCAACCGACGTTGAGGTTGATCTCGTCATACCCCGCCTGCGCGCCGAGGACCGCCGCCTTCGCCAGCTCGACCGGGTCGCTGCCACCGAGCTGGAGCGCCACGGGGTGCTCTTCGTGACTGTGCTCCAGGAGACGTAGCTGATTGCCGCGCACCAGGGCCGCGCTGGTGACCATCTCGGTGTACAGGCGGGCATGGGGCGACAAGAGTCGGTGGAAGTACCGGCAGTGACGGTCCGTCCAGTCCATCATGGGCGCAACCGTCAACCGCCACGCGTCGTTGTGTGGCGCCGTAGCCCTATCTGACGCGGCATTTACGAGGTTTTCCATGTTGCACGTTCTCGGGGATGGATGGAGATTTTAGAGGGTTTTCGTAAGCCCGGCGCCGACGTCCCCCCGCCTTCAGTAGCGGTCCGATCTTGAGTCCAGAATTACTGTAACTATTTTGCGTAGGCGGCGGGCGTCAGCCCGCCCAATGCTTTTTTCGGTCGCTCCTCGTTGTATTCACGACGCCAGTATTCGATTTCTGTGCGTGCGTGCAGAAGGCTGGGAAACCAGTGCTCGTTGAGGCATTCATCGCGCAGCCGTCCGTTGAACGATTCGATGTAGGCGTTCTGGTTCGGCTTGCCCGGCTCGATAAGCCTCAGCTGCACGCCGCGGTCGTGAGCCCAGGCGACCATCGCCTTGCCACAGAACTCCTTTCCGTTATCGCTATGAATTACCCTCGGTAGGCCGCGTGTGACGGCCAGGCGATCTATGACGCGCGTCACGCCGATGCCCGAGATGGCTCGCTCAATTTCTATGGCAACAGCCTCGTGCGTCCCGTCGTCGACGATCGTCAGGCATTTGATGACGCGGCCCTCGGCGGTGCGGTCAAACACGAAATCAATCGACCAAACCTCGTTCGCAGCCGCCGGGCGAAGCAGCGGCTGCCTTTCGGCCGGCGGGACTTTCTTTCTTTTGCGCCGCCGCACCTGGAGGCTGACCTCCTGATACAGGCGCTCCACTCGCTTGTCATTCACCGCCTGCCCGGCCTGGCGGAGCTTCAGATAGATCATGCCCACGCCATAGCGTTTATGGCGATTTGCCAGCGCGCAGATCATCTGGCGGAGTTCGACGTTACGGTCCGGGCGCGGCTCATAGCGGTAGGCGCTTGCGCTCATGTCGGCAATCGCCAGCGAACGGCGCTCGCTCAACTCTCGGCCGACAAGATAGCGCACCAGCTCACGCCGGTCCGGTGCGCTCACCATTTTTTTCGCAGGGCATCCTTGATGACCTCATTTTCCAGAAGCTGCTCGGCCAGCAGCTTCCTCAGTCAGCCGTTCTCGGTCTCCACGTCCTTAAGCCGTTTGGCCTCCGGCACGCTCATGCCACCGACCTTGCTGCGCCACAGATAGTACGAGGCCTCACTAAAACCGTGCTCGCGGCACAGGTCCTTGACCGGCATGCCGGCCTCGACCTCACGCAGGAACCCAATGATCTGCTCTTCGGAAAAACGCTTCTTCACGTCCAATCTCCTTCTCGTGGGGGATTGGACTCGAAACCGGGCCGCTACTCAAATCTGGGGGGGGGGGGCGTCGACCAGCTCGTTGCTTGCGAAGGGTGCGCAAGCGACAATCGCGGATATCTATAGGCAGGAGGCGGGAATGAACGACGAGCCCTACACAGGTGCGCATTCAGCCCGACAAAGGGACCACTGCCCCAACGTATCGAGGCCAGAACCGAACGCGATCGGAGGGGGGGAGTGTTAACTACGATCGGCGATTCCCTCGCCAGCATGCACGCGGGTGTTTGTGCACGCGCGGAGTCCAAAAAGGTAGCGCGAGCAGAACGGCATGGATGACGACCTCAACCAGACTCATCCAGAAATCCGTTTCGCGTGGTGGAACACAAGTCTGTCGCCGCCCGGAATCAAGAGCCGAAGTACACCGGAGCGCCTTACCTTCGTGACTAAGCAGCTTTCCGAATTGCGGTCAGTCGCCGGTTGGGACGTGCTCGGCTTAGGCGAAGTTGCGGCAAGCGATATCGAGGCAATCCTGGAGGGACTGAACCAGCCCAGCTTGGATAGCGTGCGCGTATCGGTGCCGCAGGGTAAAGCTGTGAACGACACAGCTTTAATCTTCAATCGAGACAAGCTAGCGTTCCAACGTGAGCAGTCTTTCTATGACGTGCACGGGGGCCGTACCCTGAAGGCGGGGCACTTGGCGCTTTTCGTCGAGCGAATCACTGAGCAGCCTCTCGCAATCGTCGTGGCACACTGGCCGGGACGGCGATTCACCGGCGAGCACGAACCTGCTCGTGCCAATTTGGGCATGACGTTACATAAGTCAGTTCAGGATCTGCAAGCGACGTGTCCGAACGTGATCGTTATGGGAGATTTCAACGACGATCCATCGTCTCCTTCGTTGGCGCGCCACCTGCTCGCTACGCGTGATCGCACGCTCGCGAAGAAGAAAAATCACATGCTATACAACCCTTTCTGGCGAAGCATGAGCGAATCTCAGCCGCTAGGAAGTACCGAACATAGCGTTTGCGGAACGCATTATTACAGCGGCCGAGAGGATTCGAACTGGTTCACTTACGACCAAATTCTTTTCTCCCCCGCGTTGCTCAGCGGCGACACCTTTGTACTCGAAGAGAGCGCCAGTTTAATCGTTCCGTTACCTGAGCTAGTCGAACTCATAACGTCCAAACGCTCCATATATGATCACTATCCTGTAGTCAGCACGATAATCGCGAGAACCATGTCATGACCGACTTTGTTAATGCATTTAGGATCGGACAAGCTGCGGCAGAGGAGTCGCGCGCAGCTAGAAAATCGATAAGCGAACTCATCGATCGCGTATCGAACGAGCTTAGCAATGCCACGGGCGGCCGCATTGAGCTTAAGGTGGAGCATTTCAATGTTTTCAAAGACACACTTGGCCCCATCATAGGAGCGCTGGCAACGCCGCCCAAGTACGTGAAAGAGACCTATTTGGCCGCAACCAACCCGCTCAATACCGATGGCAAATGGGTGAAGCTAATCGCGTGGGATCAGCCGCGAGAAGGCTTCCCATGCCGACTCGAATTCGGCAGCAAACAGCTGAACTGCTACGACATAGAGTCTCTTGAGGCCGCAATATCAGACGCTCTGTCTACGTCCGCGATCGGTGAAAAGCTTGCGGCGTTGATCGCGAGTGCGCCCGACGAGCCGTCCTAAGTTTGCCTCGTTGGTGCATCAAATTGCATCGCCATAAAGTTCCTGGCGATAGCGTGCCGCCCATTGGTACGCCTCAGTTTAGTTAGCTCATCAACTGCATCAAAAAAGGGGGGGGGGAGAAGCGCGCAGGCGAGGAGGGGGGACGACGCGCGCGGGAGAGTGCAGACGACCTCGCCCCCACCCCTCGCCGGACCCCGGCGGCCGCCACCCATGCAGGTGGGCAGCCGTGCAGTTTCGCTCACGAGACGTCGCCGCGCGCGGCGGCTCGCCGCGGCTCGCCATGACGCGTCAGGCGGCGCCCGCCACACATGGGCTTGCGGAGCGTTTCAGTGGCTCTGCTTGGCCGGCGGCGGAAACGCTACAATCGCCCCCTCTCTGGGGAGACGTTAAGGATGATCAGTCGCTTTGCGCTCGCTTGCTCTGCCTGTTCGACCCCAATTACGGCGCGCATTCAGATCGGTCACGAGGAAAGGCAGCGCCTGAGCGCCGTATGCCCAGCCTGCTTCGCCCCGTTTTCAATGACGTTGGACCTGTCCCATCCGCCCCACATCATCCCTGTCCTGATCGATGGTTGCCGCGTGGAAGAGGACAATAACGAAGCCGCCATCGTCGCCAATCTAGGCACCGGCTACGTCATATCACGCGGGCGACTGCACGATGACGCGTATTTTCCGGTCTTCGACATGCCCGAGCCGACCAAGGACGAGCTGGCGGCGTTCGGCGATGCTCGCCTGATCGACCTGACCGTCGCACTGGGCGGCCTCCCTGATGCGCAGGGCAAATGGCGTCTGGTACGCAACGCCTATCGCCATGCGCGTCTCGGCCGCTTCGAATTGTGCCAGCAGACCCTATCTACCCTTTACCCTGATGAAAAGCTTCCGGAGATCCCGATTGAAGCAGCTATCGTCACGTTTCTAACTCGCACACTGCATCCCTGCGGCATGCCACGCATGGAGAAATTGCTCAGCGATATCAGCGCCGTTCGCACACAGTTTCCCAACGAGTTCGAGCGCCTCCGCCTACACTTCCAAGCCCAACGCGATGATCGCTTGGATGATTACATGGAGGTCTTCCAGCACTTCTTCCGTGCATATGACGAATTCAACCAGACGCTGATTTACGTTCGTCGCGGCATCGACCTTCCCGAGGATCCATATGCCCCCTCGAGCGACTTCGATAATACAAAGTTGTACTACGGCGAAGCCTTCGAGTCGCTGGGGGCGGGCTTGGATTTCGCGATCGCTCTAAATAATGTCGCGAGCGGACGCGCCTTCGATAAGCTGCGGAATATAAGCCTTCAGGAGTATCGAAGGTCCGACAAGGGACGACGTGGCGAGGCGATCCGCGACAGCGACGTATTCGAGGTGTTCGTCGAGGAATACGACAACCAATTGCGTAACGCCTCGCACCACCGGTGGCTGCGGCTGAGCGACGACCGCTCTGAAATCACCTACCGCATCGGAGGAACTGGCGAGCGTCGCTCGCTAAGCTACGCTACATACCTGCTGCGCTGCGATCGCATCACGATGAGTTTGATGCTTTTGGCAAGTTTGGAATTGCTTGTCTTGCATTGATCCTACCCGGTTATCAGACGAACTATGCCGTCAAAAGCGGGGCAGGATGGCCATCCGATAGGCATCAAGAAGGAGCCTGCGGCGCTGGAATCACCCGTTCCGGGAATCTATGTCGAGGTCGGCGACGGCGACGGCGACGGCGAGATGAACGGAATAACGGGGAACGGGGTTACGAGTGGCGATGCGGATTTATCCCATGCCGGCAGGATCGCGAAACTTGATCGCCTCGACACCCAGCTCTTCGTTCACTGCCAACATGCGCTTCTCAATCGCCACAATCTCCGTCTGCACGAACGCCTCCCTTGCTTTCGTCACGTCGCCGAATCCGCCGGCGTTGCTCGGCACTACACCCAGCAGCTGAGGCGGTACACGGTGCGCAGCCAGCATGTCGTCGCGACTGGTGTTCTTGATCGAAGCGAAATGATCGCGGGCCCCTACCTCGCTGATCGGGATAAGACGAATCCCGTCCTTCTGGCCGTTCGGCGTATAGACGAAGAGATTGCGGAAGTTGCCCGGCCCTGTCGAATCTTTCAATGCCTGGCGGATCGCGTCGATATCGGCCGGATCTTGTGCCGCATCGGTCATTTGCAGGATGAATCCCGCGTGCGCCCCGTTGTCGTAATACTTTCGACGGAACAGCGTGGCCGATCGATTCAGCTGAACGGCATGCAGCGCGCTCATGTACTCCGGCACACCGTAGATTTCTTGGCGCACATCCACGTCGAACAGATGGACGATAGACCCGTTGTCGAACTGCAAGGGCTGGCCACCCTCGGGGGCGAACCAGAAATCATCGGGTTTCAGGCCAACGCGCGTCTGCATGGATGGCACGCGGGAGAGCTTGAGCAAGTGGCCGCTGATCGCATCGGCGCGCTGTAAATAGCCGTTGACAAACGTCACGAAGTCCAGCGCGAAGGCGGAGAACTCGCGCGTGGAGAGGTACGACGTCGGCACGAACGCTTCCACCAACAGGTTCCGTTTGAGAAACAGGGACGATGCATGGTGCCGGGCCGTACCCATGGTGTTCGCCAGCCCCCGCAGGTTGATCGGCGGCTCGTACCAGCGGCCATTGCGGAACAACTGGGCGTAGTCGAGCAGCGACGCACGATCGATCGGCTCGGGCTCGCCGAAAGTTAAGGCAGTCCCACGTGCCGCAGCGGCGTTTGGAAGGGTGTCTCTTGCGGTGGCCACGTGGGCCGTGGTGCGCCGATTGTTCTTGCTCATCAGGAAATCTCCACAATGGATCGGCCCCGGGCCAGTGGCCCGGCGAGGGGTTCGTAAATCAGGGTGTGCATCAATGACCCGGCGAGATCGGCGTGCCCGACGCCATCGGAGCGGCCCGCCGAATAGGTCACATGGCGACCGCTGGCGGTCACGGTCTTGCGGATGGCCAAGAAGGCGGCGGCGAGGTCCGTCCACCCAGCGTCGAACTCGAGGCGACCCTTGTCCATCACGTCGTAGGCCTTCATGACCATCTGGCCCTTTAGCTCGGGCGAGTAATGCAGGGCCCGCACGTTGGGGAAGAACTGGCGAACGAGCTCGAACACGCTCTGGCGGATGCCCGTCACGTCGATGGCGATATCGCGCACGTTGTAATGCCCGCACAAGGCCTTGATCTTGCCTGCCTGAGCCGAGAAGTCCGGGCCAGCCTGGGCGTGCTGTCCGACGAGCGCGCACTCGCCATTTGCACGGCCGCAATCAACCTTTTCGACAGCGCCATGAAGCCGGCGCGCGATCGGGCGGTTTCCGACCCCGGCTTCACCCAGATAACCTCCGCCGTGCGGCGGAAGGGCGGCGCGAGCCCCGCCCCCCCTGCCTATGGCTGAGCTAGGCGAAGACGCCGCACGGGCCATGCTGGGCCGTCTGATGGCTGCCGGCGTCATCGGGGCGGCCATGATGGATGGTTTCCACCCCATCATCGGCGGGGAGTGCTGATCATGATGCAGATACAAATGCCCACGCTTGCGGGTCGCTTCGCCCTTTGCGTCAACTGCCGCACCGAGCCCCGCCATATCGCACACCATGGTCGTTCCTTGTGCGAGACGATGCAGGCCGAGGTGCCGGCCGTCCGGCAAAGCCTCGAATGCCGCTGCGGTCGCTCCACGGGCCTGAACGCGTCGCTGGCCGGTGCCAAAACGGAGTGGGGTCAGCGCTTCGGCCAGTTCGCCTTGGCACTTCCTGCGGCAGTCTATTTGTCGAGGCGACACCGTACGAGCGCTAAGGAGACGGCGCATGCATGATGTCGCCGTCGCCTGGGCCATACAGGCTCAAAGATGAAGACCTTCTTCGCACTGATGGCGGAATACAGTACTGCCAACATTCCGCTCGAGCATGTCTGTCATTTATTCGGTCTCGGTACCGACGAAGCAGCCAAGCGAGCGAGCAGGCACCAGTTACCTGTGCCCGCCTATCGCGCGAGTAAGCAAAAATCGCCATGGATTGTCGACGCGCATGAGCTAGCGAAGTATCTGGACAGTCTGAAAATCAAAGCAGCAGACGCATGGGGTAGAGTTCGCGGCCTAACCGGGTAAACGGCGTAAGTAGCTTCGCAAAAAAAACGCCTGATGCGCGGCTACTTGGCTGAACTGGCTGCAACGACGACGCGTCAGAACGGAGGCTCGAACCCTGCGGAAGGGCGGGGTTCGGGCGACAGTGCCCGGTGAATCTCTCTAAGACGTCCCAAGAGCTCATCAAAGGCGACGACCGATACTCCGACAATGGCTGAACGGAAGAGATCGAAGGACTTTCGCATTCCGGCATCCGCTGGCGCGGTCCCGACAATGACGACTGAAGTAATGGCGTACCCGTGCTTATCGTGCAGCCCACTCCGCGCGCACAAACTCATCCAATCCGCCTGAAGCTGCGCCCTCTGGTCCAGTGCTTGAGCGACCGTCCCGGAAAGTTCGCTAGACGGAGGATGCACACCGCCTCGATACTCTCTCGCCAAAAGGGCGGTCCCGGGCGTTTTTATCTCGATCACAGCCAGACTGCCCGTCGAGGACGTTGCGGCCAGAAAGTCGGCAATCTTGCCACCGAATCGATAAACCGAGGTCCCGCCTACGTATGCAGAGCCAGATATAATCATTGCGGGAACTGCGAACGCCAAACTAAGGATGAACGGATTATCCTGCAAGAATCGCTGCCATTTATTTTCGCTCAGATCTCTCTTCAGCATGCCTTCGAAGCTGCTAATCAGCTGCGCCAGTGTGACGAGTTCGATTTCTTTTTTCAGCTGAAAGAGAGATCTGGGCTCTTCGGCAGCCAGAGCATTCGCGCTTGCGTAAACGAGCTTTAGCGCCGCGCTTCGATCACCCTTCGTCATCGCCAGCGCGGGGCCGCGAGCCGCCGCGAATCTTGCAATGGTTCCTGCCTTGTGTGCGCTAGCCAATTCCGGGTAGGCGTCCTTGTCCGAAGCGTGAAGCACGGCGTTGTGGGCCAAGATACGTCGTTCAACAAGTGAATCGCGCTGAAATTTCTGACTTAATCTCCGGAGCGCATCAACGAGCTCCCGAAAACGGTGTTGTCCTAAATAATAGGTGTCGCCCTTTCGTACTGCGTCATATGCGCCACCCTGACCGTGAATGACGAGCGAAGTTACGCCATCGATTTTTGCGACTGCGTCGCAAATGAAGCGATACTCCCAAAGAAGACCCAAACCCGAACCGTAGTCCTTCGAAAAGCCCTTGGGCAGCTGCTCCAGCAACGCTTCAAAGTCCGCTTCGTCATAAGGCAAATCAAAAGGGAATCCAACCTTTGCACTGACAGTAATAGTTTTCAGCGTTCCGTACTTTGGCTTGAGATAGTCAGCGTGCGCCGGGTTTGTATTCCTAGGCCACATCATTATTGCGGCCGGAATGACGTGGGCTAGCGCAACCATGGGATGCGGCCCACTCTCAAACGGCTGAACTGGGTCAGCGTCCGAGTACATAACCCAGACGCCACCGTTTTCGTCGGCGTCGTCCGGCTCCTCCCCTCCATAGTTGTCGGCGAAAAACTCCAGCGCCGCCTCGGGCGTCATGCCCAGGGCTATCCGTGCGGCTCGTCGATACTCTGTGGGGCGCTGGGACGGCATCTGCTTCTTCCTTGTACGGCTCTAGGTGCGACGAAAGTGCAACATAGCTGGCCATCTCAGCCCGTCAAGCCTTGTAGCGCAAGGGCTACGGACATTCGGCGGTCCAGTCCATCATTGGCGCAATCGATAGCTGAAGGTCTTTTCGATTGATAGCGTGCATGGCGAATATTCTACATGTGTGCCTCGGAACGCCAAGCGTTCTTGGTGATTGTGGCGATCGCCCACCGGAGGCTTTTCAGGCTTCGTTGTCCGGTGAACGAGTCCGTTCTCGGTGCTGAACACTCGACAGATACAGTGCCATCGCGCTCAAGCTAATGCCAATTCCAACGCTAACCCAGAACAGCCAAAGGAAGAAAACTGGCCTTCGGCATCGAACGAACTTGGCATCAAACGAAAAGGCCCCCTCACAAGGGACGTATGCCAGTGAGAAACCGCTCACTGCATACATCCAAGAGGTGGCCGCGACAACAGCAACGACTCCCATCGCAACGAACAGCCATTTCCTGGACCACCAACGCTTCTTCATGGATCGTCACCACCGTATGCAGTCTTCACTTGTGGCCCATTGACGCCTACTGACTCCGTCGAGAGCTGACATTATCTTGGAGCGAACGCCTCAGCCCAGCGATGGGTTTCGCGATGATCACCCAGTCCGAGCGCGTCGAACTCGTCCTGTCCTGCTTTCGCAATGACGCCAATGGCTCTCAATGCTTGGCTGATTGCAGTGTTGGGCCACGCATCACCATACCTTCGCTTCCGGGTGAAAAGATCACGTCGCCATTGAGCCACGCGATAGCGTCCTGGATGCCGTCGCCGCCAAAGTACTCGGTGGAAATGTAGGCTACTGCACTACTCTGGGACATCCGCAGCGCTACGTCGATCACTCCGGGAGCCATTGCAAGCAGGGCAGCCTCAGTTTGCGAGGTGATCGCCTTTAGCTCTGCAGCCAAGGAATCAGTCATCGGAACCAGTGCAAATCCCCGTGCCAAGGGACAGATAACAGCGTTTCTGAAGGGCGCTGTTTCGTCGAGCATCCAGCGCTCTTGACCAACCAATGCCTTAACGTCGTGCATGAAAGGTGACAGTCCTCAACAAAAGGGGAAGTCGAACTTCTTCATTAGTGCGCTTCGGTTCAAAAGTCGACCTTCCGAGTTTGCCCAGTCGCCTTAGGCGAGGCCCATCCGTTTCATCGTGACGACGTTCCAACTGCTTCGCGGGAACGAAGGCCTTTATTTCAGCGGTTTCCATGACCATGAGGATCCTTGGCCTGCGCCAGTCGTCCAACCGAACACCTGATCCGACGGCTTATCAAAAACTTCCTCGAAACGCACATTCCACTGTTGGCGAATATTTACCCGCTTCGATGGCGGCAATGGTCTGCCGCGTCACACCTAAGCTGGAGGGGGCCTGGAACCGTGGAAGGGGGTTGCAGGATCGCGACAGCGGCGAAGTAGATGCTGAAGACCACGACCAGCGTCGTCAGTCACACCTAGGCAAAACGCTCTCGCTGAAGCATAGCCATTCCATCGCTGGTTAGTGGAGGCCTATGTATGATTCGCGTGACATAAGACCCAAGACCGTGGGTAGTCGGGAACCAGACACGTACGATCCCTTTAGCAATAACGCCTGGTGGTGCGGACGCCCACTCCGACGCGACGGAGATCGCAGCGCCTGCGCCACTAAAACGTGTATATTTTGCCGTTATGTACCCGACTGACGGGGTCGTCATGGCCGGTGCTTCGTTCAATGGAGGATTTATGTGTCGTACCCCCTGGCTGGTCCTTGCGGCCCTTCTTGCCGCCTCGCCGGCCGGCTTCGCCGCCAGCTTCGACTGCGCGAAGGCCGCCACGCCCACCGAGAAGACGATCTGCGCCGATAGCGCCCTGTCCAGCCTGGATACAAAGCTGCAGCAGGCCTACAAGGAGGCGATGGCGGCCGCCGCACCATCCAGCAAGCCGACACTGCTGACCGAGCAGCGCCACTGGAACCGCTACGTGCGCGACGTCTGTACCGAGGGCGCATGCCTGACGCAGGCCTACAACGCGCGTATCGCGGTACTGTCGTCAAACGAGAAATACATCGCGGACACATCGAAGTGCGAGATCCCCGCAGGCAGGTCTTGCCGCAGCGTGATCACCATGCGCGATACGGGAGCCCGCGTGGACTCGTTCAATAAATCGCTGATCGGGAGCAAAAAACCGGGCCGTATCCTCGGCTGCGACAAGCTCATCGACCTGCCCGCCGGCGGCGGTTCCGACGGCAACCACAGCTACGGTGGCTTCTGCACACTGCAGTCGGGCACTGCACGCCAGCGTGTCCGCATCTGTAACGATGACATGGTTGGCCACTTCGCCATCGAGCCATCCACCGACGATTCAGCGTCGGGATTGCGCGATTTCACAAACAGCCAGTGCTTCGGCGGCTGACGATTCCGTTTCATCCCACCGATCCATCGATTACCAGGAGTTACGATCATGACGGACATGACCACCGACCAGCTTCGCACCATGCTGTTCTCCACGGAGAACAGCAACAATCAGGCGGCGCTCAATACCTTTAGTTACGCAGGCGGCAACAAGAGTTCCTATTCATTCGGCATGCTGCAGTTCGATGTCCGGACTGACCATGGCGGGGTCCAGGACTTCCTCCGCGAGAACGGCTTCTCGCAACAGCAAATCCAGATGCTCTCGCAGCACGGGGGACTCAGCGAGCAGGAACTGTCTGGACTGAATGCTCAACTCAAAGCCATTCCGCAGGACAAGATCGACACTTTTACCAACTCGCAGCTAGACGCCGCGACCGGTCGCGTAAGCGACGTCGTCGACCGCATCCAGAATAACAATCCGGTCGTCGGCCACGCTATCGCGGCCAGCCCGGAACTGCAGCTGGCCCTGGCCGACTACGACAACCAGTTCACGATCAGTGGCATCGACAGCGCCGCGACGCCGAACAACTCGATGCTTGCGTACCTCGAAGGCAAGAAGGTGACGCTTCCGGGCGGGACGCTTCAGCTTCAGGGTGACCATGTCTCGCGCGAAGACATACAGAAATTCATCAATGCGACCAAGTATGGTGTGGATCATCCCACCTCGGTGGCCAACCGCGAGATGCGCCTTGAGAAAGCGTTGCACGGCATGAGTCTGGCACAAGCCCAGGGTCAGCCCACGCAAAACGCACCGGCTTCCCCCGCCGCTGACGGTCCGACAGCATCGACGCCCGCAGCGCCGAATCCTACAGCGCCGACGGCGGCAAGCCAGACGCTGCGCGAAGGGCTGCACGACGATGATCGGGTCCGCGTCATGCAGGCCACACTTGTCGAACTGGGGTACAAGGACTCTCACGGGCGTACCCTGGAGGCGGATGGCAATTTCGGACCCGCAACGCGCCACGCCGTGGAAGCCTTCCAGCGCGATCACGGCCTGACAGCGGACGGCGCGGCAGGCAAGAACACCCTGCGTGAATTGCGTGATGCGAACGCTCATCGCGATGTGCCGCCTCCCAGCCTTGAGAATGCGGATCATGCGGGTAACGGGATGTACCGGCAGGCGCTCTTCGCCGTTCAGCGATTCGATGCGGAACAAGGACGTACGTCCGATCAGTACACCTCAAACTTTGCAGGCTCTCTGGCTGCGAAGGGGAAGGCGGAAGGTCTCGAACGCATCGATCAGGTGGTCCTCAGCGATAACCGCGACCGCGCATGGGCGGTTCAGGGCGACATGAACTCACCTTTCAAACGCTACGCCGAGGTGGACACCGTGCAAGCGGTCAATACCCCGCTGGCACAGAGCACCCAGGCGTGGGAGCAGTCTTCCGCACAGCAAGGTCAGATGCAGCAGACTGCGCCGACGCAACAGCTTGTGGAATCGCAGCCGAACCGCCAGCCGGGCATGTGAGCGGTACTAAGGGGCGTGCGTGAGCCGCCCCGGCTCCGTCGAATACCGCTGACGTGAAGGATCCCTCGCCAGACCTCGCTCACCACCGAGGTCACGCCCCGACCGGACCCGCGGCGGATCAAGCGCCCAGGCGGACCCGAGCAATCCAACGACCGCCGGTACGGTCCAGAGCAAAAGACGGGTCACCGGCTCGTCTATCCCTCGATCCATCACACTGAACGGGTTGATGTATCCGAACGGAGGAACGATAGCGAACAATAGGCACAAGGCCGCGGCCAGTCGAGCGCAATGGACGGCCAGCCCCGCCTTGCGCGAGGCTGGCCCACCCGGCAAAGCCGTGTTAGTGGATGTAGCCGCTTTCCGCCGGATTCGCTTCGATGCGAATCAGCTTCAGCGAGCCCATCTCACCCATGCCACCGCCGGAGAAGGTCAGCACGCCTTCGCCCTTGTAGTGAAATTCGGTGCGGTAGTTGTCGCTGCCGAAATGGAAAGGAATGAATGCCTTACCCGTCTGGTACGACTTCTGATCGGTCGGCGGTCCGATCAGGTCCATGATCTCCTTCGAGTACATGCCATCGTGGACCTTGGCGAACTTGCTGTCCGGCGCCGGCGTGCCGATGCGTTCGACCGCGTCGTCCGAACGGCCCGCGCTGAGCGAGATCGGGGCGTATACAGCGAGCACAGCGAGCGAAACCATCGCGACGAGTGATTTGAATTTCATGACGAACGACCTCTCCTTGAGTCTTGACAAAGCGACAGACAAAAGGGGAAGACGGCCGTCGGCGACGTGCCTGACCTGTGAGTGGCTCCCCCTTTAGGAAGAACGAAAAAAAGCCCCCTGAGGCCGCTTCGTTCTTCGACGCGATGGTAAGTTGTCGGGGCGGCAAAGGCAAAGATTGGCACGGCAAACGTGCCGTGTAGGAGTTCCCCTACAAGCAAACGAGACGTACGTCTCATTCGACGCGTCACCGCCCTGGGACGGACGCTGCGTCTCTCGTACATGGACGGAACGGCACCCCCTAGCCGCCCTATGGCGATTTGTCGGCGCCTCGGCTAACGTCGATACCTGCATGGCCGGGGAGGCCATCAAGGGGAAGGTTCCGCCACCCGCGCGGGATCACCGAAAGTAATCGTCTACAAGGACTTATCGATGACATTCGCTTCGACCGGCCTGCGTCGCCTGTTTGCCCTCGCCTTGGCCTGCACGGCCTTTCCCGCACTCGCCCGCAACGACAACGTGTACGTCGCCAGTCAATCGTCGGATACGGTTTCCGTGATCGATGCGGCATCCCATACGGTTACCGCCACGATTCCCGTCGGCAAAGCCCCGATCAGCCTCGCCGTCAGCCCGGATGGATCGACGGTTTACGTCGCCAACGCCAATAGCGACAGCGTAAGCGTCATCAACGCCGCGACCAACACGGTGACCGCAACCATACCCGTCGGAAACACGCCGAACGCGCTCGCGGTCAGCCCCAACGGCGCGGAGCTGTATGTTGCCAACGCGAATGAAAGCAGCGTGTCAATCGTCGACACCACCACCCACACCACGACGGCGACGGTGGCCGTGGGAGGCCTGCCCCTGACGATCGGCGCCAACGCCAGCGGCACGCGCGTCTACACCGGCAACGTGGGTGACCTTACGGTGTCGGTCATCGACACCGCCACTCACACGGTGACGGAGAACATGCCGGTAACGGCAAGTCCGGACTCTCTGGTCGTTGGTCCGCTGGGAGCACGGGTATACGTCGCCAGCTACAACGAGAACGTCGTATCCGTCATCGATACATTCAAGAATACGGTGACAGGCGTACTGAAGGCCGGTAAAGGCCCCGATGCCGTGGCAACGAGCCCGATCGGCATTCCGCTGTATGTCGCCAACGCGGATGACAACACCGTATCCGTCATCAATCCCTTTACGAAGACCGTCATCAGCACGATACCCGTCGGCACGTCACCCGCGGCGATCGCTTTCAACCGCCGCACGGGTCGTATCTACACCAGCGACTTCGGTTCGGACACCGTCACGGTTATCGACGCACGGACCAACAAGGTCATGGCAACCGTTGGCACGGCCCACCACCCCTCGTTCGTGGCGGTTCAGCCGTAAGCCGTCGCGCGACGCAGATTGCAGCCATAGGAAAATCGTCGAATCAGGCCTCGTGGCCGAGAGGATTTCCGATGTTCTGCGCGATCCGCCACAGGACACCGCTGGGATCGGTCAGCGTGAAGTCTCGCATCCGCCATGGGCGATCCGCGGGCGGCTCTGACCGGACGCCGTAGCGGCCGACGAGATCCTGAGCCTGCACATGACTCCACCACGCGTCCACATCGGCCACGAGCAAGTGCATCACGAAATTCGTGGCATGTTCCTCGACGTAGAAGCCTTGCAGAAGAAAGCTGCAGTTACCCGCATGGAGATACGCAAGGCCGTCGGATGACGATGCAACGGTGAAACCCAGGTCCCGGTAAAAACGCAGCGATAACTCGAAATCCTTCGCCGGGACGAAGGCCTTGATCTCCACCGTATCCAGCGTCATGACTCAGCCTTGACCGGCTCCGCAGGCCGTTGCGCGGGAACGAAGAAAGCCGAGATACGATCGGCCCAGATCAGCAAGCCGAGTCCCAGAACAGCGTCCACCACCGTGTGGTTGATCGAACCCAGTTCCGAGACGGCGCCCGCGTAGAGGCCCTTATGCACGTTGTAGGCGGTCAGCAGATAGCTGATGGCCGTCAAAATGCTGCTTGCACCCAGGTAGCGAAGAACCAGCGCGAACCATTGCCGTGGCGTCATAACCTAACCCCTTCCTTATCAGTCATCCGATGTCTGTCGGCCGAAGATAGCCTAAGCAGGCATCGGACGCCACGCAACCAGGCGCTCGACTCAACCCCGGCTCGCGGTGCGTTTTCAGTCCGGTCGCAACGAGCAACCCAGGTAGTAAGCCGCGTTCAGTTCCTTGGCGCGCTTCTGTGCGATCTCCCGGATCTCATCGCCGTGCTGGGTGAACTTGTCCGGGTGGTACTGGATGATCAGGGCCTGATAGGCCGCATTGATCTCCGCGCGCGTGGCCTCGGGCGACACGCCGAGCACGTCGTACCACGGGCGGCGGGTATCGAGTTGCAAGGGCGGCTTCGTGCCCGTCGCATCCGGCGTATCGTCCCTGGGGGTCGCCATCATCGCGGAGACGAATTTGTAGCCGATCGCCAGGCAGATCCCGACGACGACGATCTCCATCACGTTCATGCCAGAGCGCCTTCGATCTGTTGTAGGTAAGTCTGAAGCTGCTGGTGTCGATCACTGCCCGCCTCTTCGATGTCGAGCTGGCGTTGCAGTCGCGTGCGGATGGCATCACCGAGACGCCCGCGCTCATCGGCGTCCAGCAGCGCATGGGCGACGGCGAAAAGGTCGAACCGCTCGGCGGCACGCGCGCCCTGTTTACGAACGAGGTTCAACGCGTACGGCGCGCAGAGCAGCGCATCGGACGCCATGCCCGAGAACGTCTTCCCGGCGAGACCGGTGATCCTGCGCATGCGCCAGACACGCCACACCGCCGCGCCGATCGCTGCGTACAGGGCGATCATCCAGCCGAGCAGGCCGTACACGTTGCCCGCAAGTACCGCGGGCATCGCGGCGAACAGCAGCGCGACGACAAGGACGGGAAGCGCGGTGGCGGTCACTCCGGCTCGCCACGCTCGCAGTCCGTGCAGCGGCGCCGGGTTGCCAGGCTCCTTCTGCGACGACCAGCGCAGACGGAGCAACGCACGTGTCGGTGCGAAAAGGGGCGGCACGTAAACATGCCGCCCCGCCAGTTCGAACTCAGTGCCGACGGAAAACGACCAGCGTCCGTCGCGGCGCTCGAAGAACACCACTTCGTTGTGATAGAGCAGCAGCGTGGCGTCGTAGACATACATGCCCACGACGCCCAGCAAAAGCCACTCCGTGTTCGGCAACATCGCGATCAGGAGTTCTTGCGCGTGAACAGACGCTTGATCGCCCCGCCCACCGCGGCGAAGCCGATGAGGATGAACTTCCATGCCGCCGCGAGGAACGTGCCGATGATGGCGAAGAAACCCTTCTTCGCGGCGACGGCGGCAACACCGCCGGTAA
Organism: Luteibacter sp. 22Crub2.1; assembly: GCF_900167995.1. Classification (NCBI taxonomy): domain Bacteria; kingdom Pseudomonadati; phylum Pseudomonadota; class Gammaproteobacteria; order Lysobacterales; family Rhodanobacteraceae; genus Luteibacter; species Luteibacter sp. 22Crub2.1. The sequence continues at coordinate 49,113 of NZ_FUYT01000009.1, forward strand.
TCAGTGCGGCAAGGCCGTATTCGGCGACGCGGTCGCCCGTGTGGAAATCGCTGTAGGACTGACCCGGTGCGAATGCGAAGCCACCGAGCGTGCCCTTGAAGTCGGTCACCGCCTGGTTGAGGACCTGGGGGTCGGACACCAGCACGACGTTCATGACGCCGCTGCGCCCCAGGATGCGCGCGTTGTAGTTCACCACGTCGCTGTGCGATTTATCGCTGCGCGCGAGGAACGACCAGGTCAGCGACTTGAACTGGGTGTCGTACTGCGGCTTGTTCTGCCAGCCCACGAGGGTGAGCGTTTCCCAGCCTCGTGAACGACGCTCCTTGTTGCTCTCCTCGGTGCCCTGCTTCACGGACGCCAGAATGTCGTCGGGATCGAGTTTCTCGTCATCCTTGACGTAGCCGACATCGTCGTAGTCGAAGAACGCGGTCCACTTCATATCCGTCGGCGCAAGCGTGTACGTGTCCGCCTCGTCCGGTGGATTTTCCATCAGTTCGTTCAGGCGCCTGGTACCCACGGGATCGAGGAAGGCATAGCCGTCGGGTACATCGAGCGTGGCCTGCGCACCGAGCTGCACCTTGGTTGGGCCGACTTTCCACGGCAGGTCGGACAATTCGTTGGCGCTGGCAAGCGCGCTGACGAGGGACAGCGCGAGCGCGACTGCCAACTTCCTTGCAAATCCAGTCATGCGGGCTCTCCAGCGAGCTCAGAATGCCGAGGTAAAAGATAGAGGCGGACCACGAGAAGCTCCTTCCGGTGAGCAGGCACAAGCGCGACGAAACTCGCGCCCCCGGCGCGAATTCATGATTCCAGTGAAAGTCGTGCGAGCCCCCGGCACGACGTGCGAGAGTTTGCGACCAGGGCAACGGGAGCGTCAAGGCGATGTTCCGGCACCGGACTCTTGCCGGATACCGGCGGCCCTCCGGCGCGTGCGGCCGGACGCTCCGGCAAACTCAATCGGATCAACGGCTTTGCGCATGTGAACGACGGGACGAGCAGCGAAGCCGCGCACCCACTAGAATGCGCCCCCTCGCCGTCACCGCCCTGCCCTCCCCATGCATATCGTCGTCAACGAAGAACTCAAGGCTTACATCGACCCGCTGTCGGCGGACGAATACGAGGCGCTGGAGCGCAGCCTGCTCGCCGAGGGTTGCCGCGACGCGCTCGTGCTCTGGGGCGACACGCTGGTGGACGGGCACAACCGCTACGGCATCTGCCGCAAGCACGATATTCCTTTCAACACCGTGCAGAACGAGCGCTTTCAGTCGATCGACGATGTGCACCTGTGGATGATCGAGCAGCACCTGGGCCGGCGCAGCGTGTCCGATTTTCAGCGCGGCGTGCTGGCCCTGCGCAAGCGCGAAATCCTCGCCGAGCGACGCGCACGCATCGAGGCGAACGGCGGTGAAGAGAGGTCCGAGGTGCCCTTCGACACCGAAGGCGCTCAGCCAGCGGCCGCGAAGCCCGCCCGCTTCAACCCGAACGAGAGCCGCAAGGAAATCGCCCGCGAGGCAAGGATCAGCAGCAATCAGGTCGGCATGATCGAGAAGATCCGCAAGGAGGCCGCCCCGGAGGTGGTCGCGGCGGTCAAGTCGGGCACGCTGTCGATCAGCGCCGCCGCGGCGGTCGCCACCTTGCCCGAAGAAGAACAACGTGCGGCCGCCACCGGCGGCGATGCCGAGCTGAAGCAGGCCGCCAAACGGGTGCGCGAGTCGAAGCGCAAGCCGCGCGAGAAGCCGAGTGACGACGTGCTGGCCTTGCGCGAACAGATCGCCGACCTGGAAGCGGAAAACCGGAACCTGCGCCGCGAAATCGAGACCCTGCGGGTCCGTCTGGGCGAGAGCGTGCCTGAGGACGCCGATGAGGCCATGGCGGAGTAAGGTAGCTGCAAGGGGTCGGGAACTAGCATGGCCCCTCAGCGATCCAAGGCGTAATCCCCGGAGTTTGCCCCGCATGAAACCGATCGTCGTCCTCGCCACCCTGTTCCTCGCCGCCTCGACCGCGATGGCGCAGGACGCAACGAAGCCGCTGAACCTGCGTTTACCCGCCGACTACACGCCAGCCCCCGCCAGCAGCGCCCCCGCGCCTGCCCAGGCCGCCGACGCTAGGGTCTCCGCCGATCCCAAGGCTCCCACGGTGGCGCCGAAAAACGGCGGCGAGAACATCGCGGTCACGAAGTCCCGCCCGCTGGATCCCCCCGGTACCTACTACGGCGACACCAGTGGCCGCATGGACGGTGTGGAAGCCGACGATGGCACGCCGCGCTGCGACGACGCCACCTACAACAAGCCCCAGGTGCATGGCAGCGTCACCACCGGCGTCGTCAGCGCCAGCCATGGCGGCAGCGGCAACTACCAGGCCGGGGCGGTCAACCTCAGCCAGGCCTTCGGCAGCTGTGAGCATCCCACCGGCGGCGTCAGCATCTCCGTCGGTGCCGGCCAGGGCCACTTCGGCGGCGGCCGCATCCGCTGATCAGACCGAGCGGAACAGCACGATCCGCTCCGCTGCCTCAGGGTCCGGGTCGTCGCTGACCAGCCACGGCTGCCGCGCGAACGTACGCGTACACGGGCCCAGAGCCACCACACGCACGGCACGCCGGGCCGCCTCGGCTTCTATCCTGGCGACGACGTCGCGCAGGACGGTGCCGATGAACGGCGTGAACAGATAGAAGACGTCGACGCCGGAAAAATCCGCCTCGCGTGCATCGCCTTCGACGAACCGCACTCCCGTCAGCCCAAGTGACGTCGCCGCACGCGTCGCGACATCGACATAGCCCCCGTCGCGCTCGACGCCGATGCATCGCGCGCCCGTCAGGATGTGTGCCAGCAAGGGGACGTGACCCAGTCCCGAACCCAGATCCAGTACGACATCGCCTGCCGTGATGCCGCCTCTGGCCAGGCCGTCAACGATGTGCCGGGCGGGTGTGGGCTGGTAGAAGACCATCTCGGGCGGCAGCGGCCCGGCATCCGGAAGCGGCTCGTCCAGGGCCAGCACGCCGGCCAGGAGCGCGTCGAGCGGATCGTAATGCTGACCCGAGGGGATTCCGACGTCGAGCCAGGGCGCGAGCGCCTGCCTGCCTTCACCCGCGCGGATTCGTTCGCGCAGCGACTCGTACAACTGACGATCCACGGCATCGAGCGCGTCGAGGAGACGCACCACCCGACGAGTCAGCGTCGCATCGCGCAGACCGACCTGCCCGAGGTCGAGCCGGTCCGCCGCATCGGCTCGTACCAGAAAGGCATCGGGCCGATGCCAGTCCGTGCGTTCATCGAGCTCATCGAGGTAGGCCACCAGTCGCTCGTTCAATAATGTCTCTCCGGAAAACGGCGCCACCACCGACGCAGCCAGCTCATGCGCGACGGAAAGGCCCGATCCATCGGCACGCGCACGGCCACTTCGGTACCGCCCTGGAGACAGGCCGCGATGGTGGCGATGCCACCCATCGCATGCGCGCGCTCGCGTATCCCGCGCAGCCCCCAGTGACCCGCACGGCCGTCACGGGAAACGGCATCCTCGATGCCGCGGCCGTCGTCACGCACGTAAAAGAGCAGCATACCGTCATCTTCTTCGAGAACGACGTCGATGCGGCTCGCGCTGGCATGCGTCACCGCGTTGTGCACGGCTTCGCGTGCGATGCCATGCAGTTCGTCGCGCGCCAGCGGATCCAGATCGAGCACGTCGAGCCGCACGGTGACGATGACCGGCACCGTGTGATCGGACGCGTAGAAGCGCGCCATCGCTTCCAGAACGTCGTTCAGTAGCATGTCTTCCGTGCCGTGCGCGCGCAGGTCGCGGACGCGGTCACGCGCTTCGACGAGCGCTTCCTCCGCGCGGTCGAGCGCGCCTTCCATCGCCGTGCGTACCGGATCGTCCGGCGCGACGCGATTCGCGATCGCCTGGAAGCGCATGGTCAGACCGTGAATGCTCTGCAGCAGCGTGTCGTGCAGTTCGCGTGCGATGCGTTCGCGCTCCGCATGGCGTTCGTCCAGGCGCCCCCGCACGAGCGCCGCGACGCGCCGCCCCCTGAGCAGCAGGGCGATCCAGATGGCGAGGAGCAAGGCGGCGATACAGACCAGCGCGAACCACAGCGTCTGATAGAACGCCGGCGACACGGTGACCGCGATCGAAGTGCCCTGCTCGTTCCAGACGCCGTCCTCGTTGGACGCGGTCACGCGAAACACGTAATGACCCGGCGGCGGATCGGTGTACACGGCTTCGCGATCGGTACCCGCCTCGCGCCAGCGCGTATCCAGGCCATCCATCCGATAGCGGAAGCGCACGCGCTCGGGCATCGACAGGCTGGTCGCGGTGTAGGCGATGCGCAGCCGCTCGGTGTTCGCCGGAAGCGTGACGCTGGACGAGGCCGGCCAGGTTCCCGCATCCGTGGAAATTTCCCGGACCATCACCGACGGCGCGACCGGGTTGCGCCGTATGGCCGACGGATCGATCGACACGACGCCGCTGGTCGTCGCGAACCACAACCGTCCATCGTCGGCCACTACCGCGGTGGGCAACGGACGAAACTGCGCCGGCGTACCTGGCAATCCATCGAGCGAATCGAACAGCATGACCGGCGGACGGTAACCCGGCTCGTCGAGGGCCTGGCGCATGTCGGCCGAGGCGATCCGCGCGACGCCTTGCGCGGCGTTCATCCAGAAATCCCCGCGACGGTCGCGCACCAGTCCGGACACGCCGCGCAGCGGCTCGCCAGCCGTCGGAATGCTGCGCACGCTGCCGCCGCGAATGGCGGCGATACCCAGCTCGCCGCCCACCCATACGGTGTCGTCGTCGTCCAGCAGCGCGGTGACGTTGCCCACCTGCAGACCATCCGCCGCGCCGATCACCCTGTCGCGGCCCCCGTCGCGGACGATGAGCACGTTGCGCGCAAAACCCATCCACAACCGCTGCCGGGTGTCACGGAGCAACACCAGCGGCGAGGGGTCGTTGGATACGCTGGGTAGCGTGTCGTGAATCCAGCCCTCGCCCGTGTAGTGGTAAATGCCGGGGCGATTGATCGACAACCAGGCGCCGCCGTGGCCGTCGCCGACGATCGCCTGGACGCCCGTGTAATCGTCCGCGGGGAGCGATGCGAACGGCCGCGGCACGCCATCCACCATATGCCACAGACCGCGCGGTCCACCGAGCCAGGTCGCGTCGCCGTCGCGGGCCGCCGCCGTGATCGCTTCCGGGAACGCCGTACCGGTGACGTTCGTCGCGTCGACATGCGTCAGCGGACGGTTCTTCGTACCTACCCAGACCCCGTGCCCGGGCGCGGGGACCAGCGCGAAATCGGTGGCGCCGGGTGACAGCGGCGCGGGAAGCAGGCGTCCCCGGCGGAAGCGGTCGAGGCCGCGACTTCCACCCACCCAGATGTTGCCTTCGCGATCCTGGATCACCGCGCTGAAATAGTCGGAGCTGAGACCGTTACGTTCGACGAAACGCTCGGCCTCCGGACTGTCCGCTTCGATCGTCTGGCTGGCGAGCCAGTCGATGTGCGGAACGCGACGGATACCTTCGCCGAGCGTCGGCACCCAGAGCGCACCGTCGCGATCGAACAGAAGACCCGCCGACGACATGTGCAGCTTCGGCCCCGACAGCGCCGGGTCGCGTGCGCCGTTCCATGCCGGCCGCACGCCATCGTCGGCCTCGGCGACCCAGATGCTGCCATCGGGGGCCTCGGCGATGCGGTTGATCCGGCCGACCGCTCGCGTGGCGACCTCGAAACGCTGAGCACCCGGCGCCAGCCAAGACAGCGCCTGCTCCGTCGCGACCCAGAGTCGACCCTCGCGATCGACCGAGAGGTTACGCGCGCGCACCCCGGGCAGCCCCATGGCGGGACCGACCACGCGCCACCGATGGCCCGCCAGCGTGACCAGCCCATTGAAGGTCGCCGCCCAGACCCGCCCATCGGGCGTGCTGGCCATGGCGTAGATCGTCGCGGTCGGCAGGCCGGAACCCGCGGCGTAATGCGTGGCACGGTCGTGATCGATGAAGCTGGCCACACCGTAACGGAAGCCCACCCACAACCCGCCCGACGGGGGTGCGTACAAAGAGGCCACACTGGACGCGAGGAAGTCACCGCCTTCGCGGGGGCGATAACGTTCGAAGCGCACGCCATCGAACCGGTACAGCCCCGTCTGCGTGCCCAGCCACAGGTAGCCATCCGCCGTCTGCGCCAGCGCCGTCACCTGGCCGGGCGCACCTTCCCGCACCGTCCAGGCGGTGTGATAGAACTGCTCGATACGACGGTCGCGGCTGTCCCTTGCGGTGGCGTCCGAGGTGGGCCACCACCCGACCAGGACACCGAGCAACAGCCATATGCACGCGGCGAGCGCGCGTCCGGAAACCACCCCTGATCACCCCTCTCCGACCCGGTGGCAACGATACCTCTTCAGGGGTACCCACGTCGCCCGGCCGGAGGTGATACGGCTCAGCCCGCGAATCCCGCCTCGCGGACAAAGGCGACGGCGTCGGCCAGCACCCGGGCCGCCGCAGGTGAGCGCTGCGGGGAAGCGAGCACGTGTGCCGCGTGATCGTAGGCGATCAGACGGCAGCGTGACCCGGGCGAGCCCAGCCAGTCGAACGCCTCGCGCATGGCGGCGACCGACGTCAGCGTGTCATGGTCACCGGCACCGCCGTCCCACACGCCGAACAGCACCGGGCAGACGACATCGCGCAGGTGCCCTGGCTGCATCGTGCCGAGAAAGAGTCCGGCGACGGCGCGGTATCCGTCGGAGTGAATCACGGACGACCAGTAGCGCCGTTGAAACGGCGTTCGTTCGCCCGGCACGTCCACCGCTCCCTGCAGCCGAGCCGCGGCGCGAAGTTGCTCGGGATCGTAAACGCGGATACCGGGAGACCAGGCGACCACGCCGGCGACCTCAGGCGCATGTCGCGCCGCGAGGTCGAGCGCCAGCGATGCGCCCATCGAAGTGCCGACGAGCAGTACCCGTTCACCGAGTCGCAGTCCGATGCGCAGGGCCTCATCGGCGTCCGCGCGCCAGCGCTTAGCCGACGCACCTGCCATCGCCGTGGGCAGGTCGCTGCCGTGGTCACTGAGTCGGTTGAGGAACAGATGGGCGCCACACGCCTCGGCGATGGCCCGGTGCGCGGGATCCCCCTCCGCCTGACTGGCGGTGAAGCCGTGCAGATAAACCACCGCGAGCGGGAGCCGGCTGCGGGGTCGCCCCGGATGAAACACGATGCGTGCCTCGTTGTCCGGCTTGAGGCCGGGCATCGAGCGCTCGTGCCCGGCGACGTCCTCGGCCAGTGCCTCCAGATCGTTCACGCGCTGGCGGCCGCCTCGGCGTAACGCCGTTGCACGTCGACGAAGCGATGGACGGCCCGGGAGAGCGCATCCAGTTCTTCGGTGACGCGCTGTACATCCGCACCGGCATCGATCAGCAAGGCGATGTCGCCGCAGACGTGGTCGGCTCCTGGTACCCCCAGATTGCCCAGGACGTTGCGCAATGCATGGATGGCCTCGGAGGCGGCTGCGATATCGTGCGACTGGATCGCGGAGCGAAGCGAAACGCAGTGGTCGTCCGCCGTACGCGAGCACAGGTCGACGAAGGCCTTGAAGTCTTCGCGCGTGCTGAGCGCGCGCATCTCGTCGAGCGGCGAGCTCTCCTGCCGTCCCTGGGGCAAGCCGACCGCCGGATGCCAGTGGCGTGCCGCGTCGTCGAGACGACGCTCGTCGGCGATCGATTCGATCACGTCGAGCAGCCGCTGCGCCGCGATCGGCTTGGTGAGGTACGCGCGCGCACCGGCCTTGAACGCGATGCGTACGGCGTCGTGACTGGAGTCCGCGCTCAGCATCACGATGGGCGGTACCGCCTCGGTACGACGCGCCACCTCGATCCGTCCCAGCACGTCCCAGCCGGAGCTGCCCGGCATGTGCAGATCCATGAAGATCAGATCGAACGTCTCGGTCGACAGACGCGCGAGCGCCTCGTCGCCGCTGGCACTGAAGGTCGGCACATGCCCCGCGCGTTCGAGGATGCGACCGACAATCTCGCGATTGGCCGCGTTGTCGTCCACCACCAGGCAGTGCTGCGGGGCGACGCGTCCGCGATGGTCGTCGAGCAGATCCACCAGCGGTGTCTCCGCCACGCTTCGCGAACCGGCGGCCGCACGACGCAAGGGAAAACGCCAGACAAAGATGGTGCCGCCCATCGGATTGTCCATCACCTCGAGCGAGCCACTCATCTGCTCGGACACGTTCCGGACGATGTAGAGACCCAGGCCGACGCCTTCCTGGCGCCGGCTCTCGCCACCGCTGAGCTGATGAAAGGGATCGAACACGCGCTGCTTGTCGGCGTCGGCGATACCGATACCGGTGTCGCTCACGGTACAGGCGATGGTCGGGTCGTGGCCGCCGACGCCTTCATGCAACTCGATGCGCACGTCCACCGAGCCGCCAGGCGGCGTGAATTTCACCGCGTTGGACGCCAGGTTCGAGAGCACCTGCTCGATACGGCCCGGATCGCCACTGAAGACGCCCTCCACCGAGGCGTCGCGGGAGACGCTGAAGGTGACGCGCTTCTCGGCCGCATAAGGACGGCACACTGCGCCGACCGTACTCAGGACTTCGTCGAACGCGAACGCCTGATGGCGCAGGTTGAAACTGCCGCCGGCAAACGATGCCACGTCCAGGACCGCGTTGACCCGGTGGAGCAAGGCGTTGGCATTGGTCGCCAGAAGCGCGACCAGGCCGCGCTGGTCATCCGACATCACCGAGGTGTCGATCAGGGACGCCGCATGAATCACCGTACTCAGGGGAGTGCGCATCTCGTGACTCATCATCGAGATGAAACGATGCTGCGCTTCGCGCGACGCGATCGCCTCGGCGGACACTTCGCGCAAGGCGTACATCATCCGGTAAAGCATCACCGGCAACACGATGACCAGGGCCAGGGCGTATAAGGCGTAGGCGGGACGACTGAGCCAATAGCCATCGGGCGCCACGACCGCGAGAATCGCGACCGAGGCCACTACGCTGGCGGCGAACGCGCGGCGGCTGTATCTGACGCCGACGGCCACGGACAGGAACGGGAGGACGGCCGTCACCGTGATCACCAGCATGAACGCGGCCTTGAGAAGCACGGCCACGATGACGAAATTGGTGACGTTACCGATGGCGTCGATCACCGGCGTCTCGCGCGGCGCCCCGGCACGGACGAACAGCATCCAGAAGGTACTGAGGACGAACAGCAGAACGGCGACCGGGACGACGTGGTGCGATTCAGTGGCCATGGGCACCGGGCCATGCAGCCAGGCGGCGCTCCAGACGACGACGAACCCGAGGATCACCGCGCGCATCAACGAGACGTGGTACTCGCTGAAGCTGGCCACGATGCGGTCGATGCGCGGATTGCGCAGACGCTTCGCAACCTCGCTGAGCATCACTGGCTCGGCGCGTTTACCGCTACCGCCGTCGATCTTCATGCCAGCCTGAACCCGCGACTTCCCCCGATAGCCTCCTAGTCTATGATCTTGCGCGCCGCTGGCAAGTGCGGGTGGCGCATTCATATTGGTGAATTCGTTTACGTCGGGACTTACGCAGTCGGCCCGGATTTCCTGAGGACGGTCTTTTTTGCGGCGGTCTTTTTTGCGGCGGTCTTTTTCGTGGCCGTCTTTGTTGCCGCCGTCTTTTTCGTCGCCGCTGCCCGGGCCGGCTTGCCCAGTTCGACCCAGACGGGCGCGTGATCGCTGGCCTTGGGCAGATCGCGTACCCATCGGTCGACGTCGGACTTCTTCAGCCGGGTCGCAAGATCCGGCGACAACAGCAGGTGGTCGATCCGCAGGCCGCGATTGCGCGGCCAGTGCTGCCGGAAGTAGTCCCAGAAGGTGTAGATGGTTTCGTCCGGATGCATCTTGCGCAGGGCGTCGGTCCAGCCCTGGGCAAGCAGACGCTCGTAAGCATCCCGGCTTTCGGGCTGGAGCAAGGCATCCCGTCTCCAGTTTTTGGGGTCGTAGATGTCGCCGTCGGTCGGCACGACGTTGTAGTCGCCGGCCAGTACCACCGGATGACCGGAATCCAGCAATTGCCCGGCGTGCTGGATAAAACGCTCGAACCAGGCCAGCTTGTAATCGAACTTCGGACCTGGCCACGGATTGCCGTTGGGCAGATAAAGGCAACCGACGAGAACGCCATGGGCCGCCGCTTCGAGGTAGCGGCTCTGGAGGTCCTTTCTGTCGCCCGGCAGGCCGCGGCGGCTCTCTACGGGATCGGCACCCTTCGCGAGGATGGCCACGCCATTCCAGGAGGCCTGCCCGGCCCAGAGGGCACCGTAGCCTGCGTCATGGATCTCCGCGACGGGAAACGCCTTGTCCACCGCCTTGAGTTCCTGCAGGCAGACGATGTCCGGCGCCTCGCGCCCGAGCCACTCCAGCAAGTGCGGAAGCCGGGAGCGGATGCCGTTGATGTTGAAAGTGGCGATCTTCATGACGCAGGACTTTTCCCGACCCGGGGTGGACAGCCGGTGACGGCGGCACGTTGATGCACCTCTGGCCTGCCCGACCTTTGGCACGCCTTTTGCCACGATCCAAATGTAGACGGTGCGTGAAGGTTTGAGACCTCTGAAAATCCGCGTTTCGAAAAAATTTACACCCCTTGCGGATATGCCATTGGGCACCTTTGCGGCAAGACGTCGCGCCGGCATAAAAGCACCCAAATACCCATAGTTACACTTAATTTTGCTGCGTCGCAGCAAGACGTTTAGACGGCTGGACGGCCATCCGCCTGGGCGGTGCGTGCTCTGGACAACCCGAATCGCCTCATGTACACCTTGCGTTAAGTCCATTTGGATCGAGGCAAATGGGCGTGTCGCGATGGAGCGCGGGGAGGGGTCTTTCGGCTCCGTGCAAAGCGACAGGCGGGGGCCTGTCGTTACGGCCCCGTGTTGCCGTCAATTAATGGCATCACTTTCCGGGGAAGGCATGAAGAACCATTTTCTCACTCGCAGGAGCGCACTCGCACTGGCGGTCTGTACCTGCCTGGGTGGCGTTTCGAGCGTCTACGCACAGTCGACGACGGGTAGCATCAACGGCAGCGTGCCCGCAGGCGCCAATGAGACCGTCGTGGTCGAGAGCGGCACCGGCTTCCGGCGCGAAGTTCCGGTGGACGCACGCGGCCGTTATGCCGTTAACCAGATTCCGCTCGGCACGTATACCGTGACGCTCATGCGCGATGGCGCAGCGGTCGATACACGCAAAGACGTGAGCCTGCGCGTGGGTGCGAGCACCGATATTTCGTTCAATGCAGCGAGCGCCGCGCCTGCGTCCGATGCGACATCACTCAGCGGCGTCACGGTCACCGGCACAGCCCTTCCGAATATCGATGTCACGTCGGTCGATTCACGTACCGTGATCACATCCGAGCAGCTTGCCAAGCTGCCGCTGGGTCGCAGTGCCGAAGCCATTGCCCGCCTTGCACCTGGCGTGGTCAACAACGGCGGCGGATTTGCGAGCGACACCGGCCGCTCGGTCGCCAGTTTCGGCGGCGCCGCGGCCAACGAGAACGCGTACTACGTCAACGGCTTCAATACGACCGATCCGCTTAACGCGGTGGGCGGCCTGCAGTTGCCCTATGGCGCCATCGACCAGCAGGAAGTCTACACCGGCGGCTACAGCGCCCAGTACGGGCGTTCCGACGGCGGCGTCATCAGCCAGGTCGGTAAGCGCGGCACGAACGAATGGCACTTCGGTGCTCAGGTCCTTTGGGAACCCGCCTTTGCTCGCGCAAGCGCTGACGACCTGCACTATGCGCGCGTCCCCGCTACCGCACCCGCGGGCAATCTTTATCAGCCAAAGAGCCAGAATGACCAGTGGACGACCACGGTCAGCGCTTATGCAGGCGGCCCGCTGATCAAGGACAAGCTGTTCTTCTTCGTCGCGGGTGAGTTTGAAAAATCCGGCCGCCGTAACGTGAACGCCGTGGGCAATAACACTCCGGCATCGACCAACGACTATAGATCGCCGCGGTGGTACAGCAAGCTCGACTGGAACATCACCGATAGCAACATCCTCGAACTGACCGGCGCGTCCGACAAGCGCGAAGGTTCGGGTACGCGATACAACTACGACTACGCCAACCTCAACCGGACCAGCAAGATCGGTCCCGTCGATAACACGAAGACCGGCGGCGACCTGTATGTCGCCAAGTACACGAGTTACATCACGGACAACCTGACCCTCAGTGCCATGTACGGTCAGATGCGCTCGAAGAACTACGACCAGCCCGGCGACTATGACCCGACGTTGGCCCGGGTCGATAGCTCACAATTCCAGAATCCCGCACTGAACGGCGGCACCGCCATTCGCAATAATCAGGTCGATGACATCAGTCAGCCGGGCCGTAGCAATAAGGCCACGAACTTCCGTTTCGATGTCACCTATACGCTCGGTGACCACACGATTGCTGTCGGCATCGATAACGTCAAGTCGCGGGCAGACGACTTCGGCACGGCTAGCCCGGGTCCTGGATACGCCTGGAACTACGGCCAGCAGACGGACCCCACGCAGCCGATTTCCGATGCTCCGGGCATCAACTTCGTACCGGGTACGGCCGGTTATGCCAACGGGGCGGGCGGCTACTACGTCAGCCGCAACGTCGTAAACAACCTAGTCAATGTGCGCTCGGATCAGCGGGCTCAATACATCGAGGACAAGTGGCAGGTCACCGATACCGTGCTGCTGTCGCTGGGCATCCGCAATGATCAGTTCACCGACTACAACCAGTTCGGCCAGGCATTCATCACGCAAACGAAGCCGCAGTGGGCGCCTCGACTCGGCGCATCGTGGGACGTTAATGGGGATGGCAGCTTCAAGGTGTTCGGCAACGCCGGGCGTTACTACCTTGGCCTTCCTCTGAATCCGGCCACCGGCGCCGCCGCAGGCTATACGGCGACACAGCAGTACTACACCTACAGCGGAATCGATGCGACCGGTGCGCCGACGGGCCTGACTCAGATCAGCCAGCCAGTCTCGGCAAACAATTCGTACGGCATCCCACCCGATCCCCGTACGGTTGCGGGCAAGGGCCTGAAGGCTGAGAACCAGGATGAGTACATCCTCGGCTTTGACAAAACCTTCGGCGACCATTGGGTTTACGGCGCCAAGCTGACCAAGCGCGTGCTCAACTCCGCGATCGACGATTTCTGCGATGTCGGCCTCGTCACGGATAAGGCGGCGGCGCTCGGCTATGACATCGCATCGACGAACAGCTGCTACCTGATCAACGGTGGTCATTCCAACACCTTCACACTGATCGACACCGGAGGGAACGCCGTCAAGGTGCCACTCAGCCGCGAAGAAATGGGCTTCCCCGCGTTGAAGCGTCGCTATTACAGCCTCGAACTGTTCACCGAACACAACTTCGACGGTGTCTGGTACGGCAAGTTCGACTACGTGTTCTCACGCAGCTACGGCAATACCGAGGGTCAGGCTCGTACCGACACGCGCCAGGATGGTGCGGCCGGCAGCGTCGACTGGGATAACCGCTATGTCATGGAGAACGCCAACGGCCCGCAGGGCAATGACCATACCCACGTCTTCAAGGCGTATGGCTACTGGCAGTTCGCACCGGAATGGCAGCTGTCGGGCAACGTCCAGGCGATTTCCGGCGCACCGGAAGTTTGCACGGGCTACTACGGCGCGGGGCATACCGATCCGGTGTCCTACGGCAGCTCCTACCGCTATTGCAACGGCGAGCCGTCTCCCCCGGGTAGCCATGGCCGCCTGCCCTGGACGTTCCAGCTCGACCTCGGCGTGACCTACCGTCCGTCGTGGGGCGACCAGAAGCTCGCGTTCTCTGCGAACGTGTTCAACGTCCTCAACCAGCAGCGGGCGACGTTCCGTTATCCGGCAAGCGAGGGCCCGGCCAACACGCTCAATACGATCTACCGCGTACCGCTCTACACGCAGGATCCGCGTTACGGCCGTCTTGCCGTGACTTACGACTTCTAAGAAAGCGGACGCCCCAGATCCCTGTGTAACTCTTGCGCCCCTTCCCGGACACCGGCACCTCCCCGGTCGGTGTCCGGGGATCGGGCGCTCTTTTTTTTACTCAGCGGGCCTCGCCCGAGGCCGCCACCACCATCTCGATGTAGCCCAGAATCTCGGGGACCGGCAGGTCGAAGATGCCCGCGTCGCCGTTGTCATAGGCCTGGCGCCACACGGCGTAGCCGTCTCGCCAGCCTTCATCGGCGTCGGCGGGACCGTCGGTGGTGAGCAGACTGGCGTCCAGCGTGGCGCGGGACACGGCGGCGTGGTTCATCGCCGGCTGCAGGCCGCCGGGGACGCGATGGTTGCGCAGCTTCACGCCGAGGATGGACACGTGAAAGACCTCGCCATCCTCCGGCTCGCGGTCGATTCTGCGGATCGCCACGCGGGAGTCTTCCTCGCCGGGGCGGGTCCGGTAGGTCCAGGCCTGTCCGGGGGCGTAGGCGGGTCTTGTCACGATGGATTCCTCAATTCGCCGGCGGGTCTCGCATCTTAGCGGAAGCTTCGGCGTCGCCGTTCGGGGCCCGTCCGGAGCGGGCTGTGGCGGAATGCCGTATCCTTACGTCCATGAGCGCGCAGCCAATGTAGGGTGCGACGCGTCGCGCGAGGCAGCGCGGCCCGGCGGGCCGCTTCCCCAGCCAAGAACCCCCAAGGGCTCCCGCGCACGGCGCGGAGGCTCCGTCCCTTCTTGTCTTTACCGAGGTTCAACGCACCATGGTGGCACTGGCGACCGAGCACGTGATCGACGTGCATCACTGGAACGACACCCTTTTCAGCTTCCGCACCACGCGGGACCCGGGTTTCCGCTTCGAAAGCGGGCACTTCGTGATGATTGGCCTGGAAGTGGACGGGCGGCCGCTGATGCGCGCCTATTCCATCGCCAGCGCGCATTACGAAGAGCACCTGGAATTCTTCAGCATCAAGGTGCAGGACGGCCCGCTGACCTCCCGGCTGCAGCATCTGAAGCCCGGCGACCCGGTCATCGTGAGCCGCAAGCCCACGGGCACGCTGGTACTGAACGATCTGAAGCCGGGCAAGCGTCTCTACCTGCTGGGTACCGGCACGGGCCTGGCGCCGTTCATGTCGATCATCCGCGATCCGGAGACCTACGAGCGCTTCGACACGATCGTGCTGGCCCACGGCGTGCGTCACGTCAACGACCTGGCCTACTCCGACTACATCGAGAACGAGCTGCCGAAGCACGAGTACCTGGGCGACCTGGTGCGCGAGAAGCTCATCTACTACCCGACGGTGACCCGTGAAGTATTCCGGAACCGCGGACGCATCACCGACGCGATCGCCGACGGTGAGATGGCCCGGACGACCGGCCTGCCGCAGATCAATCCGGCCGAAGACCGCGTGATGCTTTGCGGTAGTCCCTCAATGCTGGAAGACATTTGCGTGTTGCTGGATGGCGAGGGCTTCCAGGCGTCGCCGCGGACGCGGGAGCCGGGGGATTACGTGATCGAGCGGGCGTTTGTGGAGAAGTAACGGAGCGTTTTTTGGAGGAATGGGGGGGGGGCGGCGTCTTCGCTGCGTTGGCTTTTCGCGCGCGGGGCGCGCTCCTACTTGCGTATTCTGCCCTGGCCTTCGTTGTCCCAGTAGCCGAAGATGCGGCGGGCGATGAGTTTGTAGAGGCGCTTGCCGGTGGCTCGCCACAGGCGTGAATGGGGGGCTGGCTGGGCCAGGATGGCCTGCTGGCGCGCTGACAGGCGGTCCGGGGCGTAGGTTCGCTTGTGTTTGAGCAGGTGGCGCAGGTCCTCCCGCGCCAGCAGGCGGAACAGCGAACCACGCCGGCCACGGGTCCAGGCGATCTGGAAATCCACCAGACCCGGCGTGCCGTCCTCGCGCACCAGCCAGTTCGGCTCCTTGGCAAGATCGTTGTGGACGATGCCGCGGCGGTGCAGCACGGCCAGCAGGCGAAGGGCTTGTGTGTAATAGGCGGGGTCCAGCGGCCGACCCAGCTGCATCGGCTGTCCCGCCATGTAGCTGCGCTCGAGCATCCGGCCATTCCACGCGAGCAGCCGTGGCACGCCGTCGATACCGTCCAGGCGTACCAGCGCCCTCGCCTCGCGCGCGGCGGCGCGACGTGCGAACCAGCGCGCCCACCAGCGTGCGGCAGCGATGTCGCGACGGATCAGAACGACACCGTCGCGCTCCACGCGCTCGATGCGACCGAGTTCGTCGGCCTTGAGCAGGGTGACCGTTTCCGTCGTTGCGCTATGCACGCCCTTCCTTCGATTCGTTGACGCGCTCTGCGCTGCGCGGCAGCTACGCTAAGATGACGATTCTCGCAGGGAGAGAATGCCGAATGTTGTCGCGACACATCCTGTCGCTGTGTTTTGTCGCCGTCGGACTCGCCGCCTGCCAGGATGGCGCGGACCGTTCGAACGCCGGGAACACGCCGCCGCCCTCCAGGGCGACCGCGCACAAGGATACCCAATCCAGCCAGGAAGGCCTCTACACGATGGAAGTGAAACTTCCCCAGCTGCCCACGTCGGCCGCGCCGTTGCGCGCCACGATCGAGCGCTACGTGGAGCGGCAGAAGCGCGCCTTCCTGGACAGCCTGGATGCCCCGGGTGCCCGCGAGCAGGCGAAAGAGCTGCCCTGGGACCTCAACCTGGACATCGCGGTCGCGGCTCGCACCGATCGCTTCATCAACGTGCAGGTCGACGGCTCCGCCTTCACCGGCGGCGCTCACCCCGCGCCCATCGTCGACAGCTTCACCTACGACCTGCGGAAGCGCCGCGTCGTGGACATTCGCGAGCTCTTCGACGATGCGCACGCGGCGGAGGGCGCCTTCGCCACCGAGGCCCGGCGCCAGCTGCTGACCGCGCTGGACGATCAGGACGACCCGCTGTCTTCGGACAGCCAGCAGATCGACGCGGGTACGGCGCCGGACAAGGATCACTACCGCGTGTTCACCCTCCTCACGGGGCCCGACGACAAGGTGCACGGGCTGACCTTCATCTTCCCGCCGTATCAGGTCGCGCCGTATTCGGCAGGGCCACAGGCGATCGATGTATCCAGCGACGCGTTTTCGGCCTATCTGAAACCCGAATACAGAGAGGCTTTCCGCTGATGGACCTGTTCCTCTACCTGCTCGCCGCCGCCCTGATCGTTGGGGGCGTGGCGGGCGCGGTACTGCCGATCCTGCCTGGCATCCCCATGATCTTCGGCGGCATCTGGCTCGCCGCCGCCGTGGACGATTACCAGCACCTGGGCGGGGGCTGGCTGTTGGCGATCGGCATCGTCGGCGCTGTGGGGGTCGCGCTGGACTTCGTCTCCGCCTCGCTGGGGGCAAAGAAAATCGGCGCCAGTCCGCGCGCCTTGTGGGGCGCGGGCGTCGGCACGACCGTCGGGATGTTTTTCGGCCTGCCCGGCTTGCTGCTTGGCCCCTTTCTGGGCGCCGTGGCGGGTGAGTTGTGGTCGGGCAAGAGCGTGCTGCGCTCGGCCCATGTGGGTATCAGCACCTGGTTCGGCATGTTGCTGGGCATCATCGCCAAGGCCGTGCTGTCGTTTCTGATGCTGGGAATGGCTGCCCTCGCCCTGCTCTTCAGCTGACCGCCGAAAGGCACATTGGCGGCCCCGACCCGCAAAGGCTAGTCTCGCCGGACTTCACCGGGGAGACACGCATGTTCAGACGACTGACCCTAGCGGCCGCGATCACGTTCGCGGTCGGCACCCTTCACGCCGAAACCGCGCCGCCGGCCTGGATCGCGCGCAGCAACGCCGATGCCCAACCGCTGCTGGACCTCACCGCCCGCTTCAGCCCCGAGTCCGCCACGGACATCGGCCTGAAAGGCTACGACGAGAAGACCGCCGATCTCGGGCCCGACGTGGACAAGCGCCAGCGTGCCGCGCTGGTCGAGGTGCGTCAGCAGGTCGCCAGACGCCTTGCCGAGGAGAAGGACCCCAACGTCAGCCAGGACCTGCAGATCCTGGCCAAGCAGATCGACGGCAATATCGAGGGTATCGATCTCAACGACAAGTATCTGCTGCCCTGGTTCGACGCCGGGCAGATGATCTTCAGCGGTGAGTTCTCTCTGCTGAACGCGCAGAGCACCCCGGAGCAGAATCAGGCCGCGCTGGGGCGGCTGAAGTGCTATGTCGGCATGGCGGCCGGTTGCACGCCACTGGTCGACCAGGCCAGGGCACGCACGACGGAGCGCCTGGGCGAAAAGGGCCTGCTCGGTCCGGTCAAGGCCGATGTCGAACAGAAGCTGGGCAACACGCAGCGCTATGTCGACGGCATCCGCAAGCTGTTCGCGGAGAAGAAAGTCGCCGGCAGCGACGAGGCGATGAACAAGCTCGACGCGCAGCTGAAGCAGTACAACGCGTGGGTGAAGAAGACGGTGCTGCCCCGCGCGCGTACCGACTTCCGCCTGCCCGAGCCGCTGTATGCGTACAACCTCAGGCAGGTCGGGCTCGACATCGCCCCGCGCGACCTGATCGGCCGCGCGCAGCTGGAATTCATGGAGACCACGTATGCGCTGCAGATGCTGGCGCCCGTCGTCGCCAAAGCCGAGGGTCTTCCCGATGGCGACTACCGCGACGTACTGAAAGCGCTGAAGAAAAAGCAGCTGGCGAAGGACAAGGTCGAGCCGGTGTATCACGAGGTACTGGGCAAGATCGAAAACACCATCCGCACGCAGCGCATCGTCGAATTGCCGAAGCGCCAGATGGCGATGCGCGTCGCCTCCGAAGCGGAGAATGCGCGCACGCCCGCACCGCACATGGATCCGCCGCCCTTCGTCGGCAATACCGGCCAGCGTGGCACCTTCGTGCTGACCACCGGCAACCCACCGGCCGACGGCGACGCGACGCAGACCTACGACGACTTCACCTTCGAGGCGGCGGCATGGACGCTCACCGCGCATGAAGGACGGCCAGGCCACGAGCTGCAGTTCGCCGCGATGGTGGAACAGGGTGTGTCGCTGACGCGCAGCATGTTCGCCTTCAACAGCGTCAACGTCGAGGGCTGGGCGCTGTATTCCGAAGCGGAGATGATGCCGTACGAGCCGCCGGCGGGTCAGTTCATCGCGCTGCAGTTCCGCCTGTTACGTGCGGCGCGGGCGTTCCTGGATCCGATGCTCAACCTGGGCCTGGTGTCGCGCGATCGTGCGCACGACATTCTCGTGCACGACGTCGGCTTGTCCGAACCGATGGCCCGGCAGGAGCTGGATCGTTACACGCTCAATTCACCGGGTCAGGCGACGGCCTACTTCTACGGCTATACGCGCATCCTGCAGTTACGCGCGGAGACGCAGACGAAGCTGGGCGACAAGTTCGACCGCAAGGCCTTCAATGATTTCCTGATCGCGCAGGGGCTGTTGCCGCCGGACCTGCTGGCTGACGCCGTGCGTACGCGGTTCGTGCCGGCCGTATTGGATAAAAAATGACCGCCGCGAGGCGGTAACTACCTGTAGGAGCGCGCCTTGCGCGATGTTTTGGTGTCGCGCGCGAGGCGCGCTCCTACAGATCGGCGGCCGGGACGGTTCAATGCCCCGGGGCGTCCGGAATCACATAAAGCAGGATCGCCAGGTAGTGCAGCACGCTGCCGGCGAGTACGAACACGTGCCAGATCGCATGGTGGTACGGCATCTTCCGCGCCATGTAGAACGGCACGCCGCCGGTGTAGCAGAGGCCGCCCGCCAGAAGCAGCAGCAGACCGCCCGTCGGCACATTGGCACGCAGCGGTTCGATCGCCACCACGGCTACCCAGCCCATGGCCACGTACATCGCGACGGCCGCCTTCCGATAGCGTTTCAGCAAACCGAGCTCAGCGAGACTGCCGATGATCGCAACGCTCCAGATCGTCACCAACAGCCCCCAGCCCCATGCGCCCGGGAGCGCCAACAGAGTGAACGGCGTGTACGTGCCGGCGATCAGCAGGAAAATCGCGATGTGGTCGCAGGTGCGCAGGACGCGCTTCGCCATCGAACCCGGGATCGCGTGATACAGCGTGGAGGCTGCGTAAAGCAGAATCAGGGAGCCGCCGAAGACCGAGCTGGCCACCACGGCCCGCGTGCCGCCGTACATGGCCGAGAACGCCACGAGCACGGCAAGCCCCGCGATGCTGAGCACGAGCCCGATCGCGTGGATCACGCTGCTGGCGACTTCTTCACCGAGGGGATAGCGCGGCTCTGCGCTGTCGAAGGACATGGGCTTTTCCGGAATACGTCGAACCCAGAGGGTAACCGATCCGGGCCGTTATTGAGAAAAGGTCGCAACTGGGACATTGACCGCACCGCCCCCGTCGTTGTTCCATGGGCCATGACCCTCGAACTGCTCGTGCATATCGCCCGACTTCCGCCGCAAGGCGCCGGCCTGCGTGCGGCCCTCAGTCTGGCGGCACGACTCGGTTCACGGCTCGACGCGCTGCACGTGGTCGACCTTCCCGCCGCCGCCTTCACGGTACCGGAAGCCGTACCGATGCAACTGGACGCGGTCCGCCAGCGGGCTACCGATGCAAAAGCGGTGTCGGGCGACTGGGCGACGCTGATGGCCACCCGCGGCCTGAAGGGAAACTGGCGCGTCGGCAACGGCGACACGGTCACCCTGCTTACGCACGCGGCGGCAGGTTACGACCTGCTGGTGATGGAGCGTTCTTCGACGATGCGCGGCGATGCGCCGGTGGGTTTCGGTGTCGTCTCGCGCACGGTGTTCGGTTCCAGTCGTGGCGTGCTGGTGGTACCCGAGGCGGCGCCGGTGGAAACGCTGGGCGAACACGTGCTGATCGCCTGGAGCGGCAGTCGGGAGTCGGCACTGGCGGTGCGATCGTCGTTGCCCCTGCTGCGCAAGGCCGCGCGCGTGACCGTCATCGACGGCAGTCGCGATGAAGACCTCGGGACCTGCGCGTTGCCCGACACCGACATCTGTGGCTGGCTCGACTCGCACGGGGTGAAGGCCGAGGTGCGCCGTCTCGATGAAGGCGCACGCCCATCGCCGGGGCCCGCACTGCTCGAAACCGCGCATGCGGAAAAGGCCGACCTGATCGTGATGGGGGCCTGGGGACGGTCGCGGCTGTCGGAGATGGTCCTGGGAGGGACGACCCGCTACCTCTTCATGCAGTCGGATGTGCCCATGCTGGTGGCGCACTGATTGCGTCACCGCTAACCGGTATAGCCATCCAGACGTCCGCTATTGCAACTTCCCGCGAAGCCTGCCTAATCTGCCATCGGACCTGAACACGATCCCCGCCAGTCCCCACTGGCCGTGTTCCCGACCGCGCTGCTCCTTCCCCCCATTGCAGGAGGTGGCTCATGTCGTTCGCTCGTCCGCACGTCCTTGCCGGAGTGCATCCGGATACCGTCCGCATCGTCGCGATGAGCGCGGCGATCGCCCTCAATGCCGCCGCGCTCCTCGCCGTCATGCGACCGATGGTGGCGGATATCGCCACGGCGCCCCTCGTCCAGGAACCCATCCGTCTCATCGAGCACCTCACGGAGCCGAAGCCGGTTCCGCCGCCGCCGATCGATCTCAAGCCGTTGCCGGTCAGACCGCCCCATCCGGTGACGACCGTGACCCGGCATGTCGAAAGCCCGCCCGTGCAGACGGCGGTGCCGACGGATGAGGGAACGGCGCCCATGGTGCCTCCGGCGCCCGTTCAGGTCGCACCCGTTTCACCACCCGCTGTCCAGCCGGCGCCCGTCGAGGCCACGCTGGCCTATGTCTCGGCGCCCGCGCCGACCTACCCGCGCGCCGCTATCCAAGGCCGCATGCACGGCACGGTGACCCTGCGCGTACTGGTGGACGAAAGCGGTAAGCCGCTGGACGTGGTGATCGAGAGCAGCAGCGGCCATCCCGTGCTCGACAAGGCGGCACGCGATCAGGTGCTGGCGAAGTGGCGCTTCCAGCCGGCTCAGCAGAACGGCCAGAAGGTTCAGGCCTGGGCCCGCATCCCGATCAGCTTCGACCTCAGGAATCTCTGAGGTCGCGACGAGGGGAGCGACGCCCGTCGCTCCCCTTCATGCTCAACGCGAGGCGGGCATCACCACCACGTCCGGGCGACGGCGGGTGGCGCGTGCGACGGCCCAGACGATCAGCGCCAGCGCGGCGACCGGCAACAGCACCGGGATCAGGGCCAGGGCGACCATCGGAGCGACAAGGAGCAAGGCCAGCCCACCGATGGCGGCACCGATCAGACTGGCGAACACGCTGAAAACGCCGCCGATGATGCCGAAGACCAGCTTCAGCACCGCGCCGATGAGGGCGAATACCAGCCAGAAGCCGGCGGCCATTACGACAAGCGAGGTCAGGACGATCATGGCGTTGCACTCCGTGGAAGGCCGCCCGGTGGGCGGGTTCATGGTCTTGGATGCACGCAAGGAATCGAAGGTTTAAAGCGTCAGTCGAAAGCGCGGGGTTACGAGGGTTTAACGGACGCCATGCTCCACTTCCCGCCAGTCGATTCTTGGGACGGCCCAGCACATGGGTAAGCGTTTTTCCATCGTCAGGGCCTTGCGCGACATCGCGTTCGACCTGTCGGATGTGGGGCACCCGGATCTCGCCTCCATGGGGCGGGAGGTCGGTCGTGCGCTCCACGCACACAGTAATGCGCTGACCGATCTGCTCGGCCCGCTGCGCGAACGCCGGAAGGGCTTCGAGCGGTGGATCCTGGCCGAGCGGTCGAAGCCGGCGGTTAGCGTGATGATCATGGTCTGGCCGCCCGGCTACGCCACGCCCGTGCACGATCACGGCGGGCTGTGGGGCCTCGAGGCCACCATCTCGGGCGCACTCGAGGTCGAATCGTTTGAAAAGAGCGAGGACCGGCATTCGCTGCGCAGCATCGGCCGCACCTGGCTGGGCCCGGGCGACTCGACCTGGTTCGACTCGGCGGACATCCATGCCCATCGCTGTCGCAATTTGTCGCGGCATGACACGGCGCTCACGCTTCACGTGTACGGTGGCGATCTGGCACAGTACCTCGCGTATGAGCAGCCCGGTCCTTCGGGACACTGGATCGCACGACCGAGGCAATCGATCATCGCGGGACGCCTGACGGCCTGACGGTCTACGGCCCTCCACCCCAGCCATCGGGCGAAGGACCAAAAGCATGTTTCATAAAGTCGCCATCATCGGCGGTGGCGCGGCAGCGGCGACGCTGGTAAGTGAGTTGCTGGAGCGGCGTACGCCCCAGCCCTTGCATCTCGACTGGTATGCCGGCTCGCCGGATGCCGGACGCGGTGTCGCCTACGGCACGCCCTCCGGGCGTCATCTGCTCAACGTCCGCGCGGCGTCGATGGGCATGTTCGTCAGCAAACCCGGCGGTTTTCTCGAGTACGCCCAGGGTCTCGACCCGAAGGTGACAGGCTCGGACTTCCTGCCGCGCAGGCTGTACGGCGATTTCCTGCGCTCGCGCGTCGAGCAGGCGGTCATGAATGCCCGCTCGTTCGGGCACGATATCAACGTGCATCCGTTCGAAGCCGACTCACTGGTGCCCTCGTCCGAAGGCGTCACCATCGGCTTCGGCGATGAAACGTCGCGCGCGGACGCGGCGGTGCTGGCGATCGGCTCCCTGCCCCCGCGCCCCCTCGCGGGCGTGGAAGACGCCGCGATCGCCAGCGGTCGTTACGTGACGGATCCCTGGCCGTTCATGGCCGCGGCGCAGGACGACGACCGTCCGTTGCGCGTGCTGGTGATCGGCCTCGGCCTGACCGCGGTGGACGTCCTGCTGGAGTTGTCGGCGCATTGGCCGAAGGCGCACTTCACCGCTCTGTCGCGCCACGGCAAGCTGCCCGAGCCGCACCTGGCCGCCGCGTCGGCGCCCACGGATGACGGCACCGAACTCATCGAAGCCATGCGGGACGATCCCAACGTCCGTGCCTGGCTGCGCCGCCTGCGCGAAGCCACGGCCGGCGCGGAAGACTGGCGCACGGTCGTCGACGGCATGCGTCCGCATACCCAGGGTTTGTGGCGCGAGCTACCCGCCGCCGAGCGTGCCCGCTTTCTGCGTCATGCGCGCTGGGCGTGGGAACGTGCACGCCATCGCATGCCGCCACAGGTGGCCGCGTCGGTGGCAAAGCTCGAAGCCGAGGGCCGTTTCGAACGCGGTCGAGGGCGCATGCGCGCGGTGAGGTTGTCGCAGGAAGGCAGCCTGGATGTCGTGCGCGCCCTGCCAGGCGGTGGCGAATCCACGGAGTCATACGATCTGGTCATCCAGACCGTCGGCCTGAACACCGACACCCAGCGCACGGAGCATCGCCTCGTGCGCCAGCTGGTGGTCGACGGGCTCGTCCAGCCCGATCCGCTGGGCATGGGCCTCCGCGCCGTGCCTGACGGCCACCTGCTCGACGGCAACGGCAAGGCGCGCGCCAACCTGTTCGCCATCGGGAGCATGCTGCGCGGGACGCTGTGGGAGTCCACCGCCATCCCGGAAATTCGCAAGCAGGCACAGAACGTCGCCACCATGCTAATCGACTAAATGTAGGAGCGCGCCCTGCGCGCGACAGGGGGGTGCCCTGCGCGCAACAGGGGGTGTGCTGCGTCGCCGCCTTGTTGGTTTTTCGCGCGCGGGGCGCTCTCCTACCCGCGCGCGGCTGTCGTGGACGGGTTGTCAGAATCCTTCCAGGACAATTTTTCCGATCGCCTTGCCGCTCTCGAGCAAGGCGTGCGCGCGACGCAGGTTGTCCGCATTCACCGTGCCCAGGTTCTCCCGCACAGTCGTGCGGATGACGCCCGCGTCGACCAGATTGGCCACCTCGTCGAGGATGCGCCCCTGCTCGGCCATGTCGTCGGTGCGATACATCGACCGCGCGTACATGAACTCCCAGTACAACGAGAGGCTCTTGCGCTTCATCAGGCGAACGTCGATCGCCTCGGCCGGGTCGTCGATCAGACCGAGTTTGCCCTGCGGCTTGAGCACGTCGACCAGCGCGGCATAGTGCTTCTCGGTGGCGGTCAGGCTGAGCACGTAGTCGACGCCCTCCGGAGCGACCGCGCGCACTTCGTCGGCCAGCGGCTTCGAGTGGTCCACCACGTGATGCGCACCCATCGACTCGACCCACGCACGCGTCTCGGGGCGCGACGCGGTACCGATCACCGTCAGGCCGGTGAGCCGGCGCGCCAGCTGCACCGCGATGGAGCCCACCCCGCCGGCGGCGCCGACGACCAGCAGGGTCGCGGGGCGCCCGGTCGTGCCGTGCGGAATACCCATGTGATCGAACATCAGCTCCCACGCGGTCAGTGCCGTCAGCGGAAGCGCCGCCGCCTCGGCCATCGAGAACGTCGACGGCTTGCGACCGACGATGCGTTCGTCGACCACGTGCAGCGCGCTGTTGCCACCGGGACGCTCCAGCTCGCCCGCGTACCAGACGCTGTCGCCCACCTTGAACCGCGTGACCTCGTCGCCGACCGCCACCACCGTACCGGCGACATCCCAGCCAAGGACCTTGTCGGCACCGGCGGGGTCGACGTTGCGGCGGATCTTGGTATCCACCGGATTGACCGAGACGGCCTCGACCCCGACCAGCAGGTCGCGGGCACCCGGCGAGGGGTCCGGCAGTTCCACATCGAGCAGGCTCTGCGTATCGGCGACGGGCAGCGACTTGCGGTAGACGACGGCTTTCATGCGTTACTCCTGGGAACGGGGATCAGGTGCCTGCGGGCACCGCCGGTGAGGCGCGGCGCTCCAGGGCGACACTGATCATCGTAGCAAGCAGCCCCGTGACGGTAACCGCAGCGCCGGCCAGACTTACCGTCGGCATCGGGAACCCGGCGGCCAGCACCGCGCCGCCAAGCCATGCGCCGCCGGCGTTGCCGAGGTTGAACGCGGCGATATTGAGCGTCGAGGCGAGGTTGGGCGCATCGCCCGCCACATGCACCACGCGGGATTGCAGCGGCGCCACGGTGGCGAACGCGGCGACCCCCCAGACGAATACGGTGACGATGGCGCCCACGGTCGAATGCATTGTCCAGGCGAACACCGCCAGCAGCAGCGACAGGACCACGAGTATGCCGATCAGCGACGGCATCAGTTTCCAGTCCGCAAGGCGTCCGCCGAGCATGTTGCCGATCGTCGTGCCCAGACCGAACAGCACCAGCACCGCTCCGGTCCAGTGCGGGCTCACGTGCGATTCCTGTTGCAGGATCGGCGCGATATAGGTGAACACGGTGAAGACGCCGCCGAAACCGAGCACGGTCATCGCCAGGGCGATCAACACCTGCGGTTCGCGCAGTACGCGAAGCTCGCGCGCCATGTGCGGCGCCTTGAGGTGGGGCAGCGCCGGGACCAGCCGGGCCACCGCGATCGTCGCGATCACGCCCAGCACCGTCACCGCCCAGAAGGTCGCGCGCCAGCCCGCCCACTGGCCCAGAAAGGTACCGAAGGGCACGCCGAGCACGTTCGCCAGGGTCAGGCCGGCGAACATCAAAGCGATGGCTCGCGACCGCTGGTTGGCTGGCACGAGGTGGGCGGCCACGATGGCGCCGATACCGAAGAACGAGCCGTGGCAGAACGCGGCGACCACGCGGGCACCCATCAGCACCTCGTAATTCGGAGCGATGGCGCAGAGCAGGTTGCCGAGGATGAACAGGCCCAACAACAGCAGCAGAGCGCGTTTGCGTTCCAGCTTCGCTGTCAGCGCGGCCAGCAGGGGGGCGCCGACCGCCACGCCGAGGGCGTACCCGGAGACCAGCATGCCCGCGGCCGGGATGCCTACTTTGAGGTCGGCGGCGACTTCGGGCAGCAGGCCCATGATCACGAACTCGGTGGTACCGATGGCGAACGCGGCCACCGCAAGTGCCAGCAAAGGCAGGCGGGACGAAGAGGCATGCATGGGACGGGCTCGATAGAAAGCGATGACGTCCATTGTCCTCGCGAGCCATTCGTGTAAAAACACTCAACCGCGACAAACACTGTTGTCGCAAACTGGAAAGTGGAGACCCCGGCGCATGATCGCCACGCTCATCGCCATCGCCGCGCTATGCCTGCATGCCGCGGGCGTGCTCGCCGCCATGCACGCGGTCATGAACGCCCGCACGGCGCAGGGCGCCTTCGCGTGGGTGCTCGGGCTGGTCCTCGTTCCCTACGTCACGCTGGTGCCTTATCTGTTTCTCGGCGCCAGCCACTTCGGCGGCTACGTCGACCTGCATCGCCAGCGTCAGGCGCGCTTCTTCATGCTGCACGAAGAAGCCGCGCATCCGGGCCACACCGGCCTGCTCGCGCCGTCGGTCCCGGTACACGACGACCGCTACGACGCGATCGGGCGGATGATCAACAGCGCGATGCACGGGGGGCACGCCCTGGCCCTGCATATCGACGGGGAAGCCGCCTTCACCGCCATGTTCGCCGCCATCGCCCGGGCCGAGCGCTACGTGCTGGTGCAGTTCTTCATCATTCACGACGACGTTCTGGGCCGTCGCCTGCGCGATGCGTTGCTCGAGCGCGCCGCGGCGGGCGTGCAGGTCTGCCTGCTTTATGACGGCATCGGCTGCCATGCCCTGCCCGACCGCTATGTGGAATCGCTGCGCTCGGGCGGTGTCGAGGTCCGTCGCTTCGCCACGCGACGCTGGCGCAACCGCTTCCAGCTCAACTTCCGCAATCACCGCAAGGTGCTCGTGGTCGATGGCGAGCGTGGTTTCGTCGGCGGGCTCAACGCGGGTGACGAGTACCTTGGCGCGAACCCGCCGCTATCACCCTGGCGCGACACGCATATGCAGATCGAGGGGCCCGCCGTGGCCGATCTGCAGCGCGTGTTCGCCGAAGACTGGTACTGGGTCACCGGGGAACGCCCTCCCTCGCTGCCGCCGCCGGAGCGGTGCGGCCGTGCGTCGACGATGATCGTGGCGACCGGGCCCGCGGACCGGCAGGAGAGCTGCTCGCTGTTCTTCACCCAGGTCATTCATGCGGCGCGGCGGCGCGTATGGATCACCACGCCTTACTTCGTGCCGGACCCGTCGGTATTCGCCGCGTTACGGCTTGCCGTGTTCCGCGGGGTGGACGTGCGCATCCTGATTCCCAGCCGGCCGGACCACCGCACGGTGTTCATGGCGAGCACGCTGTATGCGCACGAGGCGATCGTCGCCGGTATTCGCATGTTTCGTTACCAGCCCGGCTTCGTCCATCAGAAGGTGATGCTGATCGACGAGGACACGGCGGTGGTGGGCAGCATGAACCTGGATAACCGCAGTTTCCGGCTGAACTTCGAGATTGCGGCGCTGAATGTCGATGAGGCGTTCGCGGGCGAAGTCGAAGCCATGCTGGAAGCGGATTTCGCGAAGTCCGACGAGGTCAACGCCAATGACTACCGGCGCCTGTCGTACCTGCGCCGGGTGGCCTTGCATGTGGCCCGGCTGTTCGATCCGGTGCTCTAACGGGCACGCATGCCACCGACCGCCTTGTGTCCCTTCGCCTGTAGGAGCGCGCCTTGCGCGCGACACCTTTTCGCGAGAGCCTTGAGAGACAACGCAAGAACATGTCGCGCACAGGGCGCGCTCCTACATTGGTACCCGACGGGATTCAGTCCATGCTCCGCACCCTCGCCTTCCTCACCGCCATGACCGCCGTCGGCGCCTCCTCCGCGCCCGCGCAGTTCGTCGAGCGCAGCGTCGACGTCGCCGGCAAGACCTACCGTTATCAGGTCTTCGTCCCCGCCGACATCAAGCCCCACCCGGCCGTCGTGCTGTTCCTGCATGGCAGCGGCGAGCGCGGCAGCGACAACCAGAAGCAGATGTCGCAAGGCCTGCCGCCGTGGCTGAAACAGCACATGGATTTTCCGGCGGTGGTCGTGATGCCCCAGGCCCCGGACGATACCGCCTGGACCGACAAGGCCGATGCCGACATGGCGATGGCGGCGCTGGAAAAGAGCATCAGCGAGTTCCATGGCGACCGTAAGCACCTCTACCTGACCGGCCTTTCGATGGGCGGCTTCGGTTCAT
Source organism: Luteibacter sp. 22Crub2.1 (assembly GCF_900167995.1). Lineage (NCBI taxonomy): Bacteria > Pseudomonadati > Pseudomonadota > Gammaproteobacteria > Lysobacterales > Rhodanobacteraceae > Luteibacter > Luteibacter sp. 22Crub2.1. The sequence goes on from NZ_FUYT01000009.1 coordinate 77,997, forward strand.
GGCAGCTGGCGGTGGATCATCCCGGGACGTTCGCCGCGGCGGCGATCATCTGTGGCGGCGTCACGCCGCTGGAAGGCGAAGGCCAGCGCCTTTACGTGCACGGCGTACCGGCGGGCACCGATCCGTCGGCGTGGGTCGCACAGAAGATCGGCAAGCTGCCGGTGTGGATTTTCCACGGTGGCGACGACAACGTCGTGCCGACCGAGCAGTCGCGCAAGATGAATGCGGCGCTGCTCGCGCGGAAGGCCGAGGTGAAGTACAGCGAGTTCCCGGGGGTGAATCATGGGTCCTGGGAGAAGGCGTATGCGACGCCGGATCTGTGGAGCTGGATGTTTGGGCATGCGCGCTGACGGCATTCACGCGTGTCGCCGGATTGAATCGCGCGCGGGGCGCGCTCCTACATTGACGGTCAGCTGTTGCGCATGCCGTGCATCAGCTGTTTGAAGCCGCCGGAGAAGATCGCCCAGCCGAGGCAGACGCCGATCAGCGCCCCCATCAGTTCGAACGACACGCGCAGGCCGATGCTGTCGGGGTCGTGCACCGCGGCCAGCTTCAGGCGGATCAGGGTCGGCGACTGAATGGGGACGAAGTTGAAGTAGAACAGGTCCCACAGGTCCTGCCCGGCGGCGAGCAACACCGACAGGGCGAACGCGACGCTGAGGTCCTTGCCATGGCTCCAGCCGTTGCTCTTGCCGAACGCCCGGACCAGCGCATAGAGGATGAAGCCGACCAGCAGCGCGATACCGCCGGTTTCGAGGGCACCGATGATGCCGAAGCCGGTCCAGCTGCGATCGTAGGGCATGGAAGGAACTCGTGAGGGGTCAGGCCCTCATTATGCCCTTGCGTCGGCCGGTTTCCCGCGTGCGTTCCCATCGCGGCCAAAACGCAGATAGAGCGAGGCTGAGAGGATCACCGCCGCGATCGAGGCAAAACCCGCCAGCAGGAAGATCGCCGGGTAATCGTAGATGCCTGCGACCCATCCACCGACCGGACCGGTCAGGCCCAGGGCGACGTCGAGGAAGACGGAATACGCACCGAGCGCCGCGCCCCGGTTGTGCGTGCTGACGCGGCTGACCGCCTCCACACCCAGCGCCGGGAACAGCAGGGCGAAGCCCGAGCCGGTCAATGCCGCACCGATCATGGCCGCGTGCGGGGTCACGCCCAGCCACAGCACCATCAGGCCCAGCGCCTCCACCGCCAGCGAGACCATCGCAACGCGGTAGCCGCCGAAGCGATCCACCGCATTGCCGAACACCAGGCGCACGCCGATGAAGCAGCTGCCGAAGACCGACAGCGACACCGCGGCGCCCTCCCAGCCCCGGCTGGCGTAGTAAAGCGCCACGAAGGTCGACAGCGAGCCGAAGCCGATCGACCCCAGCGCCAGACCGGCGCCATAAGGCATGACCCGCGAGAGCACGCTCCGGAAAGGCAGGCGCTCGCCGTGGCTGGGTGCCACCGCCGCCTTGGCCAGGGCGATGGGGAGAGCCACCAGACCGAGCGCGAAGGAGATGACGCCCAGCGCGATGAAGCCATAGTCACGGGCCAGGATCACGCCAAGCGGCGCGCCCAGGGCGATCCCGCCGTAGGTAGCGATGCCGTTCCACGAGATCACGCGCGCAGTGTGCTCGCCGCCGATGCCGCCGATACCCCAGGTGATGGAGCCCGTGCCGACCCAGCTTTCGGCGAACCCCAGGCCCAGACGACTGAGCAGGATCAGCACCAGCGACAACGCGGGAATCTTCGGCACCAGCGCGGCCAGAGCGAGGAACAGGCCCGCAAGGGCAAGCACCGCCAGACCGGCAAGCACCGTGCGCTTCGGCCCCATCGCATCCGCCATCCGTCCCGCATGCGGCCGGCTCAGCAGCGTCGCAAGGTACTGCGCGCTGACCGCCAGACCGGCGAGAACCGTGGAGTACCCCAGCGTCAGGTGTGCAAAACCCGGCAGCACGGCCAGCGGAATGCCGATGCAGAGGTAGCAGATGAAGGTGAAGACGACGGCGGAAAGAATCCGCGCCGTCACGGCGAAACGCCGCCCGCGTTGGGGAACCAGGGATGGGAGAGACATGATGGGCCGATTATAGCGCCTTGATGCTGCACTGCGGCACGGCGCCGGGTGAAGCGTTTTTCATGGTCACGCCCGCGGCCGGCGGTCGCCGGTCACAGGAGGACCGGCTGCCCGCTTTGCAGCGACTCACGCAACGCGACGGCGATCCGTGTCGCCTCTACCGCGTCGTCCATCGTCAGGTCGAACGGCGTGTCGTCGAGCACCGCATCGACGAAGTGCTTCGCCTGAGTCACGAACGCCGGCGCGAAACGCTCATAGAACGACGGGACCACGGTATTGCGCACGCCATTGGCATCCGCAATCTCCACCCGGTCCGCCCGCGGGTTACGCCCGACGCTGACCCGTCCGGCCGTCCCCGTCACGTCGGTGTGCGTGTCATGCCCATGGGCCTGCGTACGCGACGCATAGAACATGGCCATCCGGCCGCCTTCGAACTCGACGATGGCGATGCCGTTGTCCACGTCGCCGATGTCCTCCAGCGGCGGATACATCGCCACCGTACCGGTCGAATAGACCTTGGTCGCCTTCGGCCGGCCCAGCAGCCAGCGAGCCAGATCGACATCGTGCACGCTGCAATCCAGAAAGATGCCGCCGCTGGTCGGGGCGAACTTCAGGAAGGCGCCGCTTGGATCGGCGAGATCCGTCGTCTGCGAGTACACCAGGAACGGTCGACCGATGCCGCCGCCTTCGATGTGCATGAAGGCGTGGCGGTAGCTTTCGTCGAAGCGGCGGACGAAGCCGACCATCGCCCGCTTACCGGCCTTCGCCGCGTGGGCGGCGGCCCGGCGGCAGTCTTCCAGTTCAAGGGACAGCGGCTTCTCGCAGAACACGTGCTTGCCGGCGTCCAGCGCCTGCTCGATCTGCGTTGCGTGCAGCGAGGTGGGCGTGACGAGGAAGACGGCGTCCAGCGAAGGGTCGGCCAACATCTCCTCATACGAGGTGTGGATGGTCCCGACGCCCAGCGTGTCACGCGCCCACGCGCGCTCCGCCTCGACCGGGCTGCACACCGCCGCGAGCTCGGCGCGAGGCACGGCGCGCGCGAGGTTTTCTGCATAGCGCTGACCCAGGCGACCGAGGCCGGCCAGACCGATACGGAGGTTGGCCATCGTCAGATGCTCACCTCGACGACCTTGCCTTCGCGCCATGAGCGCGCGGCGGCTTCCGCCAGTTCCAGCGACTTGATGCCATCGGCAATGGTGGTACGAACGGGCGTGCCCGCGGCCAGCGCGTCGAAGAAGTGCGCAATCTCGGCGGCGTAGGCTTCGCGATAGCGCTCGAGGAAAAAGTGCTCCGGCAGGTCGTGCGCGATGCTGGTCGACGTATGCGAGACGACCTGGGTGGGCGCGACATTGCCCGCCTGCAACATGCCTTTGCTGCCGAGCACTTCGAAACGCTGATCGTAGCCGTACGCGGCGCGGCGCGACGTGTTGATCTGGCAGAGCTTGCCGCTCTTCGTCCGGATGGTGACGGCGGTGGTGTCGATATCGCCGGCTTCCTCGATCGCCGGGTCGGTCAGACAGCTGCCCATCGCGTGCACGCTCACGGCCTCGTCGGCCAGGATCCAGCGGAAGATGTCGAAATCGTGGATCAGCATGTCCTTGAAGATGCCACCGGAGCTCTTGATGTAGCTGACCGGCGGCGCGCCCGGATCGCGGCTGGTGACGATCAGCAGTTCCGGCGTACCCACTTCACCGGCATCGAGGCGCTTCTTCAGCGACGCAAACGTGGGATCGAAGCGGCGCTGGAACGCGATCATGCAGGTGACGCCCGCTTTCTCGACGGCGGCCTGGCACGAACGCGCACGCTCCACGTCGAGGTCCACCGGCTTCTCGCAGAAGATCGCCTTGCCCGCGGCGGCCGCGCGATGAATCAGGTCCGAGTGCGTGTCCGTGCTGGAGCCGATGACCACGGCACCGACCGCCGGATCGTTCAGCGCTTCATCGACGCTGGCGACCTTCGCACCGTGTTTGTCGGCGAGTTCCTGAGCGGAGGGCGCTTGCACGTCGACCACATAGCGCAGGCGCGCTTCGGGATGGCGGGCAACGTTGCCCGCGTGGATCTTGCCGATGCGACCGGCACCGAAAACGGCAACTTCAATCATCGTACTCTCCTCGGGGAAGTGTTTCTTCGACAGTCAGTTCGAGCTTGTAGGCCAGCGCGACGAACAGCGCCTGGCACAGGCACATGGTGCTGGTGAGACCGCGGAAGGCGAATGCGCTGCCCTCCTTCACCTTGAGCAGAACATCCGAGTGACGCGCCAGCGGACCGAGATCGCTCTCGGTGATGCCGAGCACGCCGGCCTTGTGCTGTTGCGCCACGCGCATGGCGTAGAGGGTTTCCTTGCCGAACGGTGGAAAGCTGATCGCGATCAGTGCATCACCCTTTCCGATGCTGCGCAACTGCTCGCGGAACATGCCACCCAGCCCGTTGACCAGGTGCACGCGCTTCTGCGTGTGCTGAAGTGCGTAGGCAATGTATGTGGCGATCGCGAACGAGCGGCGCACGCCGATCACGTAGATATTTTCCGCGGCGGCGAGCATGTCCACCGCTTTCTGAAAACGCACCTCGTCGATCCCGGCGGCGAGTTCGTCGAGACCGGCGCGGCTGGCATCGATGAAGCGCGAGGCGATCTCCGCCGCCGGCATGCTGCCCGTGCCGCCCTTGATGACGCTGCGAATGCGCTGCTTGTAGCTGCGCTGCGGCGCCGTCTGGGCCGTGAACGCGTTGCGGAACACCGCCTGCATCTCGGTGAAGCCCGAGTAGCCGAAGCGCTGGGCGAAACGGACGACCGCCGAGGCGTGCACGCCACAGCCTTCGGCGATCTCACCGACGCGCTGGACCATGATGGAACTGCGATGTTCCTCAAGGTAACGGGCGACACCCTGCAGCTGTCGCGGCAGGGCTTCGAATTCATCGGCGATGCGCTGCATGAGGGCATCGGCTTCGCTGCGTTTGGCCATCAGGCGCTCCACGGGGGACCGGCGGCATTCAACCACGATATGGAACAGATTTTCCATTTATTTTTTTGCTGCAATGCAAATTGCAACCGTGGAAAAGCAGGTCCATGCTCGGTCCGCTTTCGGCAAAAACAGCGGCCGCCCGGCCGTCGTCGCAGTTCGATATCCATCACCCGACCGCACGGCGGTCATCTGTGGAGGCCATATGCGTTCCAAACTGATCCACGCCTCGTTGGCGGCAGCTCTTGCCCTCGGTCTCGGCCTCGCCGCCCCCGCTTCCCAGGCGGCGCCCGGCGACCGGTATGTTCTCGTCACCCACGCCGCCGACTCGGATTCGTGGTGGAACACCATCAAGAACTCCATCAAGCAGGCGGGTGAGGATTTCGGCGTCGAGGTCGACTACCGCGGCTCGGGCAATGGCGACCTCGCCGAAATGGCCCGCCAGCTCGAGTCCGCCGCCGCCCGCAACTACAAGGGCGTCTCCTTCGATATCGCCAGCTTCGCCGTGCTGAAGGCACCGGCGGCCAAAGTCTCCGCGAAGGGCATTCCCATCGTCACGATCAACTCGGGCACCCCGGACGAGAGCAAGAAGCTGGGCGCCATCATGCACGTGGGCCAGGGCGAATACGACGCGGGCAAAGCCGCTGGCGAACGGGCCAAGGCCAAGGGCATCACCAGCTTCGTCTGCGTCAACCATTACGCCACCAACAATGCCTCGTTCCAGCGTTGTCAGGGCTTTGCCGAGGCCATCGGCGTGAAGGACTGGCGCAAGACCTCGATGATCGACAGCGGCATGGACCCGACCGTGGTCGCCAGCAAGGTCAGTGCCTACCTGCGCAGCAACCCGAAGACCCAGGCGATCCTCGCCCTCGGCCCCAACGCGGCGGAGCCGACCATCAAGGTCGTCAACGACATGCACCTGGCCGGCAAGATCGACTTCGGCACGTTCGACCTGTCGCCCGCCATCATCAACGGCATCAAGTCCGGCACGATCCAGTACGCGATCGACCAGCAGCCCTACCTGCAGGGCTATATGGGCATCGCCGCGCTGGTCATCGCGCACGACCAGAACACGAAGGACCCGGCCAAGATCATCGAGGCGCTGAAGGCCAACCCGAAGTTCCAGGCCCGCCTGAAGCAGTACGACCTCAAGCCCGTCTACACCGCCACGGGCGTCAGTTCAGGCCCTGCCTTCGTCACGAAGGACAACGTGTCCACCGTCGAGAAGTACGCCGGCCAGTACCGCTGACCGTCGGGGAGTGAACCATGAGCGCCATCAATGAGAGCGTTTCCAACATGATCCAGGAAAACCGCGCGACAACGCCGGAAGCACCGACCTCCACGGACGAACGCGTACGGCGGATCTCGCCGTGGCGCATCCTGCTCGACCGGCCCGAACTGGGCTCGATCGCGGGTACCGTGCTCGTCTTCGTCTTCTTCGGCATCTTCGCCGGCGGATCGGGCATGTTCGCGCTCGATGGCGTGATCAACTGGGCCCAGGTGGCGGGCTACCTCGGCATCCTGGCCGTGGGTGCCTGCCTGCTGATGATCGCCGGCGAATTCGATCTGTCGATGGGTTCGATGATCGGCTTCGCCGGCGTTCTCGTCGCCATCCCACCCATGTACATGGGCTGGCCACTGTGGGCGTCGGTACTGTTCGCCTTCGCCGGATGCATGGCGCTAGGCGCTCTCAACGGCTACCTCGTGGTCCGCACGAAGCTGCCGTCCTTCATCGTCACCCTCGCTTTCATGTTCATCCTCCGCGGCCTGACCCTGGTGCTGTCGACCGGCTTCGCCAACAGCACCATCGTCAGCGGCGTGGGCGACAAGTTCGCCGAAGACCCGGTCATCAACGCGCTGTTCTCGGGCACCACCCTGCACTGGTTGTTCACCGGTCTGGCCGGCATGAACCTGATCGAGAAGCTGCCCAGCGGCGACCCGGTCGTCGGCGGCATTCCCAAGGTGCTGGTGTGGTGGCTCGTCATGGGTGTCGCAGCGGGTTTCGTCCTGGCCCGCACGCGCTTCGGCAACTGGATCTACACCGTCGGAGGCGACTCCAACGCCGCCAAGAACGTCGGTGTGCCGGTGCGTCGCGTGAAGATCTCCCTGTTCGTGCTCACCGCGTTCTGCGCCTGCCTGTTCGGCGTGCTGCAGGTGGCCGACGTGGGCTCCGCCGCGGCCGATCGCGGCCTGCAGAAAGAGTTCGAAGCCATCATCGCGGTCGTCATCGGCGGCACCTTGCTCACCGGCGGCTTCGGCTCGGTGATCGGCGCCTGCTTCGGCGCGCTGATCTTCGGTGTCGTGCAGATCGGCATCTCGTATACCAACATCGATTCGGACTGGTACCGCGTGTTCCTTGGCGGCATGTTGCTGCTGGCGGTGCTGTTCAACCACTACATCCGCAGCCGCGCTGCGAGCACGAAGTGAGGAGCGCCACCATGGCCGACGATTACATTCTCGAACTCGACGACGTCAGCAAGTTCTTCGGTACCGTCATCGCGCTGCAGGGCGTGACCCTTCGCCTGAAACGCGGCGAGGTGCATTGCCTGCTCGGCGACAACGGTGCCGGCAAATCCACCCTGATCAAGACGCTCGCCGGCGTGCACCAGCCCAGCAGTGGCGAATATCGCGTCGAAGGCAAGGCGGTGAGGTACAACTCGCCGCGCGAGGCGCTCGACGACGGCATCGCCACGGTCTACCAGGACCTGGCTCTCGTTCCGCTGATGAGCGTGGCGCGCAATTTCTTCGCCGGACGTGAGCCGCGCAAGAAGATGTTCGGCGTGATTCCGGTCATCGACATGCAGTACGCCAACGAAACCGCACGCGACAAACTCGCGGAGATGGGCATCCGCGTGCGCGATGCCGGCCAGCCGGTCGGCACGATGTCCGGCGGCGAACGGCAGTGTCTCGCCATCGCCCGCGCCATCCACTTCGGTGCGAAGGTGCTGATCCTCGACGAGCCCACGGCGGCGCTGGGCGTCAAACAGTCGTGCAACGTGCTCAAGCTCATCCACAAAGCCCGCGAGCGCGGCATCTCGGTGATCTTCATCACCCATAACGTGCACCACGCCTACCCCATCGCGGACAGCTTCACGCTGCTCAACCGCGGCCAGTCCATGGGCACCTTCGCCAAAACCGACGTAACGAAGGAAGCGGTGCTCGACATGATGGCCGGCGGTACCGAGATCCAGAGCCTGGTCGACGAACTGGAAGGCCGCGCGGCCTGAACACGGATAACCCCCATGCGTAGTCTCCTTCCCCGCTCCCCCTCCCGCCCCATCGATGTCGCCTGCCTCGGCCGGCTCGCGGTGGATCTCTACGCCCAGCAGATCGGCGCGCGCCTCGAGGACGTCACCAGCTTCGCCAAGTATCTGGGCGGGTCGTCGGCCAACGTCGCTTTCGGCACGGCTCGGCTAGGCCTGCGCTCGGCGATGCTCGCCCGCGTCGGCGACGATCATATGGGGCGCTTCCTCACCGAGACACTGGAAGCCGAAGGCTGCGACATCAGCCAGGTGAAGACCGATCACGAGCGGCTTACCGCGTTGGCGATTCTCGGCATCAAGGATCGCGAGACGTTCCCGCTGCTGTTCTATCGCGAGAACTGCGCGGACATGGCGCTGACGCCGGACGATATCGACGAGCCATTCATCGCGCGCTGCCGTGCGCTGGCCATCACCGGCACACACCTGTCGCAACCGGGCGTGCATGCCGCCGCCACCCGCGCGATCGAACTGGCGCGCAAGCACGATGTGCGCACGGTGCTCGATATCGACTACCGGCCGGTGCTCTGGGGTCTGACAGGACGCGGCGAAGGCGAGCGCCGGTTCGTCGCCGCCGAGCATGTCACCGCTCATCTGCAGGCCAGCCTGCCCGGGTTCGACCTCATCGTCGGCACCGAGGAAGAGTTCCATATCGCCGGTGGCAGCGAGGACCTGCTCTCGGCACTCCGCGCGGTGCGCGGCATCAGTGCCGCGACGCTGGTCGTGAAGCGCGGTGCCGTCGGCTGCAGCGTCATCGAGGGGGTCATCCCTTCGGACATCGACGACGCGCCGACGTACAAGGGCTCGCGGGTGGAGGTCCTCAACGTGCTCGGCGCCGGCGATGCCTTCCTCTCCGGCTTCCTTACCGGGTGGCTGGATGGTGAATCCATCGAGCGCTCGTGCGCCTACGCCAACGCCTGCGGCGCCATCGTGGTGTCGCGCCACGCCTGCGCGCCGGCGATGCCCGGTCGCGCTGAACTCGATGCCTTCCTGTCGCGCGACGGTGGCATCCGTCGCCCGGACCTGGATGCCGAGCTCTCGCATCTGCATCGCACGGCCGTACCGCGCAAGGCGTGGAACGAGCTGTATGTATTCGCTTTCGACCATCGCACGCCCTTCTTCGAGCTGACGCGTGCCGCCGGCGGTGACGAAGCACGCCTGCCACGGCTGAAAGAGCTGCTGGTCGAGGCGGTGGCGGCGACCGAGCGCGCCGGACAACTGCACGGACACATCGGCCTGCTCGCCGACGACCGCTACGGTCAGGATGCGTTGAACGCCGCGACCGGGCGTGGCTGGTGGATCGGCCGCCCCGTGGAAGTGCCGGGGTCCAACCCGCTGGAACTCGAGCGTGGCCGGTCCATCGGCAGTCAGCTGATCTCGTGGCCGGCGGAGCACGTCATCAAGTGCCTGGTCGCCTTCGATCCGGATGCCACGCCAATGGATCGCGTGGAGCAGGAAACGCAGATCCGCTCGCTCTACGACGCGGCGAAGATCAGTGGCCATGAGTTGCTCCTGGAAATCATTCCTCCGGGCTGCAAGGACCCTTCGCAGCGCGACGAGCTGGTGCTGCGCTCCATGAAGCGTATCTACAACCTCGGCATCCGTCCGGACTGGTGGAAGCTTTGCCCGCCGCAGCGGGGGGCGTGGGCGGCGATCGACGCCCTGATCGCCGAACGCGATCCGCACTGCCGCGGCGTCTTGCTGCTGGGCCTGAATGCGCCGGTGGAACAGCTGGCCGCCGGATTCGCCGACGCGCTGGAGAGCGTGACCTGCCGCGGCTTCGCCGTGGGGCGCACGCTGTTCAGTGAGCCGGCCAAAGCGTGGCTGTCCGGGACGATCGACGATGAGGCGCTGGTGAGCCAGGCGCGCGCGGCGTTCGAACGGATGATCGCGTTGTGGCGCGAGGGACGGCGGGTGCCGCAGGAGCGAGTCACTGAAGGTGCGGCGGCATGAACAGGCTGGAATCGTCAACCGGGCTGGCTCCCACCACCGCCGGTGCGACCGTGCGGCTCACGACGGCGCAGGCACTCGTACGGTATCTCGCGGCGTTGCACGGGCGCGATGCGGACAGCGATGAGTCGGCGCCGTTGTTCGGCGGCGTGTTCGCCATCTTCGGGCATGGCAACGTGGCGGGACTGGGCGAAGCGCTGTATGGCATCCGCGATGAACTGCCGACGTACCGTGCGCATAATGAGCAGGCCATGGCGCATGCCGCGATCGCGTATGCCAAAACGCATATGCGTCGACGCATGATGGCGGTGACGACATCGATCGGCCCGGGCGCGACCAATCTGGTGACCGCGGCGGCGCTGGCCCATGTGAATCGTCTGCCGGTGCTTCTGCTGCCGGGCGACATTTTCGTATCGCGTGCGCCGGATCCCGTGCTGCAGCAGCTCGAGGACTTCTCGGACGGTACGGTGTCGGTCAACGATTGTTTTCGTCCCGTCTCCCGCTACTTCGATCGCATCATGCGTCCGGAGCAACTGCTGACGGCCCTGCCCCGCGCGATCCGTGCGCTGACCGACGCCGCGCTGTGCGGCCCGGTGACGCTGGCGTTACCTCAGGACGTCCAGGCCGAGGCATATGACTGGCCGCTTGCCTTCTTCGAACCGCGCGAGATCGTGTTCCGCGCCCCGCAGCCGACCGACGATGAGCTGATGCACGCGCTGGACGCCATCGAGGCGGCCGAGCGCCCGGTCATCGTCGCTGGCGGCGGCGCGTTGTACGCGAAAGCCACGCCGGAACTGCTCGCCTTCGCCGATAAGCACGGTGTGCCCATCTGTGAAACGCAGGCGGGCAAGGGCGCCCTGCCCTGGAATCATCCCCTGCATCTCGGCCCCGCGGGCGTCTGCGGGTCCACCGCCGCGAATGCCCTGCTCCGCGAGGCGGACCTGATCATCGCCGTGGGTACGCGACTGCAGGACTTCACCACCGGCTCCAACGCCCTGTTCGCTCATGTGCCGATCCTCTCGGTCAACGTCAACACCTTCGACGCGCTCAAGGGCAACGGCCTGGAGGTGATCGGCGACGCGGCGCGCGTGCTCGACGACCTCAGCTTCGGCCTGGAGGACTGGGCCGCTCCCGAAGCGTGGACGCTGCGCGCCCGGGACGTCGCGCGTGAGTGGGTCGACATCGTTTCCCGCATCACCGATGCGCGCCAGCCACCGGAAGGCCGTCTGCCCTACGACGGCGAAGTGATCGGCGCGGTGCAGCGTTCGTCGCCGCTTTCCGCACGTAGCGACATCGTCGTCTGCGCCGCCGGGACGCTGCCCGCCGAGCTCGAGAAACTGTGGCGCACGGAGACGCCCGGCGGCTACCACATGGAATACGGGTTCTCGTGCATGGGCTACGAGATCGCCGGCGGTCTTGGCGTCAAGATGGCCAGGCCGGATCGCGAAGTCATCGTCATGGTCGGCGACGGCAGCTACCTGATGATGAACTCGGAGATCGCCACCTCGGTGATGCTGGACGCCAAGCTCATCATCGTGCTGCTGGACAATCGCGGCTACGGCTGCATCAACCGCCTGCAGCAGGCCACCGGCGGCGCGCCGTTCAACAACATGTTCGACAACTGCGTCCAGGGAAAGCACGGTGCGCCGACGGTCGATTTCGCCGCCCACGCCCGCTCGCTGGGCGCCATCGCGGAACATGTCGCCGATATCGCCGGCCTCGAAGCCGCCATGGAGCGGGCCCGCGCCGCCGACCGCACCTACCTGATCAGCATCGACACCGACCACACGCGTACGACCGACGAGGGCGGCGTATGGTGGGACGTGGCGATCCCCGAAGTTTCCACGCGGGAGGCCGTGCGCGAGGCGCGCAGCGGCTACGAATCCGCCATCGTGGGCCGCAAGGCCAGGAACACGCCCGTATGAAGAACGATCCCATCCGTATCGGCATCAACCCGATTTCGTGGAGCAACGACGACCTTCCCTCGCTCGGCGGCGAGATCCCCTTGTCGACCGCTCTGACCGAAGGCAAGGCGATCGGTTACGAAGGCTTCGAGCTGGGCAATAAATTTCCCAGGGATCCCGTCGAGCTGCGTGACCTGATGGCCGGCTACGGACTCGACGTGGTGTCCGGCTGGTACTCCGGGCGTGTCGCCGAGCGCTCCGCGAAAGAAGAAATCGTTGCCGTCGAGAAGCATCTGCGCCTCCTGGCCGAGAACGGCTGCCAGGTCATGGTGTACGGTGAAGTCGCTCATGCCATCCAGGGTGAGCCGGTGCCGCTGTACAAGCGGCCCCGCTTCCGCACCGCCGACGACTGGAAGCGGTATGGCGAGAACATCACCGAGTTCGCGAAATTCACGCTGTCCCATGGCGTTCGCCTGGCCTATCACCATCACATGGGCGCCTACGTCGAATCCCCGGATGATGTCGACCAGCTGATGGCGCATACCGGCGATGAAGTCGGCCTGCTATTCGACAGCGGCCACACGTATTTCGGCGGTGGCGATCCGGTGGCCGTGCTCGACCGCCATATCGCCCGCATCTGCCATGTTCACTGCAAGGACGTGCGCCCCGGCGTGGTGCGTCTGGCGCGCAATCGTCACTGGACGTTCCTGGAATCCGTGCTCAACGGCGCGTTCACCGTGCCGGGCGATGGCGTGATCGACTTCGCAGCCATCATCGATCGCCTGAAAACCCACGGTTACCGGGGCTGGCTTGTGGTCGAGGCGGAGCAGGATCCGACGGTGGCGCCCAGCTACCGTTACGCGAAGAAGGGTTACGACACGCTTCGCTCGTTGCTCGACCGCGAGATGATCGGGGAGGTCGCATGAGTCTGCTCGTCAAGGCGATGCCCACCGGCGAAGCCATCGTCAAAGTCACGCCGGAAACCGCCCGCTGGCATCACGTGGGTTTCGAGGCGAGGCGTATCGAAGCGGGCTCAACCGTCGAGATCGCGCTGCCCGCCGACCGCGAGGGGTGTCTCGTGGTGCTCGTCGGGCGCGTCGATATCGCGGTGGCCGGCCACGCGTGGGAAGACCTCGGTGGCCGCGACAGCGTCTTCGACGATCGCTCGCCGCATGCCGTGTATGCACCGCCGTCATCCGTGTACACGATCACCGCGCGGACCGATGCCGAGCTGGCACTCGCTTCCGCACCGGCCACCGGCAAGTTCGCCGCGCGCCTGATCGAGCCATCGTCGATGAAGCGTTCGGCGCGCGGTACGGGCGCGAACACCCGCTACGTCTGCGACATTCTTCCGGAAACCGAAGACGCCGAGTCGCTGCTCGTGGTCGAGGTGCTGACGCCCGCCGGTCACTCGTCGAGCTATCCGCCGCACAAGCACGACACGGACGCACTGCCTGAAGAAAGCGTGCTGGAGGAAACCTACTACCACCGTGTCGATCCGCCGCAAGGCTTCGCGTTTCAGCGCGTCTACACCGACGAGCGCGACATCGACGAGTCGATGGCCGTCGGCAACCACGATGTGGTGATGGTGCCGCGTGGCTACCACCCCGTGGTGATGCCGCACGGTTACCGCGGCTACTACCTCAACGTCATGGCCGGTCCGCGCCGTGAATGGCATTTCCGCAACGATCCCGCCCACGAATGGATGATCGCGCGCTGACCGCGCCGCCATCGGAGTAAACAGAGTATGTCCGCCCAGCCGTCCACCCAGTCCCTCCCCCGCATCGGCCACTTCATCGCCGGCAAGCCGTACAGTGGTTCGCCCGCGGGCACCGCCCCGGTGTACGACCCCGCGCGCGGCGTGCCCGCCGCCGAGGTCGAGCTCGCCTCCGTCGACGATGTCGACGTCGCGGTGCGCGCGGCGCACGCCGCGTTCCCCGCCTGGTCGGAAACGCCGCCACTCAAGCGCGCGCGCGTGATGTTCCGCTTCAAGGACCTGATCGAGCGCGACATGGATCGCCTGGCGCGCGTGATCGTCGCGGAGCACGGCAAGGTGCTGTCCGACGCGAAGGGCGAGATCGTGCGCGGTCTCGAGGTCGTCGAATACGCCTGCGGCATTCCCGAATTGCTCAAGGGCGAGTACACCGAGCAGATCGCCAATGGCATCGACGCCTGGACCATGCGCCAGGCACTGGGCGTCTGCGCGGGCATCACGCCGTTCAACTTCCCCGCGATGGTGCCCATGTGGATGTTCCCCATGGCCATCGCCTGCGGCAATACCTTCGTGCTGAAGCCCTCCGAGCGCGATCCGTCGCTCGGCGTCGAGCTGGCCAGGCTGCTCAAGGAGGCAGGCCTTCCCGACGGCGTGTTCAATGTCGTCCATGGCGACAAGACCGCCGTGGACGCGTTGCTCGATCACCCGCTGGTTCGCGCGGTCAGCTTCGTCGGCTCGACGCCGATCGCCGAATACATCTACGCGCAAGGCTCGGCGAAGGGCAAGCGCGTGCAGGCTCTGGGTGGCGCCAAGAACCACATGATCGTCATGCCCGACGCGGATCTGGAAAAAACCGCCGACGCCTTGATGGGTGCCGGCTACGGTGCCGCCGGTGAGCGCTGCATGGCGATCTCGGTCGCCGTCGCTGTCGGCGAAGCGACCGCCGACGCACTGGTGGCGAAGCTCGCCCCTCGCGTGAAGGCCCTGCGCATCGGCAACGGCCTGGACGAGAGCATCGAGATGGGGCCTGTCGTGACCGGCGTGCATCGCGATCGCATCACCAGCTACATCGACGACGGCGAAGCCGCCGGTGCGGAGCTCGTGGTCGACGGCCGTGGCTATCAGGTGGCAGGCTGCGAACAGGGTTTCTTCGTCGGTGGCACGCTGTTCGACCGCGTGACGCCGGCCATGCGTATTTATAAGGAAGAAATTTTCGGGCCGGTGCTATGCGTGGTTCGCGTGCCGGATTTCGCCAGTGCGCTGAAACTGGTCGACGATCACGAATTCGGAAACGGAACGGCGATTTTCACGCGCGATGGACAGGTGGCACGCGAATTTGCCCATCGCGTTCAGGTCGGCATGATCGGAATTAATGTACCGATCCCCGTACCGATGGCGTTTCACAGCTTCGGGGGCTGGAAAAAGAGCCTCATGGGCGATCATCACGCGCATGGCCCCGAGTCGGTACGGTTCTACACCAGGCAGAAAGCCGTTACACAGCGTTGGCTGAACCACGATGAAAGCGCGGGAGCCGAATTCGCGATGCCCACACATTAGTCTGACAAAAACATTATTATGCGGCGGTTGAATGCGCGGGGAGCATTGTGCATTGCAACCAAGATAATCAAAAGCCATAAACGTAAAAGCATAATTTTTTCAGGGAGAAGGGTACATGCTCAACAAACTCGCAAAGGGTCCCATCGCGGGCGTGCTTCTCGCATGCCTCGGTCTGGGCGCTACGGCGGCGCATGCCGACGACCTCTCGACCAGCAAATATCTGTTCGGCGACTGGAACGGTGAGCGCACGCGTCTCGAAGACGCCGGCGTCAAGTTCGACCTCGGGTACGGTGGCGAAGCCGCGCACAACTACTCCGGCGGCACCAAGAACATCACGCGCTATACCGACCAGTGGAAGCTGGGCGCTTCGTTCGATCTGCAGAAACTCTGGGGCTGGAACGGCGCCGCGTTCAACATCGTCGTTACCGACCGTAACGGTCGCAACATCGGTGCCGACGCCAACATCGGCAACAACCAGCTGATCCAGGAAGTCTACGGTCGTGGCCAGACCTGGCACCTGACGGTCTTCTCGCTGGTGCAGAAGTTCTTCGACGACCGCCTGACCTGGAAGATCGGCCGTCTGCCGGTCGGTGAAGACATCAACCAGTTCTCGTGCGACTTCCAGAACCTGACGTTCTGCGGCGCGCAGCCGGGTAACATCGTCGGCGATTACTGGGTCAACTGGCCGACCAGCCAGTGGGCGACGGTCATCAAGTTCGACACCACGAAGGAAACCTTCGTGCAGATCGCCGCGTATCAGGTCAACCCGAAATATGTCGACGACTCCTACGCGTCGCACAACGGTCTGAAGCCGAACTTCCCGAGCGGCACCACCGGCGCGCTGATTCCTCTGGAATTCGGCTGGAAGCCGTCGGTCAACGGCCTGCCGGGTTCGTACCGCGCCGGCGTCTGGTACAACACCTCCAAGGGTGACGACCTGTACCTCAACACCGATCATCAGCCGCTCGCCGAGTTCGGTGGCCGCGCGCTGCAGCACGACTCCCGCAAGGGCGCGTGGATCACCTTCCAGCAGCAGGTCAACGGCGAAGCCGGCGGCAAGGGCACCACGGTGTTCCTGAACATCGCTTCGGCCGACCACGCCACCTCGGCGACGAACAACCAGATCTCGCTCGGCATGGAGTACAAGGGCATCTTCGATCGCCCGAACGACTTCATCGGCGCGGCCATCGGTGGTTCGCACGCCAGCGGCTACGCTGCCAAGAACCAGCGTCTGATCAACTCGATCACCGGCTCCGACACCGTCGTCAACGACGGTTACGAGAAGGTCGCCGAAGTGTTCTACAGCTACTCGCCGATTCCCTCGATCGCACTGCGTCCCAACCTGCAGTACATCAAGGATCCGGGCGGCAGCAAGCAGAACGATGACGCGTTCATCCTCGGCCTGAAGATGTCGGTCGCGTTCTAAGCGATCTCATCGGTGGTTGATTGAAAAGGCCTGGGGAAACCCGGGCCTTTTCGTATCCGGGCTATCGCCAGCAGGGTTGGCTCCTACCGGAACGACCTCACCCATCGTTTTCCGCCGAAGCGGTCAGGTCGAAAGTGTCATCCCCCTCGTCGACCACCAGCCGCATCACGATCGGCCGGCAGCACACCTGGCAATCCTCGATATACGTCTGGCTGCCGCCCGACGTATCGACGGCGATCTCAATGGTTTCCCCGCAATAGGGACAGGCAATATCGGTGAATTCGTACATATAGGGACCCTGTAGGAGCGCGCCTTGCGCGCGAACCGCTTTCGCGCCAACCTTGTAGGTTCCGCTTTACGGTTATCGCGCGCAAGGCGCGCTCCCACAGGATCTGTAGTCATGATCGATCTGGTCGGCTTCGACGGCGACGACACGCTCTGGCGCAGCCAGGAGTTCTACGACGACGCACAGGCGGCCTTCGAAGGCATCCTGGGCCGTTACGTGGATCTGACGGCCGATGGCCTGCGCGCGTCGCTCCTGGCCACCGAGCGCGGCAACATCGCGCTGTTCGGCTACGGCGCCAAGGGCATGGCCCTCTCGATGATCGAGTCGGCCATCGAGCTGACCGATGGCCGGATCGAGGCGCGGGATATCCACCGTATCGTGCGGCTGGCCAAGGACGTGCTGAGCCATCCTGTCGATCTGCTGCCGGGTATCCGTGAGGCCGTGGAGGCCGTGGCCGCCCACCATCGCGTGGTGCTGATCACCAAGGGCGACCTTTTCCACCAGGAGGCCAAGGTGGCGCGCTGCGGGCTGGCCGACGTCTTCCACCGGATCGAGATCGTCTCGGAGAAGGACACGGCAACCTATACGCGCCTGTTCCGGGACTTCGGCCTCACGCCGGACCGCTTCGCCATGGTCGGCAACTCGCTGAAATCCGACATCGCCCCGGTAGTCGCACTGGGCGGCTGGGGCGTCTACATGCCGTATCACAGCACCTGGGCCCACGAGCTGGTGGCCGATTTCGCCATGGGCGACCGGGTGATCGAGGTCGCCGGCGCTGAAGCCATCCCCGCAGCCATTGCCACCATGCACACCCGCGCGCCGTAGGAGCGCGCCCCGCGCGCGAAAAGCCAACGAAGCGGTGACGTCGCACCCCCCATCGCCCACAGCACCCCCACATTCCACGCCAATTTCGCGTGGTTGCCGCGAAGCTGCCCGATGAAACAAACGGGAGGCAGGCACGTGGATTCGAGGTTGAAGATGGGATGGCGGGTGGTCCGAACCACCATAAAGGGGTTCAGTGACGATGAGCTGATGACGCGGGCCGCCGCCCTCGCCTTCTACTCCGCGTTGTCCTTCGCGCCGCTGCTCGTGCTGTTGCTCTGGGTGGTCGCCTCACTGCGCCCCGAGTGGCAGGCGCAGCTGATCGACAGCCTGACCGGTCTGGTGGGCTCCCGCGCCTCGGATGCCGTGAAGCTCGTCATCGAGAACGCCAAGCAGAAGCCCAATGTCGGCAGCATGGCGGGGGTGATCGGCCTTGGCGTCACGCTGATCGGCGCTTCCGCCGTATTCGCCCAGTTGCAGGGCGCGCTCAACCGGGTCTGGAGCCTGCAGCCGCGCCCCGGCAAAGCCTCGCATGCGATTCTGACGTGGTTGCGGGCCCGGCTGCACGCGCTTGGCCTCCTGCTGTCGCTCGCCTTCCTGCTGGTGATCTCATTCTCGGCCAGCGCGATGATCGCGGTCTTCGTCCGTGGCGGCACCACGGGGTGGCATGTGCTGGAGACGGCGATCTCGCTGGCCGTCTTCGTCGTCATCTTCGGCGCCATCTACAAGGTGCTGCCGGACGCGATCATCGAGTGGCGCGACGCGGTCATCGGCGCCAGCCTGACCGCCCTGCTCTTCGTCGTCGGCAAATTCGCCATCGGTATCTACCTCGAGCGCAGCAACGTAGGCGGCCCGTACGGCCCCGCCGGTAGTGTCGTCGTGTTGCTCGTCTGGGTCTATTACTCGGCGCTGATCCTGTTGCTCGGGGCCGAACTGACCGAGGCGGTCGCGGAGGCGCGGGGCACACCGATTAAACCGCGGCCATACGCGATGTCGACCAGAACGGCTCCGGAGGGCGGGATTGACCCCCCCATCACGAGGCCGGAGGTATCCCTGTCGCAGCCCCAGAGAGAGGACAGATCATGAAGACCCATTTACTCGCCGCCGCCCTGTTCGCCGTCGCTACCGGCGCCGTCGTTTCCGCCCCGCCGGCCGATGCCCAGACGCGCCGCAGCCAGCATCAGGTCTGCCGCGACGTCCAGACCAAGGAGATCCAGTCCAAGGATGACAATCGCCTGATCGGCACCGGCGTTGGCGCCGTAGCTGGCGGCCTGCTCGGCCATCAGGTCGGTGGCGGCAAGGGCAAGACCCTTGCGACCGTCGGTGGCGCCGTCGCCGGCGGCTACGTCGGCAATCAGGTTCAGAAGAACCACCAGAACAAGAACGCCCAGTACGAGACCCACCGCGAATGCCATTGGGTCAACGACTGATCGTGTAAGCCAGACCCGCGAGGGCCGGTCTTATAGGGAGGGCGCCACCGAGCGCCCTCCCTGCTTTCCGGAGGCTCCATGCGCAACGCCGATCCTGCCCGCCGCCGCTTCCTGGGCGTCTTCGCCGCCACCGTCGCGGCATCCGCGTCCCTGCCCTTCCTCTTCCGCGCCACGCGCCCGGCGATGGCCGCCGACGCCCCGCCGTCCCCCGGTGGCACCGTGACGATCGATGAATTCGCCGCCGACAAGAAGCCGCTGGGAGCAAAGGTCGAGGCACGCGTGGTGCTCACCGACGACCAGTGGAAAGCGAAGCTCAGCAGCAAGTCGTACTACATCACCCGACACGAAGGTACCGAGCCGGCCTACACCGGTGAGAACTGGGACCGGCATGACGACGGCATCTACCGTTGCATCGGCTGCGACACGGCGCTCTACGACTCGGCGACGAAGTTCGAGTCCGGCACGGGCTGGCCGAGTTTCTGGCAGCCGATTTCGAAGCGGAACATCGTTCAGAAAACCGACCGCAGCCTTATCGAGGAGCGGATCGAAGTGAAGTGCGCGCGGTGCGATGCCCACCTGGGCCACGTGTTCGACGATGGCCCGGATCCGACGGGGCTGCGGTACTGCATGAATGCCGGGGCGATGCGGTTCGCTGCCATGACTGCCTGAGTGCGTACGTCAGGCATACCGGTTTTGGTGGAAGCCGGCCTTCTGGCGGATACAACGAAGTGGGCCGCCTTTCGGCGGCCCACTTTTTAATCAGCCACCCCGAGGCGGCATCGGTGTCAGCTGGAATTCCTTCGGCGGCGTTTCCCCCTTGAGGTAACGCACGAAGTAGTCCCAGCGGCGACGTGTCATGTACGTCGTCGCATCGCCGTAACCGTGATGCGCGTTCGGGATCATGACGAGGTCGAAATCCTTGTTCGCCTTGATCAGCGCATCGACCACCAGCAGCGACTCGTACGGCGGGACGTTATCGTCGAACGTACCGTGCGCGATCATCAGGTGACCCTTCAGACCCGAGACCCACTTCTGGTTGGCCTGGTCGTCGTAGTTGCTCTTGCCGTCCTTATCGGTAACCAGAAGACCCTGCCACTTCTCGGCCCAGTCGTCTTCGTAGTTGCGGTTGTCGTGATTGCCCGACTCCGAGATACCGACCTTGAACACGTCGCCATAGCGGAACATCGCGGTCGCCGTGGCGTTTCCGCCGCCGGAATGACCCCAGATGCCCACGCGGTCACCGTCCAGCCACGAGTACTTCTGCACCAGCTGCTTTACCGCCAGCACCTGATCCGGCAGCGTGTTGTCGCCGATGTTCTGGAAATAAGCGTCGTGGAAGGCCTTCGAGCGCCACGGCGTACCCATGCCATCGACGGCCACCACGACAAAGCCCAGTTCAGCCAGCGCCTGGTTATCGCCGTGTGCGGGAGCGAAGCTGCGCGTGCGCACCGATCCGGTCTGCGGACCCGGGTAGATGTAGACGATCAGCGGATATTTCTTCGACGGATCGAACTTCGATGGCTTGAACATCTGGCCGTAGAGATCGGTCTTGCCGTCACGCGCCTTCACCGTGAACGCGGTCGGTGGCACCCAGCCGATCGCCTTGAGACGCGAGATGTCCGCGCGTGCCACTTCCTTCACCGTGGCACCCGTGTCGGCACGACGCACCACCGCTACCGGCGGCGTGTCGATCGTCGAATACGAGTCGAAGAAGTACGTGCCGTCCTTCGACAGCGAGACGCTGTGATCGGCGTTTTCCGGCGTCAGCAGGGTCAGGCCCTTACCGTCGAAGCCCACCTTGTAGAACTGCTGGTAGTACGGATCGACGCCCTTCTCGCGGCCGACGCCACGGAACCAGATCGTCTTCGTTTTCGGATCGATGCGCAGCACTTCGGTGACGTTCCAGTCGCCCTTCGTGATCTGCGACTCGAGCTTGCCCGTCTTCAGGCTGTACATGTAGAGGTGACCCCAGTTGCTCCGCTCGGAGAACCAGATCACCTGGTCGGTCTCGGGCACGTACTGCCAGTTGGCCATGCCGTTGCCGCTTTCGTAATACGTCTTGGCCTTTTCCTCGAACACCGTGCGCACGTCGCCGGTCTCCGGGTTGGCGACGCGGAACCACTCATGCGCGTGGTCGCGCGAGGTGGAGACAAACGCGATGCTCCTGCTGTCGGCGGACCAGCGCACGTCGTCCCACACGCCCGGGCTGCACGACACGTCGTCGCACAGGGTCGAGCGATGCTGATCGGCGGGCATTTTGAAACGGACGACCTTCTTCGTCGGCACGTCGATCACGACGCGCTCGATCATGGTCACGTCCTTGTCGCCCGGCAGCGGGTATTTCCAGGTATCGACCTTCGGATGTCCGACATTGGTGCTGACCAGGGTCATCTCACCCGTTTTGCGCTGGTCCTGCTGGAACGTGGCGATTTTCTTCGAGTCCGGCGACCAGACGAGGATCGCCTCGTCGGTGTGCTTCCAGCCGGCATTGTCGGTGGCGTAACCGAAGTCCTTGATCCCGTCGGTGGTCAGCTGGGTTTCGGCACCGCTGGCCAGGTCGCGCGTCCACAGGTTCCAGTCGCGGATGAAGGCTTCGGACTTGCCGTCCGGCGACTTCAGGCCCGGCTCTTCGCCGTAGGCCTTGCCGCTGGCGTCTTTCCTGACCGCCGCCAGCTCGCACTTGCCGATGGCCTTGTCGCAGCTGTAGTTCTTGCCGCGCGAGGTAATGTCGAGGCCGTCGTCCGGGCGCACCGTGAAGGCGCTGACCGGGAGCTTGCCCGCATCGACCTTCTTGCCGGTGCTGGTGCTCAGCGCCGCCGCCACCTTGTCGCGATCGAACGCGCGTGATGCCTGACCCGTGGCCGCATCCACCGTGATGAACTGATCGCCGTCCTTGTCGTGGTCGCGATACCAGAAGTGGCCGTCATCGATCCAGGTGACGCGCTGGACCGAGTGGTCCACCAGGGTGGCCGCGTTGCCGAGGAAGGAATCGGCGCGCTTGTAATCGTCCGTGGTAACGGTCTGGGCCGAGGCGGAAGCCCCGATCAGTCCGAGGAGGACGGCGCCGGAAAGCGCCGCGTTGCGTTTGGTCGACATGTGGGGTCCCCATGACAGCGACAACGGCGCAGGGCGCGCCGCGAACCGGACGAGGCTAG
Organism: Luteibacter sp. 22Crub2.1; assembly: GCF_900167995.1. Taxonomy (NCBI): domain Bacteria; kingdom Pseudomonadati; phylum Pseudomonadota; class Gammaproteobacteria; order Lysobacterales; family Rhodanobacteraceae; genus Luteibacter; species Luteibacter sp. 22Crub2.1. The sequence continues at coordinate 100,523 of NZ_FUYT01000009.1, forward strand.
CCGCCGCCGGGGCGCCCGGCGTATGCCATAGGTCATGGGCCCGGGCCGCCGCGGACCCTCAGTGGCCGCGGGGACCGGCCCGGAAGCGCCTGCCCTGCCGCTCCACCATGGCGAGGGCCACGCCGTCGGGCAGCAGTTTGAAAAGGGCCTTGATGACGCGATTGACCCAGCCATTCACGTAAACCGCCGTGCCCGAGTCAACGGCATCCAGCCCCTGGCGGGCCACGGTCGCCGCATCCATCCACAGATACGACGGCATTTTCGACACCAGCTCGCGGGAACCGGTGACGTCGTGGAACTCCGAATACGTGAAGCCGGGACAGACGGCCGTGGCGTGCACGCCGGTGCCCTTGCCCTCCAGCGCCAGCGACTGGGAGAACTTGATCATGTAGGCCTTGGAGGCCGCATAAAGGGTATGCCCCGCCGACCCGGGCACATGACCGGCCAGCGAGGCGACATTGACGATCCGGCCATAGCCACGCGCTTTCATGCCCGGCAGCAGGCGCCAGGCAAGCTCCGTGGGTGCGGTCATCAGCACCTGGATAAAGGCGGCATGCGCGGTCCAGGGTTGTTCTTCGAAATAGCCGGTGACGCCATAGCCCGCGTTGTTGATCAGCACGTCGATCGTGAGGCCTTGCGCGTCGAGCGCGGCGACCAGTGCCTCGGGGCCGTCCGTCCGCGCGAGGTCGAGCGGCGCGACGATCGCCTCGACGCCGTAGCTGTCACGCAGCTCGGTGGCGAGTTTTTCCAGCCGGTCGGCACGACGCGCCGTCAGGACCAGATCGTGTCCGCGTTTCGCGAGTTCGCGGGCAAAGGCTTCACCGATGCCGGCGGAAGCGCCGGTGACCAGCGCGCGACGTTTGGATGCCATGGAAAGTATTTCCTTGATGCACGACAGCGCTGAAGTATGCGCCAGGCTTAGATGAACGGAGCCCACGTGTGTTGATGCATGCGACGCGACTTTCACGACTCCGTGCACCCCCGGAACGCGAAGCTTGTGCTCCCGAAACGACTCGACCCGAGTCACCCCAAGGAGCCCAGACGATGACCAGCACCGACCACGATATCAAGGTTCTCAACAACCTCATCGAAACCACCATCGACAGCGCCGAGGGCTACGGCGAAGCCGCGAAGGATGCCGAGAATACGCGCTACGCCGCGACCTTCCAGGCCCGCGCCTCCGAGCGCCGTCAGGTGACGCAGCGTCTGCAGCAGCAGGTCCGTTCGCTCGGCGGCACGCCGGAAGACGACGGCACCGTGCTGGCCAAGGCGCATCGCATGTTCGTCGAACTGCGCGCCAAGATGAGCTCGAAGGACGACACGGCGATCGTCGACGAAGTCGAGCGTGGCGAAGACCACATCAAGGCGAAGTACGAAGACGCCCTGAAGGACACCGAAATCACGGCGGGCACGCGTTCGCTGATCAACGAGGCTTATGTCTCGGTGAAGAGCGGCCATGACCAGATGCGCGATCTGAAGCACGCGCTGCATGGCACGAATTGATTTCGCTTAAGCTTGAATGATGAAGGGCGGAGCTTTGGCTTCGCCCTTTTTTTTGGGAGCGAAGCCGTCGAGGCAGGGGCGCCGTCGGCTGCCCTGCTCTTCGCTAAGTCCTCCTTCGGCCTTCGCCTACGTGCGGAATCGCTCTGAGCACGACAGCCGACGGGGTCCTCCCACTCATGAGGATTCGTCAATGCAAAGCCACAAGCGAAAACCAGAGGACCTCGTGTTGCAGCGCGATGCATTGACGACTTCACGAGATTTGCAGGTGATGCCAGATCGCCCACTCTGCAGCGCTCTGCTCCACCCGCTCTGCTCGCCCAGCAAATTACTGTCGCGCTGCGAGGGAGTCGTCGGCTGCCATTCTTGGAGCGCTTCCGCACGTAGGCGAAGGCCGGAGGAGGACCTAGCGACAAGAATGGCAGCCGACGACTCCCTTGCCTCGGTCCCTAGCCTCGGTCCCTCGCCTCGGAGCGGCGTTGCAGCCCCGAGGCCGAAGCCAACCGTTACTGCGAAGAACCGGCGTCGTCTTCGTTCATCAGCGCGTTGATCTGGCTCTTGTGCGCTTCGTAGAAAGCCACGTTCTTCTGGTTGACCTTCTTCTGGTCGACATACGCGGACATCTGCGGGTTGCTCTTGGCTTCCGAGGCGATGGCCGCATTGGTGACGGCGAGGTTCGCCAGCAGGAACTCACGCGGGGTGAAATCGTATTTCTTGATCAGCGGCGCGATCCGCGGATCCGCATTGGTCACCTGGGCGGCCAGATCGTCGAGCGAATGGATCTTCGAGAAATCCGTCTTCGCGTCCTTTGGCTTGATGCCCTGCGCCTTGGCTTCCTGCGAGACCTTGACGATGCGGTTGAACACGTCGTCGTTGAGGTCGTAGTTCTGGATGGCCTGCTTGTCGGCAGCCGGGATCTGCGAAGCCGGGTTGGCCGCGGGCGCCGGAGCGGCTTCCTGGGCGAACGTGGAAACGGGGACCACCGAGGCGGTCGCCAGCAGCGCGGCAAGGATATAGCGAGACTTCACGGGCAACTCCTTCAGGTACGGGTTCGTGCTGGACGGTAAAACAGCTTAAGGCGCCGGATGTTACGTATGCGTCGGCGGCGTTGCGTTTTCTTCAGGAATCTTCGGCGCGTTCCAGCCCATGACGTTGTAGAGGCGATAGCGCCAGACCCCGACGTATTCGTGGATCGCAAAGTCGGCGAACGACAGATTTTCCGACGTCGGCAGCCAGTCGTAGCGGGCGGTCACGTAATCGCCACGGACCGGTTCGCCGTGAATGGCGAAATGGGAAAAATAGAGCATCGCCCGACGCAGGTGCACCGCCGACGAGACGAGCACCACCTTGTCCGCGCCGTAGGACACCAGCAGGGGCTTACTGAACTGGGCGTTCTGGAAGGTGTTCATGCTCTGCGCTTCGAGCATGAGATCCGCACGCGGAACGCCGAGGCGATCCAGGCTGATCGCATAAACGTCGGCTTCCGCCTGTTTCAGGTGCATCGCATCGCCGCCGCTGACCGCGACCTTGCAGTCCGCACCCGTCGCCTTGCACGCGCGATACAACTCGGCGGCGCGCAGGATGCGTCCGTTGGCGTAGAGGCTCGGCTCGATCGCCCCTGCCCCGCTACGGACGGTCCCCGCACCGAGCAGGATGATGACGTTGCGCTGGCCCCACTGGCTGACGTCGGGCGCATAGCCGGACTGCAGGTTGCTCAACAGCATGCCGGTCAAAGGGCCGCAGCCGGCGAAGAACAGCCACACGATCGCCAGCAGCATGAAGACGCGGCCGCTAAGGCGCCGGCGAAAACGCATCAGCACGAGGGCGATGACGAGGAGGAGCAGGAAGAGGGTCAGGGTCATGGGGCCGAGCGTAGCAAAGGCCGGTAACAATTGTGACCGCAAGTACCTCGCGCGCGGGGCGCGCTCCTACGGGACGCCGAGAGCTTTTTCGAGACAGGTGACGAGGGTGTCGCCGACGAAGGGTTTGCCGAGGTAGCAGAAGGCGCCGGCGGCCATGACGCTGTCGCGTACGTGGTCGTCCTGAAAGCCGGATACGAAGACGATGGGGTAGGTCCTGCCCCGCTCCAGGAGACGACGCTGCAACACGGTGCCGTCGATGCCGGGCATGTGGACATCGGTCACGAGACAGTCGACCCCGTCGTCGCCGCCGGGCCGGAGAAAATCCTCCGCCGAGGCGAACCCACGCGCTTCGTGCCCCAGCGCGCGGACCAGACTCACGGTGGCGAGACGCACCGCTTCGTCGTCATCCACGATCGCGACGATCCTGTTTCCGGCCAAGCTGGAACCCTCCGGGGCGCTGAGTGACGCTGGCTACAGTGCGCCCGCGCGCAGCCAGTGGGAATCATACGGAGGTGTGTGCACCCAGCGCTTCGGACATCTTGACCAGTTCCGCCAACGATCGTGCCGCCATCTTGCGCATCACGTTGCCGCGGTGGATCTTCACCGTAATCTCGGACAGACCCAGCAAGGCGCCCACCTGCTTGTTCATCAGGCCCGTGGTCACGTGCCCCATGACCTCACGCTCGCGCGGCGTCAGCGACGCGTACGCCTGACGCAGCGTGTGCAGGGCATCGGCATCGCGACGGCCCGAGGCATCCCGCTCGATCGCGTTGGTCACGGCGTCCAGCATGTCCTGGTCGCGGAACGGCTTGGCCAGGAAGTCGAGCGCGCCGGCTTTCATCGCACGCACCGACATCGGAATATCGCCGTAGCCAGTCATGAAGACGATCGGCAGGGGGTTTTCCATCGCCAGCAGCTGGGTCTGGAAGTCCAGTCCGCTGACACCGGGCAGACGCACGTCGAGCACCAGGCAGCCCGGCGCATCCGCGTTGTCGCGGGCGAGGAAATCGGCGGCGCTGCCGAAGGCGGCGACGGTGAGGCCGACGGAGCGGAACAGGGACGACAAGGCCTCGCGGATCGAGGCATCGTCGTCGACGATGCAGACGATAGGGGTCCGCGCGGCGTTGGCCACGGGCAAGCGGGTCATGCGCGAACCTCCTCGGCTACTGCGACGGGCAACGTGAAATGGAAAATCGCTCCCCCCTCGGAGCGGTTGGTCGCCCACAGGCGCCCGCCATGAGACTCGACGGTCGTGCGGCAAATGGCAAGCCCCATGCCCATGCCGCCACCGCGCGTGGTCACGAAGGCGTCGAACAGGTGGGGGGCGATGTGCTCGGGAATACCCGTGCCGGTGTCCTCGACCTCCACCAGCAGGCCCTCGGCGGACGCCCGCCCGCGGATCAGCAGGACGCGTGGCCGGTACACGGCGGACATGGCGCGGATGGCGTTGCCCATCAGGTTCACCACAACCTGCTGCAGCTGCACGCGATCGCCGCGCGGCATGGGCGCGTCGCGCGCGATGTCCACCTCGAGCACGATGTGGTGCTGGGTCAGTTCACCCTCGAGCAGCCGCGCGCTCTCATTAATCAGCGCGCCGAGATCGAAGTGCACGTGCTGTCGCGGTTCCTTGCTGGCCAGACTGCGGACGCGGTGCACCACTTCACCGGCGCGTCGTGCGTCATGCACCACGCGCTCGATGGCGTCGCAGGCTTCGGTGAGGTCGGGTTCGGGGCGCCGCAACCAGCGAAGAGCAGCCTCCCCGAGCGTGACGATGGCACCGAGCGGCTGGTTCACCTCGTGGGCAATCGACGCACTCATCTCACCCAGCGCCGTGACGCGCGCGGCCTGCGCCAGCTCGGCCTGCATCGAGATCAGCGCCCGCTCGGCGCGCTTGCGGTCGCTGATATCCACGACGCTGACCAGCACGCGGTCATAGCGCGAGGTACCGAGCGGCATGCTCAGGGCGAAGAGCACCGTCAGGCGCTCGCCCTTGAGGTTGACCATGTGCGTTTCGCCTTCGGCCAGTCCATTGCCCTCCAGGACGGTGAGCAGGACCTGGCCGAACGTGCGATCGGTAGCGGGCAGAAACCGGTCGAGCGGACCGATCAGCTGGTCGCGGCTATGCGCACCCAGCATGCGCAGCGTCGCCTCGTTGATATCGGTGACGCGCACCAGACCGGCGGCTTCCCTGATGAATTCCGGATGGGCCTCCAGGTAGGAGGCCAGCTCGACGACGCCCTGCTCGCGCAGTTCGGCGAGACGCTCCACTACCAGGGTGTAATCCTCTTCCCAGAGTGAAAAGCGGGCGGTGTCGAAGATGCCCCGGTAGCGACGTTCACTGTCCACCAGCGCCGCGTCCGCGGCGCGGCGCGCGGTCACGTCGGTGCCCGCCTCGAGGATCATGCGCGGCGCACCGCGCTCGTCGCGCAGCAGGGCGCAGCGCACGGAGACGATGACCACGCGGCCCTCGCGATGCTCCTGGATCAGTTCGCCCTCCCAGCGGCCGTCCCGGAACAGCGCGGCGTCGGCCTTGACTCGATCGCCGGCGAACGCGGTGGCCAGCAGTTCGCTCGCCCGGCGGCCCAGCGCCTCATTCGCGGTCCAGCCGTAGAGCTGCTCGGCACCCGCGTTCCAGAGCACGATCACGTCGTCCATGTCGCGGACGAAGATGGAGTCGTGGGTCAGCTCGATCAGCCGAGCCTGTCCCGCGATCGTCACCATGCGTTCGCGGTTGCGCAGGGCCAGCACGGCCGTGGTCGCAATGGCGGCGAGGCTGACGGCGCAGCGCATGGCCGGTTCCAGCGTCGGCACCCCATGCACACGCAGGAAGGCCAGCGTGGTCAGGAGCATGCAGGCCACCGCCGAGCCGATGATGGCGCGACGACTGCCCGTGGCGGCCATGAGCAGCACCACCACGAGGTACACGACCGCGACGGCCCCCTGCAGCGAAGTGAAGCTGTCGACGAGGAAGACGCACAGGGCCAGTGACGCTCCCGCGACTACCAGCAGCGCGGCCGCGCCCCTGCGCGGCTGCGCGACGGCGGCGTAGGCACGACTGTGCAAAGGCCTGTTCAGGGACATGGGCTCGGGTTCTGGCCTGGCGACGTAGACAGATTCGGCCGCGATCGTGTCCGAACGGGGTCAGGACGTCTTGCACGCCGGTGATGGTTTTTGACCGTTACGGCACAACCGCTACAAGAAAGCGCACGTGTCGATCGGTTAACCCTTTGGTATGGGACCGTACGACCGAATGTAGAATTCTGTCGACCCCCACTTCGCGCCTAGGCTGTCAGGGTGGGCGAATGGCCCATGCCACGTTCGACATGGAGCCTACGATGCGATTTGAGACCGAAGCCTTCGCCGGGACCGCCAGCCTCCGCGCCGTCGATCCGTCCGTCGCCCACCTGCTCGAGCAGGCCCTGACCGCTGTCGAAACCGATCTGGCCACGACCCGTGCCTGCGTCGCCCAGGTGGCCGCCCTCCTGGAACGTGAGGAGAAGGCCCGTCCGGCCGCTCAGACCGTGCCGCCGGACCCGGTGGTTCGTCGCCGCGTCGGTGCGGGTCTCGCACCGTGGCAGGCAAGGCGCGTCTCCGCCCATGTGAACGACAACCTTGGCTTTCCGATCACCATCGATCAGCTCGCGGGCATCGCCGGTCTGTCGAGCAGTTATTTCTGTCGCGCCTTCAAGGACACCTTTGGCGATCCGCCGCATGCGTACATCATGCGTCGCCGCGTCGAACGGGCGCAGAGCCTGATGCTGCAGACCCGCGAGCCGCTCAGCCAGATCGCGCTGGCCTGCGGTCTCTCCGACCAGGCGCATCTGTGCAACCTGTTCCGCCGCCTGGTCGGGCAGAGCCCGAGCCACTGGCGGCGGTCGCGCTGGCAGGAAGCCTGACCCTCAGCCGAAAAGTTTTGCGGCCACTTCGGCGATGTGCTTGCCCTGGAAACGTGCGCCGGCCAGTTCGTTTTCGCTCGGCTGACGGGAACCGTCGCTCGCGGCGAGGGTCGTAGCACCGTAGGGACTGCCGCCGGTCACCTCGTCCAGTTTCAGCTGGCCCTGGAAGCTGTAGGGAAGGCCCACGGGAATCATGCCCAGGTGCAACAGATTGGTAATGATCGAGAACAAGGTCGTTTCCTGACCGCCATGCTGGGACGCCGTGGACGCGAACGCGCCGCCGACTTTGCCGTTGAGCGCGCCACGTGCCCAGAGCGGGCCGGTCTGGTCGAGGAACGCGGCCATCTGCGAGGTGATCCGGCCGTACCGGGTACCCGTGCCGATGATGATGGCGTCGTACGACTCCAGCTCATCCACGCGGGCGATGGGCGCGGGCTGGTCGAGCTTGAAATGGGCGTTGCGCGCCACGTCTTCGGGCACGGTTTCCGGCACGCGCTTGATGTCGACGTGGGCACCGGCTTCACGGGCGCCTTCGGCCACGGCATGGGCCATTTTTTCGACATGACCGTACGTGGAGTAATAAAGAACGAGGACTTTCGCCACGGTGGATCTCCTCTTTTGAAAGCATCGGGAATGAAAAGGTAGGCACGCTGGCGTTTACGCCGCGTATCGGCGACGTCCCGCCAACGCATCGAGGTTAGTCGCATGTCGTACGCACGCATTGTCGATATCCGCTCCGCGCCGGGCCCCGCGCGCAAGTCCCACGCGTGGCAGGTGCTGCGTGAAGCGGCCCGGCTCGAGCCCGACGAAGATGCCCGCATCGCGTGGTATCGCGAGGATCCGATCGGTGTGCTGGGTCGGGAGACCGCCGAAGCATTGGTCGCTTCCGGAAGGTATGAGGAGGTGCTCGCGTTTCTGCGAGGTGTGCGGCGGGATCTCGGCCTTGAAGTACCGCACGGGTTCGGGGCGTTTTAGGAGGCTGGCGGAACCACCTCGCGCTAAAGTGGGCCCAACCAGGGACGCCGGACCACGACCGTGTCGATCGAAGAAGCGACCACCCCCAGCCGCCACGAGCCACTGACCGCCGAGCGCGCCTACGAGCTCTACTGGGCCGACCTGCTCGGCGACGCGCCCACCTTTTTCTGCGTGGGCCACGCCTGCACCGCCCAGCTGATCTGCGCCTGCCTCGACAAAGCCGAACAGAACCTGCGCATTCGCCCCTATTTCCGCTCACGTCGCATCGAAGATCACGCGGCGACCTGCGAAGTCGCCCACCCGGCGAACGAGACGAAAAAAGAAAAACGCCCCGACATCTTCGAGGCCGAACGCCCCGCCGATCATTTCCGCCGCCTCCCCGCCGTCACCGCCCCATCCGCGGAAAGCGCCGCGACCCGTGCAGGCGCCAGCGCCGCGGGCGATGCTCTCGCAGGCGCCAGCCCCGCCGGCGATCCCGCGGCAGCGGGCGCGACGCCCCGTGGCCCACGCCCCGGCGTCACCCCCCGCCCCAGCCACTACTATCGCCTCTCCTCGCTCGTCCAGAAATTCCTCGAGCACCGTCGCGACAAAGACCTCGCCGAGGCCGAAGTGGAGATCGGTGGAGAGACCACCACCTACGAGGCGCTGTTCCGCAACGTCTTTCGCCAGAAAGCCGTCGAGCTGACCGGAACCCGTGCGGTCTGGTGGGGCACGGCATCGCTGCGGGCCACCCGGGAAGGCGGGTACTACCTCCGCTTCTCGCGCCCCTTCCGGCACGACGACCAGGAACTGCGCCCGACCATCACGCTCACCGCGAAGGACATCGACGCCTATCCCGTGCGCAAGCTGCTTCGGGCGCGCCTCGACAAGCTCATCGCCGAGGCCGATGGCTATTGCGTGGTCTTCGTCTGGGCGAAGCCCTGGATGCCGAAGGATGCCGAAAAACCGTTCGTCCGCTTCTACGTCAACAATCTCGACCATATCGACGTACGCGGCCCGGAGATTCTCGAGGAACTGAAGAACACCTCCCGGGTCGGTAACGGCTAAGATGCCGCATGGCCCGAAAACGACGCTTCCGCCTCCCCTTCGTGCGACACCCGCACGACGCATCGCATGAATTCGACGACGCCAGTTACGACGGTGGCGTGTCGGGCGGCGCGTACCTGCGACATGTGGTCGTGGTCGCCGCTCTGATAGCCATCGTCGCGGCGATCCTGCGCTGGGTGATGTGACGCGCACTGCCCGTATGGACGGCGGGACACCCTTCGGTCACGAGAGGTAGATACGCCCCTCCGAGGGACGCAACGGACCTTGCCGGATATCGCCATAGGTCGACAGCACGGCGCGGCCGGCGGGCTCGTCGATCGGAAGAACGGCTGGAACCTCCGTGAAGTTCAGGCACACCACGATGCGCTCGTCGCCATCGACTCGCTCATACGCCAGCGCCTGATCGCTGACACCGAGAATGCGGACACTGCCGATGCTCAATGCGCGTGAGGCGCGTCGCATCCACAGCAGCGATCGATACAACGACCAGATCGACGAGGGATCGGCAGCCTCGGTTTCCACATTGCGGCTTGCGACGTCGTCGCCGAGCCGAAGCCATGGTGTGCCGTCGGTAAAACCCGCCCCGGGTGCCGGCGTCCAGCGCATCGGGGTCCGCTGCGGGTCCCGGCCAAGCCCCTTGTCCGGCTCGTTGATCTCGAACGGATCACGGACCTCGGCGCGCGGAATGGCTACGTCACGCATACCGATCTCGTCGCCGTAATAGAGCGTCGGGGTACCGCGCAGCGTCAGAAGGAGCATCGCCGCGACACGCGCCTGCGCGTCGCCGACGCGCGAAGCGATACGCGGCTTATCGTGATTGCCGAGCACCCAGTTCGGCCAGCCACCGGGAGGCAAGGCCGCTTCGTAACGCTCCACCAGCGACCCGATGGTGCGCGCGTCCCACGCGGCGCCGATCAGCAGAAAATTGAAGGGCAGATTCGCGCCCTGCAACCGGTCGCCGTAGTAGGCGACGATGCGTTCCAGCGGAAGGTACAACTCGCCGATCAGTACGCGGTCGGGAAACTCATCGACGACGGCGCGCATCGCCGCGACCACGTCCATCGTTTCGGACAGGTCCGCGATATGGGTCGGCAGAAAACGGTTGGCCTCGGAATCGATACCGTCGCGGTAGGCCGGATTGAGAGGATTGTCGCGGAATTCGGCGTCCTTCATCACGTGGTAAAGCACGTCGACGCGGAAGCCGTCCACACCACGCCGCAGCCAGAACCGCATCGACTCGAACATGGCCTCGCGCAGCGCGGGGTGTCGCCAGTTGAGATCGGGCTGCTTGTCGAGGAAGAGATGCAGGTAGTACTGGCCCGTGCCTTCATCGAAGGTCCACGCACTGCCGCCGAAGTTCGACAGCCAGTTGTTCGGTGGACCGCCGTCGGGCGCGGGGTCGCGCCAGAGATACCAGTCACGGAACGCGCTGTCGCGCGAACGCCGGCTTTCACGAAACCAGGGATGCTCATCCGAGCTGTGATTGGGTACGAAATCGAGGATGATCTTCAGGCCCAGCGCATGGGCGTCGGCGATGACCGCATCCATCCGTTCGATGTCGCCGAACAGCGGGTCCACGCCGCGGTAATCACTCACGTCGTAGCCGAAATCGGCCATGGGCGAGGGATACATCGGCGAGATCCAGATGGCATCGATACCGAGGTCGGCAAGATAAGGGAGTTTGCCGCGGAGGCCGTCGAGATCGCCGATGCCGTCGCCGTTGGCATCGGCGAACGAGCGGGGGTACACCTGGTAGATGACGCCGTTGCGCCACCATGAACGATCGGGCATGCGGTTTCCTCGGAGCATCGCTAACAGGGTTGCCCCCAGCGGGGCGGGAGCGCCGCCAGCAGGCTGGCTGTCGGCGATGGCTGAGCCTCGCCAATCCGTTGTGTAGGAAACGCCTTCACACGTCCCCCCGTACGCTCTCGCGAACCCGAAGCCGCGAGTGCCGTCATGATCAACGACCTCTGGTACAAAAACGCCGTGATCTACTGCCTGTCCGTGGGCAGTTTCCAGGACTCCAACGGCGACGGCATCGGCGACTTTCAGGGTCTGAGCCGGCGACTGGATTACCTGCAGGGGTTGGGCGTGACCGCCGTCTGGCTGATGCCCTTCCAGACCTCGCCGTTGCGCGACGGCGGTTACGACATCGCCGACTATTACAACGTGGATCCGCGCTACGGCACGCTGGGCGACTTCGTCGAGTTCACCCATGCGGCGCGGCAACGCGGCATGCGCGTGCTGATCGATCTCGTGGTGAACCACACCTCGGACAAACACCCGTGGTTTCGCGAGGCCTGCCGCGACCCCTCGTCGAAGTACCGCGACTGGTATGTCTGGTCGAAGACGAAGCCGGCCACCGCGGATGAGGGCATGGTCTTCCCGGGAGTGCAGAAGAGCACCTGGACCTATGACAAGCGCGCGAAGGCCTGGTACTTCCACCGCTTCTACGATTTCCAGCCCGACCTCAACACCGCCAACCCGTATGTACAGGCCGAGATCCTTAAAATCATGGGTTTCTGGACGCAGCTGGGTGTGTCGGGCTTCCGGATGGACGCGGTGCCCTTCGTCATCGCCACCAAGGGCGCCGACGTCAAGAAGCCGAAGGAGCAGTTCGACATGCTGCGTTCCTTCCGCGAACTGCTGCAGTGGCGGCAGGGCGACGCCATCATCCTTGCCGAAGCCAACGTGCTGCCCAAGGACGACCTGGAGTATTTCGGCGACGACGGCGACCGTCTGCAGATGATGTTCAACTTCCAGGTCAACCAGAATCTGTTTTACGCGCTGGCGGCGGCGGATGTGCGCCCCCTGGTCAAGGCGCTGGAAAAAACCAAACCGCGGCCGTCGACCGGTCAGTGGGCGCTGTTCCTGCGCAATCACGACGAGCTCGATCTGGGCCGGTTGACGAAGGCGCAGCAGGCGCGGGTCTTCGCCGAGTTCGGTCCCGACAAGGACATGCAGCTTTATGACCGCGGCATCCGCCGACGCCTGGCGCCGATGTTGCGCAACGACCGTCGCCGGCTCGAGCTCGCTTACTCGCTGATGCTCACGCTCCCCGGCACGCCGGTCATCCGCTATGGCGACGAGATCGGCATGGGCGACGATCTTTCGTTGCCCGAGCGCGAGTGCGCGCGCACGCCGATGCAATGGTCGACGGAACGGCTTGCCGGGTTCACCGACGCGAAGCGTGCCGTCGGCAAGGTCATCAGCGACGGGCCCTTCGGCTACCCGCACGTCAATGTCGCCGAGCAGCGCCGCGACCCCGGCTCCCTGCTCAACTGGATGGAACGCGTCATTCGCATGCGCAAGGAGGTGCTGGAGGTGTCGTGGGGTGACTTCGAGGTCATGCCGCTGGATGACGACGCGATCCTGATGATCCGTTACACATGGCGGGGCAACAGCGTGATGTTCCTGCACAACCTGTCGGACGCGCCGTGCGAGGCGGTGTTCCCGCTGGACGATCGCCTGACCAACCTGCTGTCGGACGATCACAGCGAGCAGGACCCGAACGGCCGCCATCGGATCCTGCTCGAGCCATACGGTTACCGGTGGTTCCGCGAGGGCGGACTGGGCTACATCCTCAAGCGCAAGGAAGTCGACGGCGTCTGAAAATCACCGGCGCGCTTATGAAAAATGAAGGGCTACCTCTAATGGGGGTAGGGAGGCGGTCCTTGCGTGCGCAATCCTTGGGTGGCCATCCGATATCGAAGGGGATCGGCCATGTATCGCGCCGAATCTGTCACCGCCAGCCGTCTTCCACGTACCGCCACGATCATCGTGGACCCGGTGCGCCGTTCGGCTGCCCTCGAACATCGTGGCGCGTCGGCGGCACGCGGACGTGTCGACGATCTGCGCAACCGCGACCAGCTGACCGAGATCCATATCGACGCCGATGACGGCCAGGATGACGACCTGCTGCTCATCTACCGCCCCGCCCGCCCCGCCGATACCGAGAGCGGTGGAGCGATCCTGTTCCGCCGCCAGACCGATGGAGCGATACCCCACGGTCACCCGCCCGCGGTGAGCACGCTCGCGCAGGTACTGTTTGACGGGCTCCGTGCCGAGGCGCCGAACGCTCCTCTGCTGGCGCATGTCGCGCTGGCGTTGCGCGCCATTCTGCCCTGCGCCGGCCCGCGAGCCGAAGCCGGCGCCCCGCGCGGCGGCCTGGCCGGCTGGCAGGAACGACGCGCCACCGCCTTCATGGAAGAGCGCCTCGACCAGTCGTTCCCGGTATCCGCCGTCGCCGAAGCCTGCGGGCTTTCGGTCAATCATTTCTCGCGCGCTTTCCGCCGGAGCCTGGGCAAGCCGCCCCACCGCTGGCTGCTGGACCGCCGTATCGACCGCGCACGGGAGTTGCTGCGGGCGACCGCCATGTCGCTGGCCGACATCGCCCTGGCCTGTGGCTTCGCCGAGCAGAGCCACTTCACCCGGGTATTCACCCGGACGGTAGGCATGCCGCCGGGCGCGTGGCGCCGGAACGTCGACTGACTCCGCGCCGCCTCCGGACGGAATCGACAAACACATGCGGTTTCAGTCAATCCATGGCGTCATTCCATGAGTATCCTTGCGCCGGGCAGAAGGAAGGACACTTCATCATGACCGTGCGATCCATCCGCCCATGAGCGGCCGCAACGACACGCCCACCGCCGTGGATCTGGGGCGGCACCTGATGCTGGCCGGCTCCCGGCTTCGCGACGCCGTGGGCCGGCGCGCCCAGCGCGAGTTCGGCATCACGGCATTACAGAGCGACATGCTGCTGTTGATGGCTACGCGCGGCAGCATGATCTCCACCGAACTGGCGGGCGCCTGCGGGGTCAACGCCAGTACCGTCACCCATGCCGTGGACGCCTGCATCGAGCGCGGCCTGCTGCGGCGCGACCGCAACGAGGCCGACCGCCGGCTGGTCAATATCGTGCTGACGGTGGCGGGCAAGCGCATGGCGGAGCGGGTTCGCGCCCTGATCGCCGACCTCGCCCGCACGGCGCTGGAGGGCGTCGGTCATCCGGATCTGGCTGTCCTGGCCGAAAGCCTGGCTCAGGTGACGAAAAACCTGGAACGTCCGTCCTGAGACGTCAGCGCCTGACGCCCGCCCAGACAAGGTGCAGGCCGAAGGCGGTGAAGATCGCGCCCGCACCGCCGTCGATCCAGCGGCCGGCCCGCACGTAGGCCCGGCGCATGGCGGGCATCGCGAAGATCGCCGCCACCAGCCCGAACCACAGCACGGTCTCGGCCGTCACCATCGCCCAGAGGCCCCACCGCGCCGCGCCACTCATGCCATCGCCCACGAAGGCGGAGAAGATCGACGCGAAGTACACGGCGGCCTTGGGGTTGGCCAGATTGGTCGCCAGGCCGCGCATGAGGGCCCGCCCGGGGCTGGAACCACGGACATCGACCACGGGCACGGCGGCGTCAGGAGCCGCCTTCCACGACGCGCGCAGCATCTGCAGACCCATCCAGCACAGATAAGCGCCGCCGAGAATGGCGATGCCCCGTTCCAGCCACGCCAGCCGGTGCAGGAGCAGTTGCAGGCCGAGCAAGGCCAGTGCGGCCCATACCGCCACCCCGAGGGCAATGCCGATGACACCGGCAAAGGCCTCACGCCGCGAACGACTGGCGGCGAGCTGGGAGACGAAGAAAAAATCGGGCCCCGGCGTGAGCAGGGCGACGATCTGCACGATCGCGATGGTGAGAAACAGATTCATGCCTCGGAGATTACCCGTCTTCACCCCAATTTCGCACTGTACCTTGCCCCACGAGACCACCTCCCGTAACCTCGCGTTTTTACAAGCGGTCACGGGGCTACCCCCGGCCTTCATAGGGGTAAGTCGCGATGCTGGGTCTGTTCGGCCACGTTTTGTTTGGCCTGTTCGGGTTGGCGGTGCTCATCGGCATCGCTTTCTGCTTTTCGAATAACAAGCGTGTGGTCGACTGGAAGCTGGTCGCCACCGGCGTCGCCCTGCAGATCGCCTTCGCCGCCATCGTGCTCAAGGTGCCGCTGGGTCGCGACGTGTTCGACGCGATCGCCACGGGCTTCGTGCATCTGCTCGATTACGTCGACGTCGGCTCGCGCTTCATCTTCGGCAGCCTGCTGGACAGCTCAAAGTTCGGCGTGATCTTCGCCGTCAAGGTGCTGCCCACCATCGTCTTCTTCGCCGCCCTCACCGGCATCCTGTACCACATCGGCGTGATGCAGCAGATCGTCAAGGGCATGGCCTGGGTGATCACCAAGGTGATGCGCGTGTCCGGCGCCGAGACCACCAGCGTCTGCGCCAGCGTCTTCATCGGCCAGACCGAAGCCCCGCTGACCATCAAGCCGTACATCGAGCGGATGACCCAGGCGGAGCTGATGACCGTCATGATCGGCGGCATGGCGCACATCGCCGGCTCCGTCATGGCCGCCTACGTGGCGATGCTCGGCGGCGACGATCCGGCGCAGCGCATGTTCTATGCGAAGCATCTGCTGACCGCCAGCGTGATGGCCGCCCCGGCCACCATGGTGCTGGCCAAGATCCTGGTCCCCGAGACCCAGGAGCCGCTCACCCGCGGCACGGTCAAGATCGACGTCGAGAAAACCACCGCGAACGTCATCGACGCGGCGGCCACCGGCGCGGGCGACGGCCTCAAGCTGGCCATGAACGTCGGCGCCATGCTGCTCGCCTTCATCGCCCTGATCGCCCTGGTCAACGGCCCGGTGCAGTGGCTCGGCACGGTCGGCGGCGACCACAGCCTCAACACCTGGCTGACCGTTCACAGCGGCCACGAGATCAAGCTCAGCCTCGAGACCATCTTCGGCTGGGTGCTCTCCCCGGTCGCCTGGCTGATCGGCGTGCCCTGGCAGGACGCGACCCTGGTCGGCAGCTTCATCGGCCAGAAGGTGGTCATCAACGAATTCGTGGCCTATGCGGATCTGGCGAAGCACCTGCCGGACCTGCTGCCGGAGAGCCGCCTCATCGCGACGTACGCGCTGTGCGGTTTCGCCAACTTCTCGTCCATCGCCATTCAGATCGGCGGCATCGGTGGCCTCGCCCCGAATCGTCGCGGCGACCTTGCCCGCCTCGGCCTGCGCGCCGTGCTGGGTGGTTCCATCGCCACGTTCATGACGGCGACCATCGCCGGCGTGCTCGAGCGATTCTGAGGCGTGTCGTCGGTACGCTTGCTCGTTGTCGGCGGTTACAGCGAGGAAGAGCGCTGGCAGACGCCAGCCCTTCCCCGCTCTGGCGAGCCTGCCTATGCCGACAGCTTCGAGCGTCGTCCGGGCGGCAAGGCCTTTCACCAGGCCGTCGCCGCGTCGCAGGCCGGTGTGTCGACGGGACTGATCGCCGCCATTGGTGACGACGTCATCGATCCCTCGGGGCTTCCGCCGCTGGTCGATGCGCGCTGGCAGTCGACGACCGGTGTGCGCACCGGGCGTACGGCGCTCATTGTCGATGCGAAAGGCCAGACCTTGTCCGCGCTGTCGTCGGGCGCCAATGACCATCTGTCGATGGCGTTCGTCGCGGCGCAGACGGATCTGTTCGAAGGCGCGAAGATCCTGCTGGCTTCGACCGAAGCCAATATCGACACCATTGCCGCGACGCTGGACCTCGCGGGCGAGCACCGGCTCATCCGTATTCTCGATCCGGGCCCGCTGCCGCCGGGTCTGTCGGTACGCGAATTCGCCAGCACCGATATCCTCCTGCTGAGCCTGCATGAATTCGCGCGGTGCTGCGGACGGTTTCTGTCGATCGACATCACCGCGAGTGCGGTGACCGGCATGGACGACACGACGATCAACGCCCTCGCCCGGCGCCTTTGCGCGGGTACCGTGGTGGTGTCGCTGGACAAGAGCTGCCTGGTGTCGCACGGCAGCGATCGTTATGGCGATCAGGCGGATCTTTACCGCGTGCCGACCTGTGGCACCGGGGATGCGTTCAAGGGGACGCTGGCGGCGCGGTTGGTGGATGCGCCGTGTTTTCGGGATGCGTTGATGGCCGCCTGCGCGGCTTGATTTCCCTGCGTTTGCTAGCGACCGCTCGCTGCTTGAGCAGCCCTTTAAGCCGCAGTAGCGCGCTCTCGGCATCCATGTCGAATCCGCAGGGCATATCGCCATAGCCGCGATCACAAGTGCAGAAGCCAAATCCTGTTCCCTTATGCCAGGAAACAGTCTCGCTGACTTCTTCTTTCTCAATGTCGAGAAACCACTCGCCATCTTCTTTCGACGGGGCTCCGACGTGGACTTCGAAGCCAGCCACACACGCAGCCGTGACGAAGCTGGTAACGCATGCAGGGAAGGCATATCGCCCCCCGAGAAATGCTGAAGCTCGCTCAACTCGCACAGGTTGGCTCCTCATCGCTTCGTGAACCAGCCATATCACGACGTTTTTTAGTCTTGGATGGCGCTATCACCAAAGGTGGACATAGAGACAAGAAATTCTGCATCGCAGCTTCGTCGACCAACCCCGAGAGGTAAAAATCGACCATATCCTGTCGAGCAGAGTCGACGATGCGACTCCTCACGGGAGGCTCCATATAAAGCTTGCCAATAGTAACGACATCTTTGATTACCAAAAATTGTGGATCCAAGTGGTCTACGAAATTCTGAGCGATCCAACCCGCGCTTCGAGAGCGCCGAATGAGCTCGCCCAGAAGATGCTCCCGAAGATTTTATGGCGCTAGTAACTTGTCGAACCTTACCCAGAGATATTTGACAGAGACTTACGCACACTGATGAAGATCATGGCGGCAGCCCTCGCAAGTGCCAGAAATCCGCACAACACAAGCCCAACCACCGCGAGCGCGATCACCGCAATCAACGGATCGATGACTTGCTTAAGGACTACGGAATAACACACTGCATATGAGCATATGATTTTTACGCCCATTGAAGGCGATCACAGAACGGCAGCTAGCCCACCCATTGATGTGAGGCACGTCAACGCGAATGCGATCATCGCCAGATTAAATGTGGTCGATTCACCCAACTCCATCTTAAGAGCACGCAACAACTTCGCAGCCAACAAAGGGATAATTGTGCTGGCTAGATAAACATTGCTAATCAATACCAACGTCCCGCTAGAGAACATGGCCGATTCGGGCACGAGAATTGGACTCAAAATCGGGTCACTACTCAGACTTGGGAGATTTGGCGTCAACAATGGTCACGACAGATGACTCGCGCGTTTGATCTCTGCCGGCCACTTTGTTCACGGAAACCTTCACTCGCCCGAGGCAAAAGTCAGTACGTACAATCGCCGTATAGTCAATCCGCAGTGCACCTGTAGACGAATCTGTGTATTCGACCGACTCTACAGATTTAATGTTTTGGATCGAAACTTGTCCGCACGCGCTCGCAACGACTTCACTCTTCACGATGGCGCTTTTCGCGGCTCTCAATGAACAATCAAAAAGAGACACCATCCAGAGAATGAGCATTGACACTGACCCCGCGGCAAGTGACCACGTGAGGAAACGCTTTATTCGCCGTCCAGGAAGCGTCACCAATTTGAGTAGCTCCCGGCCTCTGCACTCAGTGATACTCCGAAACGGACACCAACCTTCTTGAAACCATTATCCATGCCAATCGTGGGAACGATCTGAGAGCGGTAGCCGCGGCTTCCCCAGTCGCCCACAAAGCGCTTAGGAGACGGATCAAATACATTCTCTGTTGCAGCCGTGAAAGAACCCTGTGCAGATATCGGCCCCGCGCCGAAACCCGCAGAGGCATTCAGCGTAGTTCTCGCGATCAAGCCAGAGCCACAGTCCTTTGCATGCTTCGATGGTGTGCCTTCTGGGTCCCATGACGCCCCTCCTCCAATACCCACACCAACCTTCCCGGTGAACTCCAGCTTGCCTTGCGACCACGCGACATTCACTCCGCCGCCAACGCCAGCATAGAGTTCAAATCCGAGGGCCCATAACCCGGCTGGATCGGTCCGGTCGTACGGGCCGCTTTCAGCATAGGCATACGTCGAAATCCCCGCCGTGAGTCCAACAGGATCACTCTGCACGTACCGACCGCTCGTAGGATCGTAGTCGCGCCAGCCATTCTGGAAGAGACCCGTTACGGCGTCATAGCGCTGACCGGGAAAGCGCATATCGAAAACGTACTTCGCGCCGTCTTTATCAGGATCCTCATTGGGCGCATCGCTCCCGAAGGCCTCACCAAGAATGGACCAGGTCCAGACAGCCTTGTCCGTCGCGCGGTCGATCACGACGCGAGGCGTTCCCAGGTGATCGGTCTGGATATCCCGAATCGCACCTCCATCGAGCACGGCGACCGGAAGATTATCCAGCCATACGATCTGCCGAATAGCGCGACCGGAACCGTCGTAATCTCCTATCCAATGCCCTGCTTCGTCATGAAGTGACACAGTCATCTCGCCCGCCACATAACGACCGACCTGTCGACCGAACGGGTTATAGGCATAGTTCATTTCCGGTACGCCATTGACAAGCGCCTGGCTCATTCGCCCGGATGCGTCATAGATAAACTGTCGATCACCGATCTTTGTGGTATTTCCGACAGCGTCGTAGCTACGCGCAATCTTGTTCCCGGTGATGAGTCGGTGACTATCGGGCGCGTATACAAAGCTGCGATTCGTGAACGGAATGGTCCACCACTTAGTACGATTCCCCGTCTTATCGTAGACGTACTGGTGCATGACGCCCTCTGGATGCTCGGGGGTAAGAAAGGCCCCACCGGCGGACGAGAGACGTGATGCGTCGTCCATCTCGATGTACACCACTGCTTTCCCCACGGTGACCTGGTCAACGTCGCCATTCGTGTAGTCGACTGCCACATCAATCCCGCCGGGCTTCGAATCGCGAGCCAGAGTCACTGCGCCGAGTCCGTTATACGTGCGAGCAAGCGTGCGCGACCCGGCTGTCCATGCGGTTAACCTCCCAAGCGAATCGTGGCGCACAGTGCTGGCGACCGATTGCTGGACCGAATCGATACCGCGCGTGTCCACGCCGGTGACGTTTCCCGCCTTATCGCGAGCATAGGTAACCATTCGACCATCCGGGTAGATGATCGAAGCCAGACGGCCCGCCTTGGTATAGCCATATTGAAGTTCAAGCCGCACCCCGTGCGTCACCTGAGTTTTCTGTACGACCCGACCTGCGAAGTCGTAGCAGAATGTGGTCGTACCGTCACGGTCGGTGACTGAACTGAGGTGGCCAATCGTGAAGGTCGCGCCCGCCGGGCAAAGTTCCGCCGGAGTGTCGTACGTAAAGCGCGTCTTAGCACCGTCGCTGTATGCCACTGACGTTACACGGCCCAATGCATCGTAAGCACGATCGATCCGTCGCTGGTCAGCTGGCGTCTCGTGGACAGGCTGACCAGCCGCATCATGCTCAAACGAGGTATCCCCAGTGTCTGGGCTGCGGCGCCAAAGCAGGTCTCCCAGTCCATTGCGCAGGTAAGCGGTCGACAGACCCTTGGGATCGACGACCGTCTTTACCTGATCCGTACCGTCATAAGTAAGGTAGGTTTTGGCGTTGATCTCGCCTGGGTCTTGCGTCACGAGATCGACGCGACCTCTCGCGTCGCGATGAAGTATCGGGCCGTGGACGGAGCCATACTTACGAATGAGTCGACCATTTGCATCGGCATCAAAGAAGAACGGCAGGCCCGAGTATCGTATTTCCTCCGGTACACCTCGATTGTCGTAAGTGTACTTACGCTCCAGCTCTTCGTTTCCATCGACACCCAAGAACACGTCCTTTGCGATCAGGCCCTGGGGATTACGCTCAATCCGACGCACCTGACCGATGGCATCGATCTGCTCTACCAGACGATGCGCAGCGTTGTAGGCGTGCTTCAACGTAGCCCCGTCGGGGTCGGTGATCGTGTCCACGTCGCCATTTGCCCCATACGAGACACGCGTCGTTATATCTTCCGCCGATGGCGCGCCATCCGCCCGAGCGCGAAGCGAGACTTCTGTCGGCCTCCCCATCCCGTCAAAGAGTCGATCCGTCCGGACGCCATTGGCATCGACGCTCGATGCGACGCGGCCCGCGTTATCGTAAGCAAGCACAGTCACCTTATGACCAGCCGGATTCGTGATCGATTCCAGGTCGCCCTGACGCCATGCACAGGTCGAACCACCGCAGCCCGTCGCGTCAGCCTTGCGATACGTGTAGCGCGTGACATCGTCGATTCCTGCCAGAGGACCGTCCACCGTGAGAACGCGCCCGGCGGCGTCATAGCTGTACTCGGTGACGCGCTCATCCGGCCATGCCCCGGCCTTACTCGCCGCATCCGCCAGCCCGCCTTCCCGCTGCTTCAGCAAATTACCTTTCACGTCGTATTCGAGGACCGTCCACTGCGCGCCATTATCGACACGAATGGGCTTGTCAAACAGGGGATGCCAAGTGGTCTTTATCGTTCGCGCAACGGAAGTACCTTCTGCCTCCGTGCGCTCGGTTTCCAGCTGACGAGCGGGATCGTATCGATGGGTCGTGGGAATGCCGAGGTAATCCGTGTCGCGGGACACCAGCCCGCCACTCAGATAGTCGAACCCGCGAACCACCTTATTGCCGCGATAGTATTCTGATCGCTGCCCGAGCCTGATATTGCCATCGACATAACGGACGCCCCAAGATTCATCCCTGAGTCCAGGGCGCGAGACGCTGATCTCAGAAGCGCTACTGGTGCGCAGCTCCGTCAGTTCCGTATTGTCCCCGTGAGAAGAACTGATCGCCCGGTTCATCCCGTCGTAGCGGAACGTAGCGAAGCGCTTTCCGTCGCTCCCCAGGATGCCGGTCAGCTTATGGTTTCGCGAACCGCCCATCCCGGATTCATCATATGCATAACGAACCGTCCGGCCATCAGGATAGGCCACTTTGACCAGATCGGCTTCCAGGCCGTCGAGAATTCCACCGCTGTAGTCATAGCTGATGCGCCCGTCCGGTGTATCCAGCGTTTCAACACGACCTAACCGGTCATAGCCCAGCTTGAGTTCACGTCCCTGACGGTCGCTAACGCGGACAAGGACTGTGACCTTGGGGCCAATGCCTACAGTGATCTCGTCGTAGTGAAGAACGATTGTGTTTCCGTTCGTGTCGACTCTGGACTTCAGTCGCCCCTTATCGTCGTAATGCTCCACCGTAAGATCCGGCAACGTATACGCCCAGCCGCCGTCCGGATCTTCTCGCAAGGTACCCCGCTCACCCTGGTCAGGAACATACGTCTTGCCCTTGCGGACGAACCTGGTCTCGCTACCGTCTTCGCGAACCAGATGCAGGGCCGTGGTGTACACGTAACCGCTCTCGTCAAAATATGGACGACGGACAAAGGTCCTGTCGTAAGTGTGTCTCCAGCGGGCCCCTATACGAGCACCGGCAGGATAGCGTGCGGCAACCTTTCCCAGGTTGGAATTGAGAGAGAAGGCACCGCTATGGTAGGTCCGCGCAAATATGAGACCCGACGTCGCCGGGCCATCGTAATCAAGCCCGGTCTCGATTTTGCTCATCGTAAGCGGGTTGATCGGATTGCCAACGGTAGGACTGTTGCCGATCGGACACTGATTGGCGCCAGTCTCCTTTGGCATGCCCAGAGATGTCGTCTTCGGAAGTGTTTCTGGCGAGATGCAGGCGACGGGTCCCCGGGCGCTTGAGACGTCCCTGTTCTCCATATAACTACCATAGTCTGTAACAAGCATCGCGTCTGAAGGGCAAGACCGCACCAGTTCGATCCCGCCGCTTATCACGGTTTCGCTTGGCTTATCCTGCGACACCGATGTATCGATCGTGATGTCGAGTATGGAATATGCGCTGTTCTTACCTTGGGCACCCGCCTTCTCTCGAGGCACGGCGCTTGTGAGGGCACACGTAGGTAAAGTGGGCCTCGACGCACAATAGCGGTCAACCGCAATCTGGACATCATTAGCCAAACGGCCATCGTCATGATAGACGGCACCCTCAGCTCCGGGTTCATCGAAGTACGCAGGCACACGGTGCCCGTCCCGAAATGCGGGAAACCGCACTGGCTCAATCTCGGCAGCATGAGCGACGCCCGAAAGGAGTGCGAGGTTCACAGACAGAGCAATGCTGCGGCGGCTACTGCTGGATGGACGAATGTGCGACATGACTTCCCCGACGTGATGGCGAGGGCGCACGGTAGAGGCGGCGTGCCTCCGAGGTATATGGAAGGATTCTGAAAAATTCGAGCTTCTTTCGGATTTTGGGCGTGGCTCACATTCGCGCGCGCGTTCGGATTACATGGACGATGCGTGTCAGGCTAAATCTCGACACATGCGAGCTTGACTAAAAACGGTCGGTAGGCTTGTCCAGGAGGCTGGCACCGCCGGTGCGACTTGTGTTGCGCTCTTTTGCCAACAGGGTCGCCTTCTACCAGAGCAGGCTGAAGCAACCGAAAACGTGTCGGATACGAAACACAAAAAAACCCGCCGGCCTCTCGACCGGCGGGTCCGCCCCTCAGCTGAGGATCAACCGTTTTTCTTGAGCCACGCTTCCACGGCAGGGATGCGCTGCGTCAGGACCTGATTGCGGTAACGGACACCGGCGATCGCCGTGTCGGTGTCGCGGCGCGAGCTGGCGGCGATGCTCTTGTCCGCGAACGCCTTGATCCTGTCGGCCAGAGCGAGGTCGGACGAGCCAGCGGTCAGCATCGGGTAGAAACGCGTCGCGGACGTGGAATCGACGAGCTTGTCCACGGCACCCTTGTGCGCCACGGCGAAGTCGAACGCGAGTTCCGGATGTCGACGCGAGACGCCGGAGATGAGTGCCGCGCTGTTGGTCTGGCCGGCTTCGCCGGTAAGGGCGAGGTCGAGCGCGCGCTGCGCCAGCGCGTCGTCGACGGGGTCGGCCAGCAGGCCGTACAGGCGATCTTTCACCAGCGGGGATTTCTCCGCCTTCGCCTGTTCGTGCAGCTTGTCCCACGTCGCGGCGTCCGCGTTGGTCGCGACCACGGCAAGGATGGTCTTGCGCAACTCGGGCGGAACCTCGTTCGTCTCGTAGCGACGGCGCGCCTCGGCGATCACCTTCGCATCGCCCAGGTTGCCCAGGCTGCCGATCAGGTGAGCGCGGAGGTTGGCGACGGGCGCCTCTTCACCCGCCTTCGCCTCCCAGCCCACCTGGGCCAGCTTGGGCGAGAGCCGCGCGCTGGCGAACCTGCGCAGGGCGGCGCGGCCCCTGGCGTTGTTCTTGAAGTAGCTGTCCAGCGAGGTGAAGTCGGTGGCGATGTCGTCCCAGAGGAAGGGCGAGGCATCCAGCGGCGTCGCCTTGATCAGGTCGAGCACGTCGGACGCCGGCTGGAGGCCAGCCATGCCGAGCGCCCATACATCGGAGGTAATGCCCAGCTGGTCGATGGGATCCAGCTTCGTAAACGTATCCTTCAGGGCCGTGAACTGCGCCGGTGCATACAAGGTACGGAAGTAAGCGGTCTGACCCGCATTGACCAGCACCGGACCGCAACCGGCGACCGTGACGGAGCCCGAGCCGTTCTCGAGCAAGGTCGTGGACGGTGCGCCACCGACGGTCTTCGCGATCACCGGCACGTGCCAGAGCAGCGGCTTCTTGTCGGGCCGGTCACGGGTGAACTCGCCCTGCGAGAGTTTGAGCGTGGTCGAACCCGCGGCGCACGATACGGACTCGACACGCACGAGCGGAATACCCGGCTGCAACGTGAAGTCATGCGCGATCGTGCTGACCGGCTTGCCGGCCGCGGCGTCGATCTCTTTCCAGAGGTCATCCGACACCGTGTTCTGGTACGCATGTGCCTTGATATAGGACTGCACGCCCTTCTGCCACGTGTCGGCACCGACATAGGCTTCGAGCATGCGAATCACGGATTCGCCCTTGGAATACGTGATCGAATCGAAGGCCTGGCTGGCCTGTTCGACCGTGTCGATCTTCTGCACCACCGGGTGCGTGGTGGCGATCGCATCGCGACCCATCGCCTGTTCACGGATCGAAATCGCGTCGAGGTTCGTGTGCCACTCCGGGTGCAGACGCTCCGTAGTACGCGACGCCATCCACGATGCGAAGCCTTCGTTGAGCCACAGGTCGTCCCACCAGTTCATCGTGACGAGATCGCCGAACCACTGGTGAGCCATCTCGTGAGCGGCGGTGTTGAACACTTCTTCCTTGTCGGCCTGCGTGGAGATCGACGGGTCGAGCAGCAGCGCGTATTCGAACGTGTAGATCGCACCCCAGTTCTCCATCGCCCCGAAGAACTGGCTCTGGCCGGGCGACGCGATATTGTCGAGCTTCGGCAGCGGATACGGCACGCCGAAATACCCGTTGTATTCGTGCAGAACGGCCTTGGCCGAGTCGAGCGTGAACTGCGCCTGCGAGGTCAGGCCTTTCTGCGTGATCACACCGATCTCGACACCGTCGCTCATCGTGGTGGCGCGATCGAACTCGCCCACTCCGAAGAACAGCAGGTACGTCGACATTTTCGGCGTCTGCGCGAAGGTCACCGTCTTCAGGCCGTTGCCGACGTCTTTGCTCGTGGCGACCGGCATGTTGTTGACCGCCATGTCGGCCGACGGCACCGTGGCCGTGAGCGTGAAGGTGGCCTTGTACGCCGGCTCATCCCACGAAGGAATGAAGCGACGGGCATCGGAGTTTTCGAACTGCGTGTAGAGCGCGCGCTTCTTGCCCGACGTCCGGGTGTCGTAATCGATCGCGAAGAGACCGTTGGGCTGCGTACCGATCTTTCCCGTGTAATCCATCGACAGCGTATAGCTGCCGGCCGGTACGGCGTGATCGAAGGTAAAGGTCGCGGTCTGCGCATCGGCATTGACGGCGACCTTCGGCGCGGCGAACGTCACCTTGCCCTTGACCGGCGCCAAGGTGACGTTGGCGAACGCCATGTCCACCGCGTTGAGCGTGATCGACGTGGTGGGCTCGAGCACGTCGACCGTGATGGCGACCTTGCCGTCGAAGGCGAGCTTGTCGGCATGCGGCACCACAGCCACATCGTAGTGCGACGGGCGCACGCTGCGGGGCAGCTGGGTGGTGGCGAGATAACTGGTGTCGGCGGCTGGGGCGGCCGCGACGACGGCGGAGAGACCGGCGAGCGCGAAGGCGATCGCGCTGACGAGGGGAGTGCGCATGCGGGGGAGACCCTGGATTCGGTCCGCCGATGGTGGGCGCGTGTCGGTGCGGGGAGAAGCGCCGGAAGTCATGGACGCGAAAAATAGACGCCCAGGCCTCTCACCCGACGCCGGTCACCAGAACTGCCACCACTGCCGTTTTTCCAGTTTACGCAGCGCCTTGAGGTGACCGCGGGCCGCCGCCTTGCGATACCACGCCCGGGCGATGGCCAGGTTGGCGGGCACGCCGTCGCCGTGCTCGTGAAGTACCCCGAGCTCGAACTGGGCATCCGCGTGGCCCGCGTTCGCCGCCGACCGGTACAACCGTACCATCTCGTCCGGATTGCGCTCGACGCCGCGCCCTCCCTCGACCATGCGGGCCAACGCGAACTGCGCGCCCGTGTGACCGCGCTCCGCCGCGAGCGTCAGCCAGCGCACCGCTTCCGTATCGTTGCGTGCCACACCGTCGCCCGCCGCCAGTCGCTGGCCGAGCAGGAACTGCGACGCTGCATCGTGTGAACCTGCCGATGCCGGCCGCGGGCCGCCCGCGTCCTGCACGACCGCACGGCGATCGTTGGAGGCGATCAGCTCATCGAGCAGACGCCTGGCTTCGCCATCGCCCTGCTCCGCCGCCTTACCCAGCCACAGACGGGCCTGTTCGCGATCACCGTCCAGATCGCTGGTCTCGAGGTAGATCTTGCCGAGCTCGAACTGCGCATTGGCGCTGCCCAGTTCGGCCGCACGGCGGTACTGGCGTGCACCCATGACCGGGTCGCGCGCCACGCCGATGCCGTCGCGGAGCATGTGGGCGACGCTGCACAGCGCATCCGCGTAGCCGACCGCGCCGGGCTGGCCGCGTTCGACCGCCTTGCTGTAGTACGTAAAGGCGAGTTCGGCGTCGCGCGGTACGCCGCGGCCAAAGTAATGGGACACGCCAAGATTCACACAGGCCTGGACATGGCCCTGGTCGGCGGCAAGCCCCCACCAGCGGAGGGATTCCGCCCGGTCGACGTTCACACCCTGCCCGCGCGCATACAGGGACCCCAGCGCGCACTGGGCGTCGGCGAAACCGGCCTCGGCCGCGCGGCGGTACCAGCCGGCCGCTTCGAACGGATCACGCGATACTCCCAGGCCGTCGGCGTAATGCGCGGCAAGCCGGCACTGGCTCTCCTGGTGCCCCTGCTCGGCGGCACGCCGGAACCAGTGCGCCGCGCGCTTCGCGTCCGGCGTCACATGCGCCGTTCCCTCAACGTAAGCGTTGGCCACACGAAATTGCGCCTGCGCATCGCCAAGCTGGGCGTCTTTTTCCATCCGGCCGAATCGCTGCAGCGCGTCCATCTCGGCGGCATAACGCCGGTCGCCGAGCAGCGAGCCACCTTTTGCTTCCGACATCCCGTTTCCCCTGCAAACGCCTGTCGATCGTGGGCGCATGATAGGGGAACGGGAGGTCCGGGGGTATCCGCGTTTTTGGCAGTCGGCTTACGGGTTGCCCGCGCCACCGGAGGCACCCACGATCTGTCCGGTTTCGTAGGTCGCTTCGGACGATGCGAGCTGGACGTAGATGGGCGCGATTTCGGCAGGCTGGCCGGGACGACCCATGGGCGTATCCGCACCGAATTTCTTCAGATTCTCTTCGGTCTGGCCGCCCGACACCTGCAGCGGCGTCCAGAACGGGCCCGGCGCGACGCCGTTCACACGGATGCCCTTCTTGATCAGCTGCTTCGCCAGCGCCTTCGTAAAAATCATGATTCCGCCCTTGGTGGTGGCGTAATCGAGCAGGTTGGCCGAGGGGCTGTACGCGTTGACCGAGGTCGTGTTGACGATGGCGGCACCCGGCGGCAGATGCGGCACGGCGGCCTTGGTGATCCAGAACAACGCGTAGAGATTGGTCTTCATCGTCCAGTCGAAATACTCGGTGGAGATGTCCAGAATGGAATCGAAGCTGTGCTGGCGTCCCGCGTTATTCACCAGGATATCCAGGCCGCCGAGGCCATCGACGGCTTTCTGCACGAGCTGCTGGCACCAGTTTTCATCGCGGATGTCGCCGGGAAGGGCTACGCCCTTGCGTCCCGCCTTGCGGATCAGGTCGATGACTTCTTTCGCATCCGCCTCTTCATCCGGCAGGTAACTGATGGCGACGTCGGCGCCTTCACGAGCGTACGCGATCGCAACGGCACGGCCGATGCCGGAATCGCCGCCTGTGATCAGCGCCTTACGGCCGGCAAGCCGACCGCTGCCCTTGTAGCTGGTTTCGCCGTGATCGGGCCGGGGATTCATTTTGCCGGCAAGGCCGGGCCACGGCTGATTCTGTGCCGCGAAGGGTGGTTTCGGAAAACCCTCGCGGGGGTCCACCAGCCCGCGTGTGCCACCCACCCCCGTAGCCGTCGCACCGATGGCAGCAAAGGTGGGGCCGGCAAAAGCGGCGGCGGCCGCACCAAGTGACGCGGTCTGGACGATGCGACGCCGTGACGCGGAAAAGTCGTCGGTCATGGAAGGTCTCCTGAAGAAAAGATGCTGAATAAGTAAGCATCCGCATCTCCGGTCGACGAACCGTCGTCGTCGCGCGAACGCGGGGCAACGAACCCCGCTTCAGCCAAGCATGTGTCGCACACGCTCGAGCAGGCCGTCGATCTCGAACGGCTTGGTGATCATGTCCATGCCGGGACCGAGAAAACCCGTGCGCTCGGCGGCGCTTTCCGCATAGCCGGTCATGAAAAGCACAGGCAGCGTCGGCCGCCAGGCCCGGGCGACATCGGCGAGCTCCCGGCCGTCCATGCCGGGCATCCCGATATCAGTCAGCAGAAGGTCGATGTCGTCGTCTCCGCGGAGGATGCGCAGCGCCTCGCCGGTGTCCTCCGTGGCGACGCAGACGTAGCCGGCCTCGGTGAGGATCTCCAGGGCCATCATGCGCACCGACTCGGTGTCCTCGACGATCAGGACGCGCTCGCCGTTGCCGCCCGCCAGGGGACCGCGGTGCGGCGTCGGCGTGACGACCTCGCCCTCGCCGACCGGCAGGAGCAGGAACACGTCCGTGCCTTCCCCGACGACGCTGCTGATCCGCGCATGGCCGCCGGACTGGCGCGCGAAGCCGTAAATCATCGACAGCCCCAGGCCCGTACCCTGCCCCACCGGCTTGGTGGTGAAGAACGGTTCGAAGACCTTATCCAGGATGGACGGCTCGATACCCGACCCGTTGTCCGAGACCGTCAGCATCACGTAGTCGCCGCTGGGCAGTTCGGCGTCGCCGCTCACATGAGTGAGTCGCGTCGACACACGGACCGTGCCTCCGCCGGGCATGGCATCGCGCGCGTTGATCACCAGATTGATCACCGCGTTCTCGAGCTGGTTGGCATCCACGCTGGCGATCACCGGCGTGGATGAGAGGAACAGGTCCAGCGTCACGTGCTCACCAATGGTCCGGCGCAACATGTCTTCGAGCGACAGGATGCGCTCGTTGACGTCCGTGGAGCGCGTGTTGAGCGGCTGCTGACGCGCGAAGGCAAGCAGACGATGCGTCAGTGCGGCCGCACGACGGGCGGAGCCCAGTGCGGCGTCGGCGAATCGTTGCACGCCTTCCGGCTTGCCGGATTCGACCTGGCGGTTGATCAGGTCGATACCCGTGATGATGCTGGTCAGCAGATTGTTGAAGTCATGCGCGATGCCGCCGGTGAGCTTGCCCAGCGCGTCCATTTTCTGCGCCTGCACCAGCTGTGACTCGGTACGTTCGCGCTCGGCGATCTCCAGCGCCAGCTGCATCGTCGCGGTGTCGATCTGTTCGAGCTGCTCGCGCTCGCGCCGGCGCTGTTCGGTGACGTCGTCGACGAAGACCAGACCGGTGTCGTCGCGGTGCGGGGTCATCCGCCACTCGGTTTCGCGGATGCCCGTGCGGGATTTCATGCACAGCACGCCGCGCCAGCGATGCTTGTCGGCGACGTGCAGGCGCATCTGCGCCAGCAGCTCATCCTGGCCCACGTCGAAGCAGCCATCGAGCTGGTCCGTTCCGCCGGCCTCACCGACGAGGCGACGGAACGCCTCGTTGGACTCGACGACCGAAAGGCTGGCATCCACGACGGCGATGGGTGCCGCGATGCTGGTGAATATCTCGCGGAAGCGCGCCTCGGACTCGCGCAGCGCCAGCTCGGTGTCGCGCACGCGTACCAGCGTGCGGATCGTCGCCAGCAGGACATCGGGGTCGACCGGATGCACGAGATAGGCATCCGCCCCGTTTTCCAGGCCGGTGATCATGTCACCCGTCTCGATCGACGCCGCGGACACGTGCACGACGGGAAGCAACAGCGTTTCGGGTGTATCGCGCAGCTTGCGCACGATATCGAAACCGCTCATGTCGGGCAGGTTCACGTCAAGCACGAGGCAGGCGATGTCGTTGCCCGCGATCATCGCGAGACCTTCGGTTCCCGTCCCTGCCTCGAGCACGGTGTACCCGTGCCGTTCGACCGTGCGCCGCATCGCATAGCGCGTGGCGGCGTTATCGTCGACGATCAGGATACGGTTATTGCGCGGCATCGATCGCCTCCGCCGGCAGCTTCAGCGGCAACACGACGTGGAACACGGAACCGACACCGGGCGTGCTCTCCAGACCGACTTCCCCGCCGAGCAGGTGGGCGAACTGACGACACAACGACAGGCCGAGACCGGAGCCGCGAACGCGCTTCTGCAGCGGCGAGTCGATCTGGGTGAAGTCCTCGAACAGGATCCCTTGCAGGTCTTCGGGGATACCGATGCCGGTATCGCTGACGGCGAAGCGAACGAAGTTACCCTCTTCCATTTTCGCCGTGACGCGCACTTCCCCGCGCGGCGTGAACTTGAGTGCGTTGGAGACGAAATTGCGCAGAATCTGAGCCAGCTTCTTGTCGTCGGTATAGAGCTTCGGCATGCCCTCGGGCGCATCGAAGATGAGGTCGGCATCCGTCGCATCGACGATAGGACGGAACATGCCACGCAACGCGGTGAACAGGTCCATCAGTTCGAACCATGCCGGCGAGATGGTGATCCGGCCAGCCTCGATCTTGGCCAGGTCGAGCAGGTCGTCGACCATATCGCTGAGCTCGCGCGCCGCACCGCTGACGAAGCCAAGCTGCTTATGCTGTTCATCCGTGAGTGGGCCGTCGAGTTCGTCGTCCAGCAGACGCGTCATGCTCAGGATGGAACCGAGCGGTGTACGGAACTCGTGGCTCATGTACGACAGGAACCGGCTTTTCAGCTCCGAGGCCTGGCGCAACTGTTCGGCCTGGGAGTCGAGCTCCGCGTACAACGCGAGCACGCCCTGGTTGGTTTCTTCCAGCTCCGCCCGCAGCGCGTCGTTTTCGGCGCGCAGGCGTTCGATCTCTTCGTGATCGCTCATACCGTGGCATCCAGTCGTATCGCAAGGACGGTCGCATCATCGCGACCACGACAGAAATCCCGGTGAAGGAGCGCCGCGATCACCGCCGGGTGGCGAGTGCCGAGGCCGGGATAATCCTTCAGGGACCAGCGCGACTGCAGACCGTCGCTGTGCATGATCAACAGGCGGCCGCCCACGTCGGGGAAATCGAACGCCTGTGCCCGACGCGTCTGAACGCCCACGATCCCCGGATGCGAGGCGAGACCTCGCGAGCCGTCCAGCGTGTGCAGACCGGCGGAAATATTGCCGATACCGGCGTAACGCAGGCTTTCGCTCTTACGGTCGAACCGCGCGACCGCTACCGCACCGCCACGGCCGCCGTGCATCGCCGTGTCCAGCAAGACCATCAGGCTCACGGGTTCCTCGAACGGCGTCGCTCGCCAGGCGTCGATGCACGCGCGCGCGGCCTCGTGCGCCGCGACGCCGTGGCCGAGCCCATCGACCATCACGATCTCCGCGGCGTCGGCATTCTGTGCCATGCCCCAGCCATCGCCGGAGACCGGCTCGCTGTGCAGGGCATGGTGACTCGCACCAAAGCGAATGTCCGCGCGGGTGAAGCCCTTGGGATACACGCGCGCCAGCACCACCGCCCCCCGTGCGTCCGCGTACATGTCCATGATATCGGCCTGACGTTTCACCGCGCCCAGGCCCTCGCCACGTGTCCCGCCCGTGGAAAAACCATCGGGCAGACAGTCGGCCAGATTGAAGCCGGGGCCGCGATCGACCGCGATGATCTCGACACCCCGGGTATCGATCCCGGGGACGGTGGCCACGTGAATCTCGCCACCACGGGCGTGCTTAAGCACGTTGGTGGCCAGTTCCGTGGCGATCAGGGCGACCCGTCCCGCGTCAGTGGCATCGAAACCGGCCTGCGTGGCGATCTGTTGCGCGACACGCCTCGCCTGCCCGATCTGGCTGGTCTCCTCGACAGGTACGACGTCGGTCAGGCCACCATCGAAGGTCAGGTCCATTTGCAGATCATCACCCGGGTGCCAATGCCCGGCGTGCTCTCCACCGAAAAATCGTCGACCAGACGCTTCGCGCCCGTGAGGCCCAGACCCAGGCCACCGCCGGAGGTCCACCCATCGGTCATGGCCAGTTTGAGATCGGGAATGCCGGGACCTTCGTCGCGAAAGACCAGACGCAGGCCCTTGCGACGCTCTTCCTCCAGGATCTCCCAGTCCATGTCGCCGCCACCGCCGTAGATGACGCAGTTGCGAGCAAGCTCGCTGGCCGCGGTGATCAGCTTGGTCTGGTCGACAAGACGCAGGCCGCACTCGACCGCCAGCTTACGGGCGGTCTGTCGCGCCAGCACCACGTCCTGCTCGATGCGGACAGCCTGCGACCCGCTCTTGAGTACGCTCATTGGTTGTGCACGCGTTCGCGTAGCAGCTTCATGCCGCGCTCGACGTCCAGCGCCGTGCTGATCCCGGGAAGCGTGAGACCGAGTTCGACGAGGGTGATGGCGACCGCCGGCTGCATGCCGACGAGCACGGTTTCGGCATCCATGATCCTGGACAGGCCGGAGATCGTCCCGATCATGCGACCGATGAAGGAGTCGACGATATCCAGTCCGGAGATGTCGATCAGGACGCCACGCGCCGACGTGCTGCTGATCCGCTCGGACAGATCGTCCTGCAGCGTCAGCGCCAGCTGGTCATGCATGTCGACCTGGATGGTGACGAGCAGAAACTCGCCCATGCGCAGGATAGGGATACGGTCCATGGCGTCAGTCGGCCTTGGAGACCGTGATGCCCGAGCGCTTCAGCGCCAGCGCCAGCGCATCGGCGAGGTTGGCCTTGGTCACGATGCCCTGCAGGTCGAGGCCCAGGTGCACGATGGTCTGCGCGATCTGGGGACGCACGCCGCTGATGATGGCATCGGCGCCCATGAGGCGGATCGCCGTGACCGTCTTGAGCAGGTGCTGCGCCACCAGCGTGTCCACCGTGGGGACACCGGTAATGTCGATGATGGCGATTTCCGAGCCGGTCTCGACGATACGCTGCAGGAGCGATTCCATGACGACCTGCGTACGCTGCGAGTCCAGCGTGCCGATCATCGGCAGGGCCAGCACGCCTTCCCAGAGCTTCACCACCGGGGTCGAGAGTTCGAGCAGTTCTTCCTGCTGCCGGGCGATGACCTCTTCGCGGGACTTCTGGAAGGCACGGATCGTGTGCATGCCGAGCGAGTCGAGCAACTCCGAAATCGCCCAGAGCTGCTGTGCCAGCTCGACCGGGTCGGACGCATAAACGGTCTGCAGCAGGTCGAACAGGGGACGCTTCAGCGAGAAGATGAAGCTGGCCGTGGCCTGCGAGTCGAAACCCTGCTGGGCGCGGCTGCGCGAGAGTTTTTCGAGGAAGGCCCGCGTTTCGGACCACTCCTGATTGGCGATGCTCCCCTCGCCCGCGTTGGCACCCCCGACCAGCAGGCGGAGAAAGTCGCGGGTCTGGCCGTCGAACTCGACCTGGTTGATGCGGGAGTCCCGTGACGCGCCACTGGTCTCGAGGTTGGCCTGCCAGGTCGCCAGCAGCTGGGACTCATGCGTGCGAATGGCTTCTATGGTGCGCTGGCTGAGTGCGGTCATGGTGATCCCCCTTAAAAGTCATATGATGCGTGCCCGTCGGGCGCAATGGAATAGCACCCGGCGGAGGAGCCTCATTGACATCGGATTCACGTCGCAACCGGTATCTGCCTCGCTGTTAACTCCTTTGAAAGTACGCTGCCATGACCACTGACCCGAAGCTTGTCGTCCTGCTCGTCGAGGACGATGACGCCATCCGCGAACTCACCGCGATGATCCTCGAGGGGGATTACGAGGTGCACACCGCGCGTAACGGCGATGAAGCCGAGGCCTGGCTGCAGACGGGCAAGGCCAACCTGCTGTTCACCGACGTGCGCATGCCCGGCACGGTTTCGGGTCAGGAACTGGCCACGCGCCACAGCGACATGCCGATCCTGGTCACGTCCGGCGAGGCGAAAGAGCAGCACGAGTGGGTTCGCGAGCCCATGGGCTATCTGGCCAAGCCTTACGACCGCAAGAGCCTGCTCGCCGCCGTGCAGCGGCTGGCCGCCTGAGTCGCTGCCGTCGGTCAGCCGCGGTCGATCACCCGCGAAATCCTGCTGTCGCGGAAGCTGAATTCCGAGGTGCCCTGCATCTCGATGATGGTGCCGGCGCCCGGGCCGTCGGGGATGTCCTCGGCGATCTCGCCGTGGAAGTCGATCGTCGCCACCACGACGTCCCCCTCGTCGCGTAGCTCCACCAGAGTCTGCGCCCGCGAGGCGAACAGCGCGGCGCCGACGCGGGCGAGCTTTTCGAAGTCGGCCTTGCCATCCGTCGCCACGGCCAGCTCGCCCGCCGCATGGTGCTCGAAGCGCACGTCATCGGTGAGGGTCACCAGCATCCCTTCGACATCGAAGCGGTTGTAAGCGTCGATATAGGCCTCGATCAGGGCCTGGTGATAATCGGCGGTCATGGCATGGCTCCCCTGGTAGCGTCAGGCGCGTGGCGTTCGCGCAGAAAGTCGATGAACACGCGCAGCTTGCGCGGCATGTGCATCCGACTGGGATAGTACACATGGAAGGCCTCGAACGTGGGCCAGTAGTCTTCCAGCACAGGGACCAGGCGGCCCGCGTCGAGGTCTTCCCGCACCAGCGGCTCGAAATGGCAGCCGATGCCGACGCCGGCCCGTGCGGCGCTGAGTAGCACATCGCCATCGTTGCTGATGAGGGCGGGTGTGGTCTCGACCTCGACGATACGGCCGTCCTGCTCGAAGTCCCAGAGCATGACGCTGCGTTCGTTCGCGAGGCGAATGGACACGCACCGATGATCGAGCAGGTCCGCGGGCGTGCGTGGCAGGCCGTGCCGCGCGACGTAGCCGGGCGAGGCGAAGGTCGCGATGCGCTGCGGACCGCCGATCGGTACCGCCACCATGTCCTTCGCGAGGCTCTCGCCGATACGAAAGCCCGCGTCGAAACCGCCGTCGATCAGGTCGAGGAAGGTGTTATCGCAATGCAGGTCGACGATCACCTCCGGATAGGCGGCAGTGAAGGCAGCCAGGTGCGGCAGGACAATGACATCCGCCACGACACGCGCGAGGTTGATACGCAACAGGCCGGCGGGCGATTCACGCGACTCGGTGACGGTGTCCATCGCGTGTGACAGGACATCCAGCCCGGGACGGGCATCGTCGAGGAAACGCTGACCGATCTCGGTGACGCCGACCCGGCGCGTCGTACGGTCCAGCAGACGCACGCCCAGGCGTCGCTCCAGATTCCGCATCGATTGCGACAAGGCCGACGGCGACACGCCCAGCTCTGCGGCCGCCCGGGTGAAACTCGCGTGGTGCGCCACGCGCGCGAAGGCGGCGATGGCGGGCAGCAGGTCGGACGACATCGGGCACCCCCATTGTGAAGCCGGACTTCATAGCCTATGGCGAGCAACCCCATTTATCCAGCGGAATCGGGCGCCTATCGTTTCAGCCTCTTTCCCGTTCCTGGAGTGGACCATGAGCAAGCGACTGAACGACTACCTCACCCTCGGCCGCTCGGGCCTGCGTGTCAGCCCGGTCTCGCTGGGCACGATGACCTTCGGCGACGACTGGGGCTGGGGCGCCGCCGAAGCGGAATCGCGCCGCATGCTGGACATCTATATGGAGCGCGGCGGCAATTTCATCGACACCGCCAATTTCTACACGGGCGGTACGTCGGAGACCTTGCTCGGCAGGTTCCTCGCCGGCCGCCGCGACAACGCCGTGATCGCGACGAAGTATTCGCTCAACACCGAGCCCGGCCATCCGAACGCCGGCGGCAACCACCGCCGCAACATGGTCCGCGCGGTGGAAGCGAGCCTGCGCCGTCTCGATACCGACTACATCGACCTCTATTACCTGCATGTCTGGGACGGGCTGGCACCGATCGAGGAGATCATGCGCGGCTTCGACGACCTCGTTACCGCGGGCAAGATCGTTTACGCCGGCATTTCCGACACACCGGCGTGGCAGGTCGCGCGCATGCAGACGCTGGCCGATCTGCGCGGCTGGGCGCCTCTGGTGGCCCTGCAGATCGAGCACAGTCTGATCGAGCGCACCGTCGAACACGATCTCCTGCCGATGGCGCAGGAGCTGGGTCTCGGCGTGCTCGCCTGGTCGCCGCTGGGCATGGGCATGCTGACCGGCAAGTACACGCGCGAAGACATCGAGAAGCATAAGGGGGCGGATGTGTGGAGCGGTACGCGCTCTGCCGTCGTGTCGGGGATGGGCGGTTTT
Organism: Luteibacter sp. 22Crub2.1; assembly: GCF_900167995.1. Classification (NCBI taxonomy): domain Bacteria; kingdom Pseudomonadati; phylum Pseudomonadota; class Gammaproteobacteria; order Lysobacterales; family Rhodanobacteraceae; genus Luteibacter; species Luteibacter sp. 22Crub2.1. The sequence continues at coordinate 137,513 of NZ_FUYT01000009.1, forward strand.
AGCGACCGCAACTTCGACATTGTGGATGTACTTAAACAGGTCGCCGCGGAGGTCGGGCATTCGCCTGCGCAGACGGCGATTGCATGGCTTCTGGCGAAGCAGATGCCGACGGTGATTCCGATCCTCGGTGCACGCACGGCGGCGCAGTTCGAGGAAAACCTGGCGGCCCTGGAGGTGACGTTTACGGATGCGCAGTTGCGCCGACTGGATGAGGCGAGCGCGATCACGCCGATTTTTCCGCATTCGTTCTTGCCGCGGGTGATGCCTCAGGTGTTGGGTGGGGCGAGTGTGGTGAGGCCGCGCTGACCCCACGTCGTCGGGACAGACTGAGAATCCTTGCCGGATAGGGGCCACCCCCGTATGTTCACCGCTTCCGTCCCGACCCGAGCATGCCGATGTCCCTTTCGCCGGAGCAGCCCCCCGAGCAGCACCTCAGGCGCAGCCTGTCCAATCGCCACCTGCAGCTGATCGCCATCGGCGGCGCCATCGGTACCGGCCTGTTCATGGGCTCGGGCAAGACGATCAGTCTTGCCGGGCCCTCCATCCTCTTCGTCTACCTGATCATCGGCGTGATGCTGTTCTTCGTCATGCGGGCGATGGGCGAGCTGCTGCTGTCCAACCTCGAGTACAAGTCGTTCATCGATTTTTCGACCGACCTGCTCGGGCCATGGGCCGGATTTTATTGCGGATGGACGTACTGGTTCTGCTGGATCATCACCGCCATCGCGGATGTGATCGCGATCTCCTCGTATGCCCAGTTCTGGTTCCCGGGACTGGCACCGTGGATACCGGCGGTACTGTGCGTGGCGCTCCTGCTGGTGCTGAATCTGACGACGGTCAAACTGTTCGGCGAGATGGAATTCTGGTTCGCGCTGATCAAGATCATCGCCATCTGCGCACTGATCGTCACCGGCTTCGGCATGGTGGCCTGGGCGTTCAGGTCGCCCGATGGCCACGTCGCCTCCCTGTCCAATCTGTGGAGTGACGGTGGCTTCTTCCCGATGGGCATCCGTGGCTTCTTTGCCGGGTTCCAGATCGCGGTGTTCGCCTTCGTCGGTATCGAACTGGTCGGCACGACAGCCGCCGAGACGGCCGACCCGGAGCGCAACCTGCCCAAGGCGATCAACTCGATCCCCGTGCGCATCATCCTGTTCTACGTGCTCGCCCTCGTGGTGATCATGTCGGTGACGCCGTGGCGCCAGGTGGTGCCGGGCAAGAGCCCGTTCGTCGAACTGTTCCTGCTGGCCGGCATCCCTGCCGCGGCCAGCCTGATCAACTTCGTGGTGCTGACCTCGGCCACCTCGTCCGCCAACAGCGGCATCTTCTCGACCAGCCGCATGTTGTTCGGTCTGGCCGAAGAGAAGCACGCTCCGTCGGCCTTCGCAAAGCTGTCCAGGGCCGCGGTGCCTTCGCGCGGCCTGCTCTTCTCATGCATTTGCCTGCTGGGCGGCGCGATGCTGGTTGCCGTGGTGCCCAACCTCGTGACCGCATTTACGCTGGTGACGACACTGGCGGCGATTCTCTTCATGTTCGTGTGGTCGCTGATTCTGGCGGCGTATATCGCGTACCGGCGCAAGCGCCCGGAGCTCCACGCGGTGTCATCCTACAAGATGCCGGGCGGCGTGTTCATGTGCTGGGTGTGTCTGGCGTTTTTCGCCTTCGTGCTGGTGTTGCTGGCCCTGGAAAGCGATACGCGTCAGGCGCTGATCGCGAGCCCGGTGTGGTTTGCGATTCTGGCGATCGGCTATGCCTTGCGTCGCCGCAAGGCGTGAAACGCTGACAGGCTCAGCTCCCACCGGTGAACTGGCGGTTGCAAGCCACACCGGAACGTCCCTTAGCTCATGTCGGTTGCGATCGAAATCCGCCAGTAAAGGAAAGCCGCCAGGCGCCGATACACCAAATATGTGACATGCGTCACACTTGGTGGCGCCACTCAAAATTGCACTTACGGGTGCGTGAGACGGCGATCACAGGGATGCCCTGCCCGTCGTCGAGGCAGGGCTTCGGGGGGACGCGCGCGCGCGGTCGCTAATCAGCAGGGGTTCGTGCCACATGGTTATCCGTTTTCGCCCGGCGGCACGCACGTCGGTATACGGTGCGCGCGTGCCGCGCCGTCGTACCCTGACGCTCTGCATTCTTGCCGCCTGCGCTGTGACGCCGGCCATCGCCTTTGCCGGCCAGGACAACGGTGGCTCCCGCCAGAACTACGCCGGTGCCGGCGGATCGGGATCCGGCTCACCGGGCGGCGGTGGTGTCGGCGGAGCCGGCGGTTATTACCAGCTCAACTTCTTCAGTTACGGCTCGAACGGCAACGGCAGCGCGGGCAACGCGGGCTGGGCGGGCAGCGGCCCTGGCGGCGCCGGTGGCGCCGGGGGGAACGCCTCGATCACCACGTCGGGCCCAAGTACCTTCGCCGCGGCGACGTTTACCGGCGGCAACGGTGCCAACTCGACCAATGGCGCGGCGGGCGGTGGAGGCGGCGGCGTCTCGGTTTATTTCACGACGGCGGGCAACACGGTTCCCGTGGGCACGACGCTTCAGGGCGGCAGCGGCGGCAATGGTGGCGATGACGTCGGCGGTGGTGCGGGCGGCGGCGGTGGCGGCGGCTCCGGAGCGTCGCTGGCGAACGGCGCGACGCTCACGAATGCCGGCCTGATCGTCGGCGGTAACGGTGGCGCCAGCGGCGCAGCGACCGACCCCACCCGGCAAGGCGCCGGCGGCGGTGGCGGAGGTGCGGGCGTGTGGCTGGCACCTGGCACCACCTTTACCAATCAGGGGACAGTCACCGGGGGTAACGGTGGTGTGGCACGTGACACCGGTGGTGCGGGCGGCGGCGGTGCAGGCATCGTCTCCGACAACGGCGGCGCCTCCATCGTCAACGCCGGCACCGTCATCGGCGGGCTGAGCGGCACGGGCGCACGGGCTCATGCCTTCGACCTCTACGGCGGCAACAACCTCCTCACCCTTTCGACCGGCACGTCGCTGACGGGGGACGTTTATGCCTATGGCGCATCCAACGAGTTAAGCCTGGGTGGCAATGGCTCGACAGCCAGTAACGTCTCCGGCTTCGACGTCGTTTCCGCGACCGCCAACGCGAGCTGGGCGCTCAACGGTGCGTTTCTGCGGGGTGGCAGCACGCGTTTCGAGATCGCCAGCGGCGCGACGGCAACACTGGCCGGTGCCGTCACCGGCGGCGGCGACGTCATCAAGAACGGCGCGGGCACGCTGACCCTGTCTGGCAGCAATACGTATACAGGCACCACCACGCTCAATGCAGGCGTGCTGGCGCTGACACAGTCCAATAACGCGCGTGCGCCGTACATCGTCAACGGCGGCACGCTGCAACTGGGAAGCGGCACGTACAACATCGGCAACCTGTCCGGTACCGGCGGTTCGATCGTGGGACCGGGCGTGTTCAACGTTCAGGAGTCCACTGCCGCCACGTACGCGGGCGATGTCGGCGTGGCCTCCTTCCAAAAGACCGGCGCCGCGACGCTGGCGCTCACGGGTAACGTGACCTCGGCCCAACTCGCCATCGGCGCCGGCACGCTGCAGCTCACCAACAACGCGAACACGCGCGTCGTCGGGGGGAACATCGCCAATCAGGGCACCCTGGCGATCCTCGGCACGGCGGCGACGACGATCAGCGGCAACCTGTCCGGCACCGGTAACCTGACCATCGGCGGCACGGGCCTTGTCGTGCTCGGTGGCAACAACAGCTACACCGGCGGCACGACGGTCGCCAACGGATCGTCCGTACGCGCCACCAGCAACGCGGCCTTCGGCAGCGGCACGCTGGCTCTGGCAGGTAACAACGCGCTGACCCTCACCACCAACGGCATGTCCATCGCCAACGCCATCACGCTCGGCGGCGCCACCAGTCTCGACGTTCCCACGGGTCAGTCCGCCACGCTGTCGGGCGCTATCACCGGCGCAGGCGGCATCGTCAAGAGTGGTGACAGCACGCTTACGCTCAGCGGCAACACTTCCTATACGGGCGGCACGTCGCTCTCCGGCGGCGTCCTGGCCCTGACCCAGTCAAACAGCGCACGAGCGGCATACAACATCACCGGCGGCACACTGCAGCTGGGCGGCGCGACGTACAACCTCGGCAACCTGACGGGTACGGGTGGCAGCATCACGGGGACGGGACTGCTCAGCGTGCAGCAATCCTCCGATGCGACGTACGCCGGCAATGTCGCCATCGGCACGCTCTCGAAAACCGGCAGCGCGTGGCTCACGCTGAGCGGCGCGCTGAACGCCGATCACATCGTGATCGATGCCGGCGCGCTTCAGCTGTTCGCCACGAGCGGCACACGCATCATCGCCGCCGATGTCGTCAACCGGGGCGTTTTCAGCGTGGTCGGTTCGGCTGACCAGACTCTGGCTGGCAATCTGTCGGGCAACGGCAGTCTCGCCTTCGGCGGCAGTGGCCTGCTCACCATCGCGGGAAACAACAGCTACAGCGGCTCGACCTTCATCGATACGGGTACCCGCGTACGTGCCACCAGCAGCACCGCCTTCGGCTCGGGCCTGGTGGCGGGCGCCCAGTTCGCGCTCGACTTCGGTGCCGACGACCTCTCCGTCGCCAATGACCTCAGCCTTGGCAGCGGCGTGACGTTCAACGTCGACGCCGGCCGCAGTGGAACACTCACGGGCACGATCTCCGATATCTCCGGGCTGACCAAAACGGGCACCGGCAAGCTCATCATCGACGGGCACACGACCAACACCGTTACGACCACCGTGGCGCAGGGCACGCTGACCGTCGGCTCCGTCGCCGGGTCGGCCGCGTACCTGCATGGCGATGCACTCGTGCAGAGCGGCGGCACGCTGGCCGGTCATGGACGCGTGGATGGCGATGTGACCATCGCGTCCGGCGGCGGCATCAGCCCCGGCAACAGCGTGGGCACGCTCAGCGTCGGTGGCGATCTGACGATGCAGTCCGGTAGCAGTCTGAACTATGAACTCGGTTCGCCTGGCACGGATTTTCTCCATACGGGCATCGGCGATCGCATAAGCGTCGGGGGTGACGCGTCCTTCGACGATGTGACGCTCCATCTCGTCACGTCATCCGGCTTCGGCGCCGGTGTCTACCGGCTGTTCGACGTAGGTGGTGTGGCCACCTTTACCAACGGCGGCATTCAGCTGGGCTCGACGCCGGCCGGGGCCCGCCTGACCCTGCGTTATCTTGCCGCCGATCACGCGATCGACCTGCTCAGCACGCAGGGCACCACCCTCTCCTTCTGGAATGCGGACGGTCACGCCTCCGCCACGACGATGGGCGGTGGAGACGGAACGTGGTCGCTCACCTCGGTGAACTTCACCGACGCGACCGGCAGCGTCACCGCGCCCATGTCGCCGCAGCCCGGCTTCGCCGTCTTCGGCGGCACGGCGGGCACCGTGACACTGGACGCGAGCGCAGGCGACATCGCGGTGACGGGAATGCAGGTAATGAGCGACGGCTATCGTCTGACCGGCGCGCCGCTCGTCCTGGCGGGTGACGCCAGCGGCCTGGCCAATGTGCGGGTGGGCGACGGTTCGGCGTCAGGCGCAGACGTCACCGCGACCATCGACAGCGTCGTCCAGGGCACGCACGGACTCACGAAGACCGACGCCGGCACGCTGGTGCTCACGGCTGACAACACGTGGAGCGGCGGCGTTGCCGTCAACGGCGGCCGGTTGTCCATCGCACGCGATGCCAGCCTCGGCGATGCATCGAATGCGGTGACGCTGGACGGTGGCGTGTTGCGCAACACCGGAGCTTTCACCAGCGATCGCCACGTTTCCGTGGGAAGCGGCGGAGGCGGCATCGAGACTGCGAGCGATTTAGAGCTCACACAGGGCATCACCGGCGGCGGAGTGTTGCACAAACTCGGTGCGGGCAACTTGCTTCTCACGGGAACCAACAGCTACAGCGGTGGCACGTCGGTTGACGCTGGCACACTGATCGTCGGCGACGGTACTCACGCGGGCTCGCTCATCGGCTCGGTGGTGGACAACGCGACGCTGGTCTTCGACCGTGCCGACGATGTCACCTTCGATGGCGCGCTGTCGGGCACGGGTCGATTGATCAAGCGCGGTGTGGGTAGTTTCGCCATCGGCGATGGCTCGGCATTCACAGGCGCGACGCAGGTCGATGCCGGAACGCTCGACCTGCGCGGCACGCTTGGCGGGAGCGTGACGCTTGGGAACGCCGCGGCACTGACGGGTCAAGGCGCCATCGGTGCACTCGTCGCTTCGAACGGCAGCAGCCTCAGCGTCGCTGGCGATGGCACGACCGGCAGCTTACGCATTACGGGGAACGTCACGCTGGCGGCAGCCTCGCGCTATATCGTGACGGCGACACCTGCCGGTGCAAGCGACCTGATCGCCGCCAGCGGAACCGCTACCCTGCAAGGCGGGCTCGTCGATGCACGCTTCAGCGGCACGACGGTGAAGCCGTCGACGCGCTATACCATCCTGACCGCAGCGGGCGGCGTGACTGGCAACTTCGACAGCGTGACCGTCGACAAGCCCTTCCTCACGCCACGGCTGGCGTACGGTGCGCAAGCCGTCTATCTCGAACTGGATCGCAACGATATCGCTTTCGCGACGCTGGCGACGAATCGGAACGCACGATCGACTGCCACGGCGATTCAGTCGCAGGGGATCGGCGGCGTATTGTTCGATACGCTGGCGATCCTCGGCCATGCCGACGTGATGCCTGCACTCGACAGTCTTACCGGCGCCGTCTACGCCTCGTCGCGCAGCGCGCGCACGGACGACGCGCGTCAGGTTCGCGACACCGTGCAGCGACACCTCGACGCCTCGAATGACGACGCGCTTCCCAGCAGCGGCGCATGGACGGCTACCTGGGGACACTGGGGTAACGCGGGCGGCAGCAGCGCGATCGGGTTCGAACGCGCGCGCTCGAACGGCGGCGGCCTGCTGGCCGGTCTCGACCGTGACCTTGATGGCGTACGCGTCGGCGCGCTTGGCGGTGCCGGCGACCTGAGCACGCGCAGTGGCAACGACAGCGTCAACGCGAAGAGCCGCGTCGCGGGCCTTTATGCCGCCGCCACCGTCGATGCGTGGCAGCTCAGTGCAGGCGCGACGTATGCATGGCAGCGTATGGATGCGCATCGTGGACTCGACGTTCCGGGCCTCGCCACGCAACACGCCTCGGCGCGCTACGACGGCAATCTTGCGCAGGGATGGCTCGATGCCGGTTATCGGATCGCCGTGTCAGCCGCTTCGCTCACACCGTTTGCGAATGTCGCGCGTATCCGCACGCAGCAGGATGGGTTCACGGAGCAACAGGCCGATGCGGCGCTTGCGATACGTGGCACGCGTGAAAACGCCACGGTAGTCACTGCCGGCCTGCGTAGCAGCATGTCTATCGGGGACGGTATCGACGCGCACGCAAAGCTCGGTTATCAGCGCGCCTATGGCGATCTCACGCCGATCGATCGTCAGCGGTTCCTCGATGGCGGCGACACGTTCATCATCCAGGGCGCCCCGCTCGCGAGAAACGCCGGTATCGCCGACCTCGGCCTGACCTTCGCCATCGGTCGTCATACGACGGTGGGCGCGAGCTACCAGGGTCGCTTCGGCGGTGGAGGGAAGGATCAGGGCGCGAGGCTGGACGTCGCGGTGCGCTGGTAAGCGGACGGCGCAATGCCGAACGCGCAACGCAAAGGCGTTATCTCGACCGCCTTTCCTCACCATAGCCCACCGGGAGTTGTCGGCCAGCGGGACGCGTCATCATGGGTGCGGCATCGAACGTCGTCCACGATGCGTCCGCGTGGCCATCGTCCAGCCAGCGTAGCGCCTGCTCGATCGTTTCCTTCAGGTGCTCCGGGCCCGGTGGCTCGCCAGCACACATGAGCTGATGATCGCCACAAGCTATGTAGCGGATGGCCATACCGCGTCCACTGGCGAGAAGTGTCGCGACGCCCTGCCGGAATGCGTCAGGCGACCAACTCGTGTCGCGACCGCCCTGGACCAAGAGCAGGTGCACCGTAGCGGGAAGACGGCGAAGCAGGTCCACACCGGAGATCTGCGCCGAACTCGACCATCGGGACATGGGCTGACCCTGCCAGAGCACGGGCGACTGGGGGTGCTTCTGCGCGACCTCGAGCTTGCTTCGGTACTCGCGAACGCTTGCCACGCCTTTTTCGTCCACGCGATCCGAGAACGCCTGATCCACGCGCTGCCTGAGCTGGTCTGCCACCTGCGAGGTCCCGAAGCCCGAGATCAGGACCAGATGCGTCGTGGCGGTATCCCCTGCCGCCAGCGCCGCTGCCATGAGAGCGCCATCGGACGTGCCGACGATCATCACGGGCCGCCCGGCGACCCGACCGTCAGTGATGTCATGCAAGGCTCGGCCGTATGCGGCCATGACATCCTCGAATCGGTTGGCCGCAAGGAAGGCCGCCGGGCAACCTTCGCTGAGGCCGTGCTCAGGCGCGGCGAACTGCCGTGGAATGCCCGGCGGCTCCACCACGTAGACATCGACATCGCGCAAGCGAGGCAGCGCGAACATCTCCAGTCCGGCATGCGCCTTGCCATCCCTACCCAGGGCCAGAGCACCGTCACAGCCGGAACCGGGAACGAAGATCACGATGGGCTTCTGTCCGGGCTCACCGTCGCCATACCGGTAGTAGCGACTGCGCACCACCTTGCCGTCGACCAGTTCCGTGCCGGTCACCGGCAGCGTGGCGGGGATACCCGTCGGACGGAACGTCTGACGAGCTTCGTCCGCGTGAGCCGGCATATGCGTGGCAAGGCCACCCGCCAGGGCGGCCATGGCGGTCAGAATGATGTAGCGTTTCATGGGCTATCCCTGCATTCTTTTTTTAGCCGGATGGAGTCGACTCAGTGCGGTTCCGGCGCGGGCACCGGCACCATCGACGACAGCAGGAACGCGCCGCGCTTGACCTCGATGTAGGCGGAGGCAACCGGCTCGAGCTTGCCGGCCTTGAGCCGCCACGCGGAGACGATCCAGTCGTCGTTGACGCGCCATCCGACGTGCCCGTGATCGATATAGCCGAGCAGAGTTTCTCCACGGAAGGTCAGCGGAAACAACGTGCCTTCGGCGCTGTAGTCCGCCATCGAACCGGCCGTGTAACCGGTGCCGAAGTCCGGCAGGCTCGGCCGCGTCTGGCTCTTCTTTGCTGCCATCCCGTCGTCAGCGGTCGCCGCCGCGTACGCCGCGGCATGAGCCGCCTTGTCGGCGCCCTGGGGCAGCCGCGCCAGCGTGTCGGCAAGCGGACTGCGGTCGAAGCGGCTGGCGACGGTCATCGCGGTCGCCGCAAAGTTTTCACACGGTGACTGCTTCGGTGCGCAGGCGCTGCCCTTGATCGAAAGCGTGTGGTCGAAGCGCGCGACCAGCAGCGCATCCTTACCGAACGCCTTTCCTTCCCAACGGGCGGCCTGCACCCTCAGCTCATCGGCCCCGCCATAGCCCACGACCACCGCCGCGTAATCGCCGGCAATCTTCACAAGCTCGTGCGACGACATGCAATCGGCACCCCAGGCGTCCGGAGCCTCGACGGCGATAGCCTTTTTGCCTTCGATGCGGAACGGCGTTTCCGACCAGCAGTTCGCCGTCCCCTGCAACGAATACACGGAACTCACGGGCGAGCCCGCGAGGACACGGTACTGCGCGTCGCCGCTTCCTTCAGTGAGCGCGTCCGCGACGGTCTTGTCCGCCTCGTAGGGAAAGTCGGACGGCGTGCTCATGTCGCTGCCTTTCGCGACCACCAGCGGCACGCCCTTGGCCGCCAGCCCGTGAAGCACGTCGTATTGGCTCCCCGAGAGCTTCGGCAGTGCGGCGGCGATCACGTCCAGTGGTTTAGGAACGGGTGCGTCCAGCCCCTTCAGGAAGTCGATACGGTCGCGATACCGGGCCACGTCACCGGACAACGTCTTGCCTGGCTCGTCGCGTATCTGGCTGCTGATTGCTTCATCGCGGCTGGCCAGCCAGTGGCGCTGATCGAGCTTGAGCGCGTCGGCTTTGTCGGGGTGGCCGGCCAGGGCGGCCTTGAACGCGTCGCCGAGCTCACCATCCAGCGCCGACACCTTGGGGGATGCGCAAATCGCCTTCTCGATGGGAGTGGATGCCTTGGCGCAGTCGAAGCCGGCGGCGTAACTGACCGCGGGCGCGAGTACGACGGCGCCGATGAAGATCGATCTCATGGGATGTCGCAAAACGATGTCCTTGCTTCGTCGAGTACGCAGATACTACTTACGAGTGAAAACGATTACCTACTTAGGCAATGCGATGTAGGCGTTCGCCTACAGGAATCCACAGAATAACGCGCTATATTCCACAGCATCCAGCGACGTACCAAGGGGGCGCGACGCTCGATCAGGGGGAATACCATGGCAGTCCTGCACGGCGCCCATGGGCGCGACTTTCGGTCGATCATCGCGGATCGCTGGCGATGAGGTTCACCAAGCCTGTGCGTTTTCGGCATGACGACGCACTCACCCGTGTATCGCGGAGTGAGTTCGAGCGACTCGTCGCCACCTACTATCGGGAACGAGGCTACATCGTCGAGCATGCCGGCCCGGATCCCGCGGGTCACAGTGACGACGTCGGCATCGGCAGCAACCTCACGCTGACGCGTGGCGACGAAATCACCGTCGTTCAATGCAAGCACTGGGTCGCACAGCAGGTGCCGCACCATGACGTGCACCAGTTGATGGGCGTCATGCATGCCGCCGGGGCCACCCGCGCCATCGTGGTCACCTCGGGTGAATTCACCCGCCCCGCCATCGAGGCGGCGTCGCGGTTTCCGCACGTCGCGCTGATTGACGGGGTGGGCATACGCGCCATGCTCGGCAAGGTCTCCGAGCCGCCGCTCCCCGTACTGTCCGCCAACGACACCGCACCCTGGGCCGACGTGGACGACCGAACACCAGGTCGCGCGCCGGTCTTCGCCGCCGTGGGTGCTGTGATCGTGATGGCTCTGATGCTGTGCGTGATGTACGGCGTGTACATCCACGAGATCCAGCGGGCACAGATGCAGGCCATGCAGCAATCGGCAAGCCAGCCTCACGCCGGAACGGCGGAGCGCGTCGCACAGGCTCCCGCCCCGGTCGTACCCGACGTTCCGTAAGTCGCAACGGCCCGGGCGCACGCCGAAACGTGGCCCGGGCCTTTCATCAGAACACCCAGTTGAGTGCCAGGCGAGCCGACTGGTCCTTCGCCTCGCTGGCGAACTGGCCATTCCACGAGGCATCGATGGTGACCGTCGGCGTCGCGAGGAAACGGACACCGAAGACGCCCACGCCCGCATTCTTCCCGACCGGCGTGCCCATCACTTCGAACGCGTTGCCGCCTTCGAGGAAGCGCTGCTTGCTGTTGGTGTCGGTGTGGCCGGCCGCATGCTGCCAGCCCACGCTGCCAAAGATGCCGAAGCGGCCGTCTTCGCCGAAGTCCTTACGCCCGCGTACGCCGAGGGTGCCGTAGGTCAGGTCGCTCTTGCTGCCCATCACGTGCAAGGCGGCGTCCGAACCGCGCTCGTCGGACGAGTTGGTGCGAAGCTGCTGCTGGGCGATGTTGAGGAACGGCGCCAGCGCACCGCTGTCCCAACGGAACTCGTACGAACCTTCGACGAAACCCTGCAGCGAGTGCGCCTTGGTGGTGCCGCTCAGGCGACCGGCCAGCGAATCCACATCGACCGTGCGATGCGTGTCGATGTCGTAACGCGAGTAGATGCCGCCGGCCTGAATCATCACGTCGCCGAAGTCCGCGCCGCCATAGATCGCCGCCGTCAGCGTATTGCCGCTGGCGGAATCGTTGCGCGCATCGGCGGAGACACGACCGCTGCCGAGCGCCACACCGATACGCGAGCGATCCGCGATGCCCTTGTCCGCACCGACGAAGACGCCGCTGCCGCTGGCATCCAGCTTCGACGCATTGCCGTCTTCTTCATGGTGGCCGCGATGGCCCCATGCCGACGCCCACGTCGCGAACGAGTCTTCCGTTTCATCGGCGAACTGGGTCAGCAGGTGCTGGTTGATCGCCTCGCGCTTGTAACGGTCGTCGTCCGCGATGGCACCCTGCAGGTTGGCGTGAATTTCACCCGACAGTTGGTCGTAAGCGCGACGTGCCGAAGCGGCGTCGAGCTTCACCACCGTGTCGAACACCGGGTGGTCTTCGCCAATCGATTCGATCGCCGCTGCCGTCGCCTTCTGGTTGCGGGTAGCACCGATGTCGGCAAACAGGATGTCGTTACGGATCAGCGTGAGGTTCACCGCGTTGGCGGTGTAGGCCAGCTGGGGCGTCAGGAACGCGAGATTGCTCGACACATTGCTGAATGTGCCACTGACGCCGTTGGCGGCGGTCAGGATCGTGTAGGTGGCGGTCGGGCTCCACTTGCCCGCAGCACTCGCAAGGCTGACGACCGAGCCCCCTTGCAGCGTCGCCTTGCCGCCGACGCTGACCGTGTCGCTATGCCCGGTATTGTCGAGGTCCAGCGAGTACTGCGTGCCGGCGGCGACGGTGAGGTCGCCCGCGGTGGCGAGCTTGCCGATGCCCGCACCGCCCGGCGACAGGATCGATCCGCTCTGCAACGTGACGTTGCCCGCAGTACCGTTACCGGTGAACGTCGTGCCGCTGGCGAAAGTGAGCGAGCCGCCGAGCGAGCCGTCGACCTGGAGGCTGCCCGAGCTCACCGTGGTCGAACCAGCGAATGCCGAGCTGTCACCGGTGAACTGCAGATTGCCCGCGCCGAGCTTGCTGACGGTACCCGCGCCGCTGAGCACACCGCCGAAGCTCGTGTTGTCGGCGCGCTGGAAAACCAGCGCACCGTTGTTCACGACATTACCCGCCAGACTGCCGCTGGTCGCGCCGTTGCCGATCTGCAGCGTACCGGCGTCGATATTGACGGCGCCCAGCGAGAACGCGTTCGCAAGCAACAGCGTGCCCGTGCCGGTCTTGTGCACGATGTCGAGCGAGGTGTCGCTACCCGCCGCGGACGATACCGCGCCGGTCAGCGTGGCGGTGCCCGCGCCGGTGTCGAGCGTGGTCTCGCCGCCGACGACGACCGAATTGGCCAGCGTCGTGCCGGGCGCGTATAGCGCGACGCGACTACCGCCATTAAGCACCAGCGTACCGGTGCCGATGGCGCCGTTCGCGGCGAGCTGCAGCGTGCCGTTGACCACGGTGTCGCCGGTATAGCTGTTGGCATGATCGAGCAGCAGCGTGCCCGGGCCCTGCACGGTGAGCGTACCCGCGCCAGTGATGCCGCCGTGCCAGTTGAAGACGTTGCCCGCATCGGCGACCGCCAGCGTGCCGCCCGTGCCGGAGGCGAGAGTCAGCGCCCGGTCGGTCGTGGTGAAGGACGTGCCGGTAATACCCAGCGTGCCGCCCTGAAGCGTCACACCATTGGCGGCATCGCCCAGGTTGTTATCGGCAGAGACGGCAAGCGTGCCACCCGAAACCACGGTGTTACCCGTATACGTATTGGCCGCGGTCAGCACGAGCGTACCCGCGTCGGCCTTTTCCAGGCCCTGGTTACCCGTCAGCACGCTGGACACCGTCGCCGTGTACGGCGCACTGCTGGCCGTACCGTCGCCGACGCGGATGATCGGCGTCGTGCCATCGGTAGTCAGCAGCTGTACCGAGTCACCGGTCAGCGTGTAGCCGTCGGTGAGGAACTGCATGCCCGTCGCCTGGAGCTGTCCCGGCGTACCGTCGACCGTGACCGTACCCGCGGCGCCACCGAAGATGGCAAAGCCCGGCTGCGGCGACATCTGACCGTTCGGCTGCGTGCCGGTGGCGTCGGTCCAGTTCGGCGCGGTGGTCGACCAGACGCCGGTGCCGCCGCCCATCTGCGTAGCGGAGGCGAGGCCGTTGGCGTTCCAGAAGCTCAGGTTCGAGGTCGAGTTATCGATCAGGTTGACCTGGCCGAAGCTGGTCAGATACTGCAGCGTCAGCGGGTGGCCCGCCGGCGTCGTGCCGAGCACCAGACCGCCGTTGCTCGTGCTGAGCGTGCCACCGGTGCTGAAAAGATTGTAGACGCCGTTGGTCATGCCGCCGGCATCGACGACGTTGAGCGTGGCACCGTTGAGAGCGAGGTTGCCCGACACGACCACCTGGTCGCCCGAGCCCAGCCCACCAAACTCAGCCTGCAACGTGCTGCCCTGCTCGAGGGTGAGATTGCCGTCGACCGTCAGCGTTCCTACGGAATTGCCCGGCGACAACGTACCGCCCGAGAGGACGTCGACGTTCGTCGCGACGGTGCCGTGGCCACCGAGCGTGCCACCGCCGTTGACCGTGACGCCTGCACCCGCGCCGTTCGGACCACCAAGTACCGCCGCGCTGTTCGCCGCGCTGCCGACGATCAGGCTGCCGGCGCTCACCGTGGTGTTCCCCGTGAAGCCGCTGCCGTCGCCATCGAACAACAGCTTGCCCGCGCCGTTCTTCACCACCGCACCCGCGCCGCTGAGATCGCCCGTAAAGCTGACGTCATTGGAACGGTTGAACGACAGCGTGCCGTTGTCCACCACGTTGCCGGTAAGCGCACCGGCAGTCCCGCCACCACCGACGGCGAGTTCCGTCCCGGACTGGAGCGTGATGTTGCCGGTCGACGTGAGCGTACCGGTCAGCACCGAGCGGCCGGCCGACGACAACGCGAGGGACTGCACGTTGACCGTGCCGGTGATGTTGAGTGGTGTGGCGCCCGCAAGCGTCGCGTTCTGCGCCGTGAGGTTACCCAGCGTGGCGATGGCGTTATTGGTGCTCGCAAGGACGAAGTCGCCGGTCGTGCTGCCCGTCAGGGTCCCGACCACTACGCCGCCCGCGGTCTGCGTGACACTGTCACCGGTGAGCGTCAGCGTGCCCGTCGCCTGCAGATCGTTCTGCAGTGTGATGGCGGTGCCGGTCAGCGTGACATTGCCCGTGGCGCTGACCGGACCCACGGATAACGCGCTGTTCGAAGCAATGGCGATATTGCGGCCCGTCGCGGTCAGCAGTCCGGCAAAGCGGTTGCCCGCGTTGGTCATCGTGATGTCATGACCGAGCGCGGTGAAGACACTGCTGCCACCGAGCGTGACCACGCCGCTGGCGGTGATCGTGCCACCGGCGGTGACGCTGAGGGCGTCGGTGCCGGCGGTCACGCCGTTGAAGCCGATGTTCGAGGCGCTGGAAAACAGCGTGGCGCCGTCCAGCGTCACGCCACCGAGGTAGGTCTGCGCGCCGGTCGTCTGCACGGTGCCCGCGGTATGGGTACCGCCGGTGTGGCTCAGCGCCAGCGAGCCGGTAAGGTTGACGTTGTCCAGCGTCAGGCTGCCCACGCCCGTGCTACGGACGGTGCCCGTGCCGGTAAGGTCGCCACCGAGGTCGATCGAGCCGCCGTTGGTCGCGTTGAAGACGACGTCGGCCGTGCCGCCGTCGAGCGTGACGCCATTCAGTGATACGGCGGCATCCGCGACGATCGAGGCGCTCGCGTTACTGGCAAGCTCGATGGCGCCTTGAATCACGGTACCCGCGTGCAGCCCCAGCACATTGCCGGCGCCGTTGAAGAGCACCGCCGATGCATGGCCGCCGGTGAACGCACCACCCGCGAGGGCGCCGTAGTTCTCGATGTCGGCGCTGTCCTGGGTCACGATCGCGTTGCCCGCCGCGCCGTTGCCGGTCGCCGCACCACCGGCGATCGTGCCGTTGTTGGTGACGTGCAATCCCGAGGCCAGCGCACGGATACCGGCGCCGGACGCGCCGCTGCCGCCCGACGCCGAATTGCCCCCACCGGCGGCGCCGCCCACGCCGCCTGTGATCGTGGCTCCATTGGCATTGGTGACCTTACCCGCCGTACCCGTGATGAGTACGCCGTCGCCACCACCGCCACCACCGCCACCGACCGAGACGCCGGTGGTGCTGCCCGCGCCACCCGCGCCGCCGGCACCGCCCGTGATCGACTGCCCTGCTGACAGATTGAGAACGAAGCCGCTGGCGACGCCCGACACCAGACCGGCCCCACCGCCACCGCCGCCGGCCCCACCGGCGATCAGATCCTGCCCGCCACCATGGCCGCCCGCGCCGCCCGTGATGGAGGTAGCGGAAACGTTGTAGCTCGTCGCCGTCGTATAGACACCCGCGCCACCACCGCCGCCGCCACCCGGGGCATGGCCCGTGCTGCCATCCCCGCCGCGTCCGCCGACGATCACCGTGCCCGGTGCGCCTACCGCACCGCCCGCGCCACCCGCGCCTGTCGCCCCCTCGGCGTCGTCCATGCCGGACGCGCCCGAGCCACCCGCGCCGTTGTTTGCGGATGCGCCGTCGATCACGCTCGCGTCGTAGGACGAATCGATATGCGTCGCCTGCCCGCCCGTCCCGTTACCCGCGCCGCCCGCGCCCGAGAGGACGCTTCCGGCCGCCGCGGAGTTGCCGGAGCCGCCAGGCGCCCCGGTCTGCGCGAAGACCACGGCAGACGATAAGCAAAGGCCGGCTGCCAGCAAGGCGCTGAACAGACGCGTCATCCGCGGCGGCGCGGCATTCGTGCCGTCCGCTGCGGCGCCCTCGCTCGACGCGAGTTCCGAAGCGACCTGGACAACGCGCAGGGCTCTGTTCCATACGAGACGGTAAGTACGATTCATTCGATGTTCCCCTGGAAATATCGTGGCTGGCCTGGGCAGCACAACCGATGATTGTCGATCTTTGGAAACAGACACATGCGTCCGCCATCCATGCGGTGGCCTCCCTGATGTGCCTGTCAGAAACTGTGACGTAGTTCGCGAAGTGCGCTCACACGGGCACGCGCCAGCGGTCCACGTGGGTCGCAAACAGATGCGCCTCGCACGGGGAAACGTCGCGATTCATGGATATGAGCTTTGGCGCGCGTGGAGCTTGCAGCCTGCGCCGCGCAACGGCGGCGGGGATCCCTGACCTTCAACAACTGACTGCTCCGTCCGGTGGCGCAAATGAGGTAGCCCATGGTTTTGGGCGGAAGAGAGGCTACCGGGAAGCGGTGCGGAATGTAAATAAGGAGTTGACGTCAAAGAAGTCCGAGGTGATGGGCAAGGAAGTCTGGAACTATACGTTCACACGTATCGCCGCCATGCCGTTCCAGCCTAACGAGCACGAAGACGCCGTCTTCGAATTCGACAAGAAGGGCATTCTTCTCAATGCCTACAAGACGAGCGGAAGCGCGGGACAGAGCGGTAACGCGCTGCTGGATGCCGCGGGCATGTAATCGATACGCTACCCAACAGCCCGACAGCCCGCTGGGTAGCTATCCACACCGAGCGAGCGGTTTCGCCGTCGTCAGTCGTGACCCCGCGAAATCCTTGCACGATGAATCCCGTTGATTTCCGCTACCGCACGATTTCCTTCGTGTACGTGCATCAGAAGGATCTCACTGCTCTTCGTAAAGCGGTGACCGATCCGCACCCGGTAGGACCTGGCGGCCCAGCTGAAAAAGCCCGTATGAAACGAGGCTTCGTCCAGGTCGCGCCACTTCACTCCACTGACGCCGCGGTTCCAGGGAAGGATGCCGCTGCTCACCCAGATGCCGTCGTCGTTGACGAAGAGGCGTACCTCTCTTGCCTCCATGACCGAGTACACGAACCAGGCCAAAGCCAGCACCGCAAGAATCGACCGATACAGCACGGGGAGGAACCAGGCGATGACGAGCGCGGCAGCGAGGGTCACGACGGGACGAACATAGGCTACCCAGGACAGGCGGAACGCGGTGGCCGGGACACCGGTGTCGAAGCGTTCGATGTTGTCCATAACGAGGGTCCTGAGTGCGGGCAGGGAGAAACTTTAGCAGCAGGGCCTGCGCCGATCACTACGGATGTCAGGTATCGAAGCGCTCGCGCAGGCGGGCTATCGCTTCGATATTTGCCTTGGCGATATCGTGAAATCCCTCACTGATTTCCGCATGCTGACTAACACGCGTCCAATAGATCACAGCCCAGCGTGCAGCGCACAGCCAGTACGTCATATCCCCCGGACTCGGCACAGCGGGCTGGAAGACGCGGGGTGGTATGGCGCCATTTGAAGCAGGCCGATATAGCATAGGCAACATGTCGTAACTCGGTGTCACCGCCATTGGCAGCGTGTCATCGAGGAAGAACGAGAGGTTACCGAAGTGCATGTCGGTGTTGCCGATCAGCCGGCCGAACCACCAGCGCTGACGAACCTGCGCCAGCGATGCGTCATCGATCCACCCAGCTTCATGCATGCGCCTGGCAGCAGTGGCCCAGTCGTCGCGGTTGCCGTCGTGCGCATCGCTCCACGCCGCCAGACTGACGCAGCCTCGCCGCCCGTAGGCGCCTATGCGATCGAAGCGGGTCGCTTCAAGGCAAAGGCGGCCTTGCGACCAGATCAATTCGGTAGGCGCACTGGCGTTGCCTTGCTCGGCCAAAAGCTGGCCAGCCAGGTGCTCGCAGATCAGGAGATCAGCCCAGCGCTGTGCCGTAGCACCGGCTTCCACCGGCTCGGTGAACTTGACAATGACGTGGCGGGTGGCACCTTCCGCGTCGATCACCGTGGCTGTGAACTTGGGCTGCCCGCCTGCCGCCGATGATCCGACGGCTTCACCGGCGATGGCTACATTAGCCATGTCACCGTAACGAGACCATCGAGTCTCCTCGGCAACGACGTCGAACTCACTTTGCAATGCACGCTCGAGCGCAGCCTCGCCCAGAATGAAATTTCCCGGACCATCCTCGCCGTGACGGAGTAACGCCGTAAGTACCGCGTCGTTGTCCCAGAGCAGCACATCGGCGGGCAGTCCCAATTCGCGCGACCAGCGCTGCGCGAACTGGCGGCCAAGAAATCCTTGTGGCCGTTGGTCGTCGAGGAACCAGGGCACACCGGGAAACAGCCCATCGACGAACTCGTCGCGCAACCACACCGGAGTGGCCCCTGTCAGAAGACATCCGCCGCCGTGCAGCGCCGCAAGTAGGCCAAACTCGTGAGGTCGACCTTGCGCATCGACTCGGAAAAGCGGCCACTCGTAACCGAGACCCCGGACATCGCGCCGTGCTGCATAACGCGTACGCCTGGCTCGACCAAAACGCGTCACCTCCGCCCCACTGGTGTCGAGCAACCGGGAAATCGTCGGCTGGCTGACGCCGAGTGCCTCGCCCAGATCTCTCGCGCTAAGTGGCCCGCGCCGACGAAGCACGTTGATCAAGGTCTCGGTCATGGGCGCAGGCTTTGCCATCGCTGAATAGATACTTGAATAGATACTTTTTGTCAAAATCTCTATAAATCAATTAACTATAGACTTCATGCGTCCATATGTTGAATAGATTCTCAGAGGCTTGATGGCTGAACCTGGGCGAGTATCGTCGTCGGCCTTTCCCCCACTAGCCATTCGACAAACCGGTTGACCGAGCCACCTTCGTCAGACTCCCGCCCGACGATCGCGACATACCCCGTCCGCACCACCCGGATATCCGCCAGCGGCGTCATCAGCCGTCCGTTGGCGACATCCATCTCCAGCATCGGCAAGGGCCCGATGCCGATACCCAGACCATCCTCGATGGCCTGGCGGGTCACAAAGAAATGATCGAAGCGCTGGCGCGGAAGTCCTGCGAGGTGATGTACACCGGCGGCCTCGAGCCAGTCACGCCAGTCGCCCGGTCGTGTCTCCGTGGCGAACAGCGTGTGGCCCTGGATATCGGACGGTTTCAGCACGGGTTGGCGGGCAAACAAGGTGGGGCTCATGATCAGCGTATCGACGTCATCCAGCACGGGGACGACACGATGCTGAGGCAACAGGCGATCGCGCCCAGGCCCACGCCGAATCGTCACATCGACGCCGCCGCGCAGTTCCTCGAAGAGCGTCGATACCGTGGTGACAACGACTTCAGTGTCCGGATGCCCGGCGTGAAAGCGACCGAGCCGGGGGATCAGCCAGCGCATCGCGAAACTGGTCGGCGCGCTGACGCGCACGATGCGCCGTGCGCCTGGCTGTCCGCACGCCTCGGCCGCCACCACCAGGCGATCGAACGACAGGCCGATCTCGGCGGCGAACAGCCTCGCGGCCGGCGTCGCCACCATGCGGCGACCGTCCTTGACGAAGAGCTTCTGGCCCAGCCACGTTTCCAGCACCGCCATCTGCCGGCTGACGGCACCGTGAGTCACGCCGAGTTCCGCCGCCGCGTCGGCGTAACTGTCCGTCTGGGCGGCGACTTCGAAGACCCTCAGAGCATGGAGAGGTGGCAGGTTGCGCATGGCTATCCGTGATTTATGCTCACGCATAAGGTGAGTCATGGTTGTCTTGTTGATTATTTCTCGCTTATCTAGCATAGCCGCATGGCAGCCTCGACCGACCTCCCCGTCACCTTCGACGGCGAACGCACGCCCCAAGCGCCCCGTTCGCGCAACCTGCTGGCCGCGTGCTTTACCCACGCACTGCATGACGGCTATACCGACGGCCTCTATGCCTTTCTTCCCGTGTGGCAGGCGCAGTTCGGTCTGTCCTATGCGGCGCTGGCCCTGGTGCGCGCGCTTTATTACGGCACCATGGGCGGCCTGCAGATTCCCGCCGATCGCGCCCTGCGTGGCGTCTCGGCCCGAGCCGCGCTGATACTTGCGACCGTCATCGCGGCCATGGGATTTCTGATCATGGCGCTACCCCTGGGCTTCGCGGGACTCTGCGTCGGCCTCGTCGTGGCGGGCGTGGGTTCGAGCATCCAGCATCCACGCGGTTCGATGCTCGTCACCGACAGCTACGGCGACGCATCGCGACGACCGCTGGGGATGTACAACTTTTCCGGCGACCTCGGTAAGGCCATCGTGCCGGCGCTTGTCGCGGTGACGTTGCCCGTGCTCGCCTGGCGCCCCGTGCTGGGATTGATGGCGCTGCTTGGCATCGTTGTTGCGCTGGGACTGATGTCCTGGGCGCCGAAGGCTCCCGTGATCGCACGCGCCAGGGTAAAGACGCAACGTGGTCACGGCCGTGGCGGCTTCGGCATCCTGACGACCATCGGTGCGCTGGATACGGCGACCCGCATGGGCTATCTGCTGTTCCTTCCGTTTCTGATTCATGCCAAGGGCGGCAACTCCCCGACCGTGGGCGTCGCGCTTGCTCTGCTCTTTATCGGTGGCGCGCTGGGCAAGGCGACCTGTGGATGGCTGGGTGAGCGACTGGGTGTGGTCGGGAGCGTCATCGTGACCGAGGTCGCCACGGCCGCGCTGATGGCCGCGACGCTGCTCACACCGCTGACACCGACACTCATCGTGCTGCCCTTGCTCGGTGTCGTGCTCAATGGCACATCATCGGTGCTTTACGGGACCGTGCCGGAGCTCTCCGACGGTGACACCGGTCGCGCGTTCGCGGTCTTTTACACGAGCGTGGTCGTTTCGGGCGGCTCCGCGCCCATCCTGTACGGCGCCATTGCCGATCACAGCAATCAGACGATCGGCATCCTCGCCTCGGCCGCGACTGCCGCCCTGATTGCGCCGCTGGTGATGTTGCTGAAACCTCATCTGCGCGACACCGTTTCCACGACATAAAGGTTTCGACCATGACTGACGATTCGCAGGCACCGCTCATCCTGATCACCGGCGGCAGCCGGGGCATCGGCGCGGCCACGGCACGACTGGCCGCCGCCCAGGGCTACGATGTGGCGATCACCTACGTCTCCGATGAGTCCGCGGCACTCGCCGTCGTTGCCGATGTCGAAGCGGCCGGACGTCGCGCGCTGGCCGTCCGCGCGGACAGCGCCGATCCCGGGCAGATCGACGGGCTCTTCGCCGCGATCGACCGCGAGTTCGGTCGCATCGACGTGCTGGTAAACAATGCAGGCGTTCTCGCGCAGCAATCCCGTCTGGAGGATCTGAGCTTCGACCGGATGCAGCGCATTTTCGCGGTCAATGCGATCGGCCCCATCCTCTTCGCGCAACACGCCATACGACGGATGTCGCATCGCTACGGCGGCAGGGGCGGATCCGTCATCAACGTGTCGTCCGCATCCGCACGACTGGGCAGCCCGAACGAGTACGTCGACTACGCGGCGTCCAAGGGTGCGCTCGAGACCTTCACCACTGGCTTTGCCAGGGAAGTCGCCGCCGAGGGCATCCGTGTCAACTGCGTGCGCCCCGGACACATTTACACGGACATGCACGCCAGCGGTGGCGAGCCGGGACGAGTGGACCGCGTCAAGGAATCCATACCGATGAAGCGTGGCGGTCAGCCCGACGAGGTGGCGCGCGCGATCCTGTGGCTTGCAGGCGCCGAGGCCTCATTCATTACCGGCACCTTTCTGGACGTGACCGGCGGCAAGTAAGCCGCGGTGCGCGACACCAGATAGCGGCGTACCGGGCCGAATAGGCATACATGATCATTGCCCACCGCGTCGCCGCCTGAGTACCATCGACCTGGAACGCCCGGACCGTGCGCGAAACCTTCGACACCCGGACGTCAGGGGAAGACATGGCGTTGAACAGATCAGGCGCAGGCCCATGAGCCGCCGCTGGAAACCCGTCCGCTCGCGCTGGAGCGACCCGCTCACCCAGGTGCGTTGGGACGACTTCGAGCGACGCGTCGCCGAGTACTACCGTGGGCAAGGCTACCGGGTGGATCACTCCGGCACGGGTGTTGGCTACGCCATGGCCGATGGCGGTATCGACCTCAAGCTGTACCGCGACGGCGAATACATCGTCGTGCAGTGCAAGCACTGGAACACGGGACAGGTGCCGCATAACGCGGTGCATGAACTGATCGGCGTGATGCACACGGAGGGTGCACAGCGCGCCATCCTGATCTCCTCCGGCGAGTTCACCGATCACGCCATGCGGTCGGCGGCGAAGTTCATGCCGATCCAGCTGATCGGTGGTGCGGAGATACGTAGCATGCTCGGGCCGATCCCCGAGGTGGACATGCCGCCGCTGGATGACAGGCCGAGCTGGGTGACGGCCGGTCGTAAACGACCGCGGGTATCCGCGTCGGCGTCCGGCACGCCGATCATCGCGGTTCTCGCCGTCGTCGCGGTACTGCTTATCAGCTACCTGTCCATCCCGCGCGTCCTGGACAACATGGGTAAGTCCATCATCCAGTCCACCTCACAAGGTGTCGCCAATGCACGCGCCAACGCCGCCGCGCCGACACGTCATTTTGCGACTCGACCCAGCGACTACTACTCGTCCCGGCTCGCCACGCCACCCGTGGTGTCGCACCAAAGCTACGCGGCCATGACCCAGCCGACCGCCGCGCCCCGGCCGCCGATCACGAGACCCGACGGCACGCCGGTGTCCACCGGGTCGACGCCGACTTCCGACGCCGACATCGCGACCTGGCAAGCCGAGAACGCAAAAGCGATGAAGATCCTGGAGAAGACGACTCCCGAACTCGGCACCCAGTGACCTGAAAGCGAATCGGAGCGACCACCAAACGGCGGCGCCGGCAAAGTTCTCAGACGCCATGCCGCCGTTGTGACCAGGGCCCCGAGGTATTGCAAACCCACCGACCGGGGCATACAGTGAACCACATGGTTCACTATCAAGCCCGCCTCGACGCCACCTTCGCCGCCCTCTCCGACGTCACCCGACGCGGCGTGCTGGAGCAGCTTGGCCGTTCGGACGCCTCGGTCAGCGACCTCGCCCAACGTTTCCACATGACCCTTACCGGCATGGGCAAGCACGTCAGCATTCTGGAAGAGGCGGGGCTCGTGACCACGGAGAAGGTCGGGCGCGTGCGCACCTGCAAACTGGGGATGCGTCAGCTGGAAGAAGAAGCCGCCTGGATCGAGCGGCACCGCGAACTCTGGAGCGCGCGCTTCGACGCGCTGGATGAAATCGTCGACCACCTTAAACGCGAGGAGAAGGCCAATGGCAAGCGAAGGTAGTTCAGCCGCAAGCAAGCGCACCGCCGTGGAACGCAAAGGCGACCGCGAGCTCGTTGTGACGCGCACGTTCGATGCGCCGGTGCACCTCGTGTTCGAGGCGTGGCGCAACCCCGAGCTGTTCAAACGCTGGTGGATTCCGAAGTCCGCCGGCATGTCGCTGGTCTCGGGCGACATGGACATCCGCACCGGCGGCACGTATCGCCTGGTGTTCAAACATCCGGCCTTCGATCAGCCGATGGCGTTCTTCGGTACGTACAAGGAAGTGACCGAGAACACGCGGCTCGTATGGACGAACGAAGAAAGCGACCAGGGCGCGCTGACCACCGTGACGTTCGAAGAAAAGGACGGCAAGACGCTGGTCACCCTGCACGAACTGTATCCGACGGAAGCGGCGCGCGACGAGGCGATCGCTGGCTCGGCGGAAGGCCTGCCGGAACAATTTGCGCAGCTGGACGAGTTGCTCGCAGCGGGGGAGTGATCCGCCAGAGCATGCGTTTTCAGTGGGTGATACCGATCGTCCGCATCCAGGCTTCGGCCAGTGCGGGCCATCCATTGATCGGCAGGTTCGTCGACCGCAGGCCAAACGCGTGCCCGCCCTGTGCATACAGGTGCATTTCCGCGGGCACGTGCTCCCTGGCCAGCGCGGCGTAGTAGACCAGCGACTGATGCACGCCGTCCGTGTAGTCGTCCTCCGCCTGGACAAGAAATGACGGCGGCACATGGGCGGTGATCGGAAGATTGGGATTGGCTTTGTCGTCGTCCGTGGCGAGATGCCCCGGGTAGATCAGCATGGCGAAATCCGGCCGGGCACTTTCCTTATCGGCAGCATCCACCGGCGCGTATAGTTTGCGGTCGAAAACCGTGCTGATTTCCGCCACCAGAAAGCCACCCGCCGAAAAGCCCAGCACGC
The DNA here is from genome assembly GCF_900167995.1 of Luteibacter sp. 22Crub2.1. Lineage (NCBI taxonomy): Bacteria > Pseudomonadati > Pseudomonadota > Gammaproteobacteria > Lysobacterales > Rhodanobacteraceae > Luteibacter > Luteibacter sp. 22Crub2.1. Next base: position 162,219 of record NZ_FUYT01000009.1, read on the forward strand.
CGATCTTGTGCGGATCGACCTTCCACTCCGCCGCATGCGAGCGCACCAGTCGCATGGTCCTTTGCGCATCCTGCAACGACGGCGTCGACAGCGCGCGGTTGTGCGGGCGGCAATCGCAAGCCGCCACATAGGGCAGACTCGGCACGCGATACTTCACCAGCACGCACGTGATGCCCCGGGACGTCAGCCAGTCGCATGCTTCGGTGCCCTCGAGATCCATGGCCAGAATCTCGAAGCCACCTCCCGGAAATACGACGACTGCAGCACCCGTATTCTCGCCTTTCGGTGTGTAGACCGTCATGGTGGGCTGCGACACGTTGCTGACGGTTACCATCGGTTTGCCGCCGAACGGCTTCGTGCTCGTCCTGACATATTCCGGACCGGGCATAGGCGTCGCCGCGGGCGGCGCTTCCGGCCACAACGGTATTTGCGTGTGTCCGGCGGTGGGCTGCCAGACATCGGTGCCTGCGTTTACGTTTGCGGCAAACGCGATAAGAAACAGGCTGATGATCCGGATGTTCACGACGTCCCCTCTCGTTTTTTCCGATTCTGGGCGCCGCCTCGGGTGAATGCCTGTCGGCTTTCTGGCTTTTACGAGGCGACGGGCGTGCGGGACAGCGTCTTCGATCCCCCATGCGGAGTATCAGCCCGGATGAATTGTCAGGAAGCGACCGAGAACAGGGAGCCGCTGGCGGATGGACGTGCTTAGCGGGGGATGTCCACTTGCGTCAGCCACGCCACCGTCCGCTCGACATCTTTCACCGAATGCCAGCCGTGCAACGCCACGCGAAGGTAGCCCTCGCGTGTACTCGTACCGATCTTCTGCTTCGCCGCTGCCGCGAGAAGCCGCTCGGCACGATCGTCCTCGACACGAAACGACAAGGTCGGTCCGAGTCTGTCGGCTTCCAGCAAGCCCTGAAGACGCGCGACGTCGTGTGACCACTCCTCGTAGGGAAGCAGTCGTTCCAGTAACAGCCGTTGCAACGCCATGACGTGCGCCTGGATAGCGCGCGCGCCGCCGCTGTCGAGCAACAGCTGCACGGAATGACCGAGCGCGCCACACGAAAGAATCGACGGGCTACCCGCCTCCAACCGCCGTCCGTCACTCGCCCAGACGTCGCCCGCGGCCGCCTGCGTGCCCGACTGTGAGAACGCCGCGGGCGCGGACAGCCATGTACCGAGAGGCACCAACCGCTGGCGAAACGTCGGACGGGTCCACATCACGCCTTGCCCCTGCGTGCCGAGCAGGCCCTTGTGACCGCCACTGACGAAGGCATCCACATGCGTAAGCGAAGGGACCATCGTGCCAGCACCCTGGATACCGTCGACCACGAGATGCACGCCACGAGCGGCACAGCCCTGCCCCAGACGATCCAGATCGAGCCGTGTGCCGTCCTGAAAGCGGATCCATGACACCGACATCAGTCGCGTATGCGGCGTGATCGCATCGAGCAGGCGTTGCTCGGGCTCGATGCCGGGCGTGGGCGGTGCGGGGTTGGCCGCCAACTGGTCTGGCCACAGCTCCACCTCGCGGCAGACGACGCCGCGAGCTGATAGCGCCAGCCAGGGAAGGCGATTGCTCGAGAACTCCCCGGCGGGGATAAGCACCTCGTCACCCGATTGCCACGGATACCCCAGCGAGATCGCTTCCAGCCCTGCCGACGTGCAGGCGACGAGGCTGATGTCGGCTTCGTCGACGGCGAAGAACGCCGCGCTCGCGTGACGCAAGCGCGCCTGGACGTCGAGGAAGTCTTCCTCCCAGCGTAAGTTCCAAGGCTCGAGTTCGGTTTCCAACAGCGCACGTACACCCTCCGCCGCGACGCGAGGGATGGGGCCATCCTTGCAATGCGCCAGCCAGAGGACGTCGGCTGGGAGTTGCAGGGCATCCCGAGGGATCGGGGGGATGCCTGGCGCGGGGGGCATGGCGGAATCCTTGCTGGCTCGGGACGGGGAATGTTACCTCGCCTCGGTAAGTTTAGTTCCGTACTGGTATCGGGTCAGTCCTGACCAACACCCCTTCACCTCATCACGCTTGACGGCCTGACGGATGCGTCAGTCTCGGAACAGCGCAAAACCGCGGCAGCCATGACCGCCGTCTACAGAGGTCGGCCGCCGGTCCCGCAAACGGTTATGTGACTTACTTGCGAAGGCGCTGCTCCAACTCCGTCGCGCGCGCCTCGGTCTCGTTGACCTCGCAATCCGCCGCCACGATCTGGTCGGCAGTTCCGGGATTATCGGGCAATACACACTTCGTGCTCTTTCGCCCTATCCATTCCCGCTCTTCGCTCCGAAGACGGTCCTTCTCGTCAGAGGAAAGGCGGGACATCAGCGCCCGGTAATTCCAGTTAAGCCGCTTGTCCTGATAAGCAAACTCGACATGCGCGCACTGGAGCACAGCGGCTGTCGTCGGCGCACTTCCGCCGACGCAATCCGTGTATGCCTGTCGCAAATGCGACTTTGGCTGCTCGGCTATGGATGGCTGAGCATATGCGGTCGCGGTCACTGCCACGGCAACGCAAAGGAACGAACAACGGGCTCGCCCAGGCGCGGGCGTTAACAGACGGGCCACTTCATCCATCGGCCGTTCCTTAGCATTTCGGGGTGTGAGCGGCGAGAGTAAGCAGCCGCCCACCATCGATCAACCCCACGACACCGACTTGAACGAACGGCAAGAAGGCGCCCTACCGCGCCATGGACGGCCCCGCCGCACCCTGAGCCTGGGTCTCGGCCTGCTGCCGATCCATTGCGCGTTGCTGGGTCTGCTGCTGCGCCTGCTCATGCCCCTGGAATTGCTGCATGGCTTCAGGCCATTTGGCTGCGCTTTGCTCCATGGGGGTATTAGCCTCCGCGGTCGGCACCTTCGTCTGCAAGTCAAACAGGTGGTCGCTCCGGCCTGGCGGGGTCTGCACCGCCCACATAGCGTCGCCTGTCGTGGACAGAGCAACTTGGTCGACGCGCTTCAAACCGTCAGCGCGGGCCTGAACCGTCAGGGCCGAAGCTATCTGGTCGGTGTGCTGATCAGGTGTGCGGCCCATGTTCCGATCCAGAGCCGCGACGTGACCGTGGACTTGCTTGAAGAAAACATTGTCAGGATGGGCAGGGTCGTCCAGGCGTGTCGGCAGCGCACGCTTCATGTCGCTGACGGTGCGCTCGGCCAGATTGAGTTCTTCCGTTGTACGGGCATCTGCGGGGTTGGTACCGTAGATCATTCCGGGCCTGGACCATTCACCATCCTTGCCGTGGGTGTACGTCTTTCCATCCGAGGCAAGAATTTTGTCTGTTGGCGCGGCCAGCGCGTGGTGCACGGCTTCTGGCATCGGGCCATGCATCATCCAACCGTTCTGCTCGTAAACAGATGCGTAGCGTTGCGCTACACCGATCGGCGACTCGGCGGCGTTCCGCTGAACGGTCTGCTTTGCGAGCAGTTCGAGATCCGAAGCTCGCTGCGGTGTCGCGACCTCCATGTGGGAACTTGTCATCCCATGCTCCAGGACGCCATCAACGACGTGCCTGGACCACTGATGGGTCTGCGGGTCACGCGTCCAGGGGGCATCCCGCAGGCTTGGTGTGTCGCCCGCAGCGGCCGGCTGCGTGAAGGGGTCACGCGGTGAGTACTCTTTTGCCAGAGCTAGTTCCGTTGCCGTGTTGGCTGCCCGGTATGACAATTGGCTAGACAGCGTGTCAGCGGCGATCAGACGCTGACCTTGAGGCGTTTCAGGTAACGGTGGAATGTCGCGTATCCATCCAAGTTTCTCGTCACTGCGCCATGTATTACCTTGTGTGTCCGACTGATGATTGATCCGATATTGATCGATCTCGTCACCGATCCTGCCGCCACCAATGAACCCGACCGTCATTCCGACGGCACCGGCGACAAACAGACCTGGCCCCGACTCGACGCCAGCTGCCGCAGCTGCGGTACCGAAGACCTCGGCGCCGGCCCAGCCACCGACGTTGCGGCTGGCGAAATGAAGCCCTTGGGATGTCGCCGCTGTCATGTTGCCATCGCCGATCGAGCCTGAGATCTGGTGAGCCGTATGCCCAACGTCGGCAACGGTTGCGACGCCCCCGACGACGCGACGCAGCGTGGGGCCGAACGGCACCGATTTTCCGGCTTCAGCGATTTGCTCTGCGGTAGCAGAAGGAATGGATGCTCTACCGGACTCCATATTGCCAGGTGCGATAACTACCCGACGCCTGACGAGCCCTTCATTCAGCTCCGCGCTCACCGCCTCGGGCCGATGCGGCGCATCGCCAGCACCCGTCACGTTGCGCGGTGCGAGTCTCTCGTTGGTTCCGCTCGGCTCTCCACGAACACCAACGCGTGGGTCGGCCCGGAAGATAAACTTGCCTTCGCTTGATCGATGAAGAACGTTATAGCGCTCATCCGTCGGCTCGAACTCCTTTTGCAGGTAGGGCTTGTCGCTCAGGGCGTTGCAGTAGTCGCGCATGAGGTTGCCGCAACGAATGGACAGACCGTCACGCTGGTAGCCGCCCCCGACGTCGGAATGTGCACCAGGCACCATGACGTTCAGGAACCGGCCGTCCTCCGAAAGCCCGGGACGAATGATCTGGTCCGAGGGGAACGTAGCGCGCAATTCGTCGGACGAAGTGATTTGAAAGCCCGATACGACCGACGGCGGAAGGCGTCGATCAAAACGCATGGGAACACCGGTAGCCACAGGGTCGAATAGCCCCACTGACTGAATCGTCTTGCCAGGTTCGGCAATGTATCGAGCGTAGGAAAGACTGCCATCCGTGGCACGAATCTCACTTTGCAGGTCGGGAATACCTTGCTCATGAAGATATCGAGTAAAGCCTGCGGCCTGACTTGCACCACGGCTGAAGCCGATGCTGTGAACCCTTACCGTAGCCTCAGGATCGCGTGCCTTCCATTCATTAGCCTTACGAACAATGTCGTCGTAGGCTTCCACTATGTTCTGACGGTAAGTGTGACCGACGGCAGAATCCGAACTTGATGCCAGCCAGCCATCTTGAGTCCCAGGACCTTCGATATACCGACCGTAAAGTTGACGATTTCCCGATCGATTCAGTTCATCGATTTGGTCCGAGATCTTTGCGACGTTCGTTGCATGCAAAGGATCCTTAAACTTGTTATTCCCAGTGCCATCGAAGGCAACAACGACAAGCCTCTCATGCCGGTTATCTGCATTGAGAAGGACAGGGACACGAAATTCGCTCAGCGCCTTGCTCGCCTCTCCATATCGAGCCAGCTGCTCAGCTGTTGCTACGGTATGCCCTACCCCATCGTTCGGAAGGCCATCGATACTTACACGTGAATCGGTCATTTCGAGCTCTCCCTGCTCAGTAGGTGCGGGTCCACACCATCATCAGATCGTTGCGGAGACGACTGAAGTCATTCCCAGGAACTTGTTGAGCCTCGGTTGCGACCAAAGCACGCATAAAGACCGACACTGTCCGGTCGTTCACTTCAACGAGGATGTCCGGCACCTCCGGATGTATCGATTTTGCATCGAGCCATGCCTCTTTAATTTCTTCGCGAGCCACCTTATGCCGGATCAGGCGGTCCTCGAACATCTTGTCCAAGTCGATGGAAAGTGCGTGCTCCTGTCCGTCTAGAGACACCCATTCAATCTCGACTGGGCCGGGAAACGTTTGCCCCTCTACGGGGCTGATGCTGTGGCTTCCGTTCCATTCATCCCGCCAGTTCTCAAATGGCATCGGACCCGAGGGCTTATCGCGAAGCTCCCCATCGCGATCTCGTCGCCGGGTCCCGAACTGGTGATTGTTGTAGATGAGACTGCAGGCCATCGTGTTGAAGCATGCCGCACCAAACCCGTGCGTGTGGAACTTCAGCGGCCAAGGGTCCTTTCCGTAAAGGGGCCCTGCTAATTCGGGAAGTGGCTTATAGGATGGCATCTGCGATTCTCCTTATCGGCGTGTTTCTGCGCCTTCGGAACCGGACAGGGTCCTGAAGGACGAGTACTTAGACACAGTCTACCGAGGCACATGGCTGGCAAACAGTCATTCGGGAGGCTCCGTCATGAAATTGGGATAAACCTCACCCTATAGCTTGCGTGTCTTTATATGCAGTCCCTTTATAGGCGGGCCAAGTGGGGGCAAGGGAAAACGCTTCGCTCCACCAATCAGGGCGAGGACTCCGCCCTCGCCTGCTTCCAACACATCCGCACATGCGCCTGCGCGGCACACTGCACCCCCATATTCGTCAGCGCGCCGATGGCCTCGAGCCCCAGCGCCATGCGCCGGCAATCCACCGAATCCGCCTCATGAATCAGATCCGCCAATAGCCCTGTAAGCCCGCGCGCAAACTGAAGCCACTCGGTCGCTTCATTCAACAGCGCATGCGCCGTTGCTTCCGGATCCGCGTGATAGCACAGCGGACCTTCTGTCTGATGTTCCTTCGATACCGACATCGCAGTCTCCTTGCTAGCCGCCTCTCGCGTTTCCAGGTGCGGCACGCCAGGCACAACCGGGCGTGCCGCGGATCAAACGGATTCGCGGGTTCATCGGCTGCCTGCGACCAGGCGCCGGGGCGGCGTGATTGACGAAGTGTGTGGCGGCGTCAGCGCGCTTTGCGGTTCAACGGCTGCGGCCGCGGTTCTTCAACCGTGTCTGCGAGGTCGGCAGACGTCCCGGTGACCGGTGGGGTTGTCGCCGGGGGGATCCGGCGGGCGAGCGAGTACCGTATGATCGGGGGTAGCCACGATGCACTTCCTAGAGTTTATTGTGGTCAGCGGCCCTCTGGTGTTGGTAGCACCCTTGGGCCGCGCTTCTCACCGCTTTAAGCGATGGTTGCCTGCGAGGCTTCGACAGCGACGACGCAGGCAACGGGGTGAAACTAGCAAATCAACTTGCGGTTGTCTGTAGGCGCAACCGATCTTGTGGTCGTTAATTGCCGAACACGCTTACGTCGTGCAACAGGGCGGGCCTTTTATCGGTATGTCCCACGGTCGACGATGCGACCTTTCCGTTGCTTGCTATCACGTCCGTGACCGTACGCCCGGTGAGGAAGTTCGTCGAATAGCGGGTTTCGGCCTGGGAGTCCGTCTCGAAGGACTCCTCATCACTGCCCACGAGTGTCCAGGCACCTTTGTAGAACTTGTAGTGCAGCTTGACCCCAGCGTGGCAGGTGGCTGAACAGGACACGCTGTACTGGAGAGTCAATACACCACGGTCCTCGATGGTCAGATCCTCGACGCCGGCACGGTACGTGTCCGACGCCCTGGACTGCTCCGTAAGGACGAACGTTCCGTCGGCCCGTTGCAGCAGAATGAAGAGCTGCGCCTGATTCACCGACGAGGCATCCCACTGGACGACACCCGCCCAGTCGTCGCGCCCGTCACCATCGAGGTCACCTGTCGCTTTGATGATCCAGCCAATGGGCTTACCGAAGAGCTTCGTCAGGACGGCTTCGGGGCTGGCGACGACGGTCCCCGGGGGAGGCACGACAGGCGGATAGTCAGGATCGTCGCGCTGCGCCGATGCATAGCCGCTGCCGAGCAGCGTGGCCATCGTCAGTGCTAGTGCCCATCGTTTTCCGTACGCCATATTCCCCTCCCCTTGATGGGCGGCAAGTATGCCGCCTGGGTAAGGGACCTGCCTATGGGCTGAACAATCGCCCGCGGCTTGAGAAAAAATCGAACACCATGCGGTACATTTCGGCGGCACATCAAAGGAGTGACTTACATGGCATCGGGAACGACACCCCAGGCGCGCTCGCGGCTAACCCTGCTCGTCCTTGCAGCCACCCTGCCCTTCGCTGCCGCGGCAGAAGCCCCGCCCAAACGCGTCGATATTCCCGCCATCGGCACCCGGGCGCTCAATGCGCTCGGAAGCCTTAATGCCTCCGCCGACCTGTCGTCACCGAGATTCCTCAAAGCGCTCAAGCTGCCCTTCAGACACACCGGCATGGAAAGCTTCGCTGCGTGCAAGGCCAGGCTCGACGCCATGAAGGATGACCTGAAAGCCTGGTCGAGTACGCCCATCGAGAAGAACGGCAACGTGTGGGGAAAACAGACCAGCCCGACGACGGGCGTGGAGATACTTTCCGCCCGGCGCGCACGTTTTGTCGACTACCGCGTGATTACCAACTACGACGTCACCGATCCGAGCCAGGTGCGTGCGCAATCGACCACCACTGAGACGACATACGCGTGCGATGGTCGGGTGCTTAGTGGTGTGACGGAGAACTGGGCGGGGATGGAGATGTTTATGACGTTGGATGACGTGCCGAAGAAGTAGCCTGCACATTTTCCGCGCATGAGCATCGACTACTGACCCCCGGTCACCCGCGGCTTGCCATCGACGAGCTCAAACCGAAACGCATAGTCCAGACTGAAAGGCGCATGCTTTTCCACCTGGCGAATGTTCCCCTTGCCATCATCGACATCCTGCACCACCGTCATCGGTGAGTACTTCCACTGCATCACGGCCTGCTGGCATGCCGCGAAGAAGGCCTCGTGCACCGCTTCGGCTGACGCATCGAGATCCCTGACCTCGGTGACGCGCCCGTCCTCACCGACGATCGCCTTGACGCTTATGGTTTCGGGCGGGAGCTTCTTGCTTATCAGTGCGGCGGGATAGGTCGGCGCATCGTGCTCGACGGGCTGAGCGCCGTAGGCATGCTGGTCGCGCTTGAGCTGCAACTGGCCAGCCGACATGGCAGGGATCAGCTGGTAGCTGACGGCGCCTTTCCCGTTGTCTGGCGGCTCGTGAGGCGCGGTCGTCGGCGCGGTCGTGCAGCCACTTAAGGCCAGCGTCAGCACGATCAAGATCAGCAATGAACGGGATGGCTCCCGCTTTGCCATACGCATCGTTCGTCCTCTCATGCATCCTCCTTGGGCAGATCGAGTCAGACCACCGTCGGATCGCCGCGCTCGTCGCGACCCCTTGCTTCAAACCTTACCCCGCGAAGACCGCCTACGGCGACCTCAATTTCCTGCGGAGGGGTCTGTCCAGCTTGCCGCCTTCTTCGCGGCCGCCTCTACCCTGGCGTAATAGGCAAGCGCGGTCTTCTGGACGACGTCCGGCAGAGTCTTGAAGCTGTCGCCCGGCGTACGAGTGATCTCGTCGCTCGACTGGTTCGGCAGGCTGCCCCGGATGGCGTACTTCTTGTCCTTGTAGACCATGATCAGCTTGACGACGGTAGCGTCGAGGCCATCGCAAGCCGTCCAGTAGGGGACCGTGACCAGGGCGTTCCCGTCGCCGGCATCGATGACGTCGACCAGGGGCGTCAGCAACCGCAAGCCGCAGAGCTCACTGCCGTTGTTGTCCTTGATCTCCCACCGGGTGTCATAGCCGCCGTGGTCCTGGATAAAGCCGTAGGCGTGAAGGGTGACGTAGTCGTTCGGCTCGAGCTTGGGACCTTGCTTGTTCGCGCCGAAGGCGAGGATGCGGAAGTTACCGTATTCGTCGCGGTATTCGAGGCCTTTGAGAAGCTGGGCGCCGTTGTCGTAGTAGGTGGTGACGTCTTCGAGGTCGGGGCCGGTGAGAGGCGCTACGCCGAGGTCTTTGGCTGAGGCCGGGCCGGTTACCCAAGCCGTAAGGAATAAGCATACAAGGAGGCTCGATCTCACTGATATCGACCTTACTGGAGACGGCTGCAGAGCATATCTGTATCTCGAATCGCAAATACAGACACGTTTGTTTGACCTTGCCGTTTTCGCATTCGGCCAGACGGCCGACCACGCGGCAAACGCCGGATCGCCGTGATTTAATGATCTCGGCTAACAGCAGCCGAGCGCCTCAGGAGCAACAGACAATGGACAAGCTCTCAGACGACAAGACCCTGTCGGACTATATTGCCCTTACGGGCGAGAACGTTTTAGTTTGCTACTTCAATGCGGACTGGAACAGACCTGGTATCACGGCGGCACCGGATGCCGAATCCGCCGCCGCTGCCGAGTCCGTCAGAATAGTTGAAGCCAGCGTCGACGATTGCCGCGACGTAGCGGCAAAATATGGAGTAACGGGTGTTCCTGCAACTTTAGTATTCAAGAACGGCCGACTAGTAGCAAAAGAAATAGGGGTCCGATCCTCGGAAAGGATCCGCAAGCTAATTCAGGGCGAACCCGAATGAGGCACACGGAGAACCTCGATTGACCTGGATCGCCTGGGTCGATGGCGCATGCTGTACTTCGTGGCCGATGACAAAGGTCAGGCTTCCAGACCTGAAGTCCCCATGATCTGCGGTAAACGATCTCGAGATCAGCGCCGTCGATGGAATGTTCATCGTGTGCTTGTCGCCGTCGTAGGATCCACCGGTCCCACCGGAGCTCTTCATTACCGATATGTGGTCCAGAAGCCGACTTCCTGGTGAGGCAGGATCCGGAGTGCTAGCCGCGCGCTTGATCTGTCCGGCCAGCACGGGTGAGCCGTTCAGCACATCCTGAAGGTTGTCGACCATATCGGCAGAGACATGCCTCGACCTTCCCTGCGCATCCGGGTATGTGGACGCTGACATCTCGCCGACCATTCGTTGAACACGCAGGACCGAATGGAGGTCGCTGTTTCCAGCGCCGTCGCTCGAGCCGTCGAGCGCCGTTGCGGGCAAAGCCACAACTCCGCTCCTGAGGTCGAGGGCACCGACGGGAACGCTCGCGTTCGACGGTGCGAAGCCATTCAAGTGCCCCGTCGATGCCAGACGCCTAAGTCCCTTCAGGACGTCCTGATCGGCTTCAATCGTGCTCCGGAGCTGACTCACCTGATCCGGCGTCACTCCTGGCTGATTTGCAAAATACGCCACAGCTGCATCCAGCGCGGGCTCAAACTTTGTCATGTCCCCTCCTTGGGGCTTATCCGGTAACAGTCACCATGCCGATGCACTTACGCTCGCCGTCTACCAGGATGCGCCGCGCGTCTATGTTTACCTCGACGTCGCTCTTGTAATAGAGCAACGCAAGGAATTGGCCGATTTCGCCTCGATCTTCCGACTCGCGGTAGCCCGCTGCCCGCCATGCGGCTCGCGTGCTCTCCAGATCCATCAGGCAAGCGGGCGCTGACGACGCTGACACATCATTGTTCTCGAACATCAGCACGACGGCTTTCGTAGGCCCGTCCGGGGCAAGAAACAGGATCGAAAACGACCATCCGCCGTCCAGGGTAGGTCCGGTGTAGCCGTAGTTGCGATCCCCATGGTCCAGCCTGATGGCCAATGCCTTCTCCAGGTTGGCTGGCGTGATATCGGAAGGCGCTTTGAGTCCCTTCACGAATTCGACAAACCGGCCCACCAACTCCGTCGTCTTTTGATGCGCCGTCGCCGCTCGCGGCGGGCTGATATGAGTCTGCGTCGCCGGAGCTTCAGCCACGGCACCCTGGAAAAGCCCAGCCACCGCTAGCCCCGCAGCGGCCGTCAAAGTCACCTTCTTGTTCGCCATACCGAGCACCTCGTCAATCCGTAGGGCGGGTACATCGACCCGCTTGAGGAGTCGGCTCGTAAACCGCCGATCCTCGTAATACCTGATCTTGTCGCACTTCACCGGATGCGGGATACCCTCGAACAGGATCACCTCTTTGTCCGTCCCCATCGCCTTCAGCTCCTGCGGCAGCATCAACGCCCGACGCTCGTCCGAATGGCTGACTGAGCGCTCACGCCCCTTGCTGACGCTCTCCTTGCGCACCGTCGTATAGCCGAGCATGTCCGAATAGTCGTTCGCGTCCTGCTGCTCCCGGGGCGCGTAGATGATCTGCATGGCGTGGTTGGTGATGATCGTCCGCGAGACGTCCTTGCCGTAGGTCGCATCCAGCTGCGCCATGCTCTGGATGATCGGCAGCAGGCGGATGTTGTAGCCGGCCATGTACGACACGGAAGACGCCAGGATCTCCACCTTGCCGATCGACGTGAACTCGTCCATTAGCAGCAGACACTGGTGCTTGAGGTCAGGATTGTTCTGCGGAAGCTCCCTGGTGTTGACGTTGATCAGCTGGCTGAAGAACAGGTTGATGATCAACCGGCTCTCGGCGAGCTTGTTCGGCTGAATGCCGATGTAGATCGTCATGCGCTTCTTGCGCACGTCCGTCAGCAGGAAGTCATTGTCGCTCGTGGCCGCGTCCAGCACCGGATTGATCCAGGCGTTGAGGGGCTCCTTGAACGTACCCATGATCGACGCGAAGGTCTCTTCCGCCTGGGACAGCAGGTTGGCGAAGGCACGCTTCGCTTCCCGGCTCAGGAATGTCTTCTCCGACAGCCCACGCAGATACGCCCGCAGATCCCGACCGTCGCCCGAGGACAAACGGTACACCTCGCCCAGGGTCGGGAAGCGCAACGACTCCCTGGCCACGTTGAGCCGCCACTCCACGTCGTAGTTCTCGAAGAGGTACAGCGTGAACGCGGTAAAGGCGTTGCGTGCCTGGCTCACCCAGAACTTCTGGGCGTCGTCACCATCGGGGTACAGCATCGCCGCGATCGACTGGATATCCGAGATCCGGAACGATGGCTTCGGTGAGACGTAGCTCAGCGGATTCCAGCGATGCGTGCGCCGGTCTTCGGCGAACGGGTTGAACAGGTAGATCTCCTGCCCCTGTGATCTGCGCCATCCACTGGTCAGGTCGAAGTTCTCCTGCTTGATGTCCAGGACCACCATGGATTCCTGGTACTCGAGCAGATTGGGGATGACGACACCGACGCCTTTGCCCGAGCGCGTCGGCGCCGCGAGGATGACGAACTGTTGGCCGGAGAGGCGAACGAGCTGGCTGCCGAATTTGCCTACAACAATTCCGTTCGGGGATTTCTTAAGAAGGCCAGCCTTGGCGAGATCTGATCGGCGGGCGAAACGGGAGTCGCCGTGGAGCGCGAGTGGCTTCGTCTTGAGCAGCGGGACGAGTATGGCGATCCATGCGGCGAGCGGGACGATGAAGCCCACGGCACCGGCGAGCTGGATCTTCCAGACGTAGGGGGCGTATTGCGGCAAGGCGATCGCTTGCCAGTAGAGCCACCAGAGGTTCCAGGTGAGCTTGGTCTGCACGCCGATGAGCGTAAGGGTGAGGAAACCTGAGAGGTAGAGGGCGCCGGCGACTGCGGCGAAAAGCAGGGTCAATCCTAGACAGAACTTGGCCTTCCAATGCACTCGCTGGAGCTCCTTGCGATGGGAGGCGCGGAGGATAACGAGGCAGCAAAAAAACGCAACAGGTTATTGAATCAAATAAAAAATTGAGAATCTGGGACATCGGGAAAACAACGATAGATCCTACCGCCGCGTGTAAAGAGCTGAGATACTCTCTGTCATGTGGGGGAAGCACCATCACGCTCGGCTCTGGATGCCACGAAGCGACGCGAGGGCGAGCGAAACATCGACCCCGCGCGTAGACGGAGAGGCGCGCTGCGGCACCGACGGCTTCCCGACTAATTTGGACAAGGCAGCAGCCTTGCTGGCTCATTCGAGCGGCAATGACGGTTGGCAGCTCATAGGCAGAGGGTAAAAGGGATCGATGGCCACTGAACTTGAATGGGACGAGCTCCACCAGCGCCTCGTGACAACAGAGATCGTCTGGCTCAAAAAGCTGTCCAGAAATGACTGCTCTTGGGCCGATGCGCCGAAGGACCTTCACCAGGCCGGGTTCTACGTTCCGCGCGATGCGCGCGCAGGCGACTTCTTTCCTCAGCTCACCAACCGAAATCCGTCCAAGCCTCATATCTTCGAGGCGGAGATCCAGACGGAATGGCTTGGCAGCGACGAGCAGAGACTGTCCCGGCTCGTGCACTACTCGAATAAGGGCCACGAGACTCACGTAACTCGCGTGCCGCGTGAGGAATTCAGCGGCCTGACTCCGGCTTCGCTGCTCATATGCGGGCGTGTGGGGATGTACGAGGGCACGGCGGCTTACTGGTTTGCCATCGTCGATTCGGCTTCTGAAGCTGCATCGATCCTTGAGTCCGTCTTCGATCTGGGCGTCGGTTTCCACAACGGTTTCTTTAAGCCCGAGGAATATCTTCGTGCGGCGCGCGACGCCACCGACATTCTGATTGAGGAACTGAGGCTGGCATTGGCAGAGGGCACCCTGGATCGCTACGTCGCAGGCGCAGCTACGCTGCCTTCGTCTGACAGGCTTGCGTCGCTTGCTCAAGCGGAATACCTCAACGAGCGCAAGATCAGTGCATTGAACCCATTCACGCTCGCCTGCCCCGGCGATGCCGTGATGGAGATCAGCCGCGATGTCGAGTATCGCCTGTATAAGGCTGCGGAAATCCGCCATCGCGCAGGCGACGTGCTGCGGATACTGACAAGCGGAGCGCACCCGGACCTTGCTTCCGCCGTAGTGCGCGGATATCCAGAGCTGACCGCGACGTTCCTCAGCGCGAGCCAGCACAGGAAGTCCCGCGCCGGCCGTTCGTTCGAGAACCACATAGCACGTCTGCTCGAGGATGGAGGCGTCGCCTTCAAGGCGCAGGCCGTCACCGGTGGACGACGCCCCGATTTTGTGATGCCTGAGGCTTCAGCGCTCCGAGGACCCGCCGCCGCTAGCGCCATCGTCCTTTCGGCAAAGACAACGCTACGGGAACGCTGGAAGCAGATTGCTCTCGAACGGTTCGATGCGTCGTTGTTTCTGGCGACAGTAGACGACCGTATTTCGAGCGACGCGATCAACGACATGGCTACCCAGCAGATCTGCCTGGTGGTCCCCGAGTCCCTTAAGAAGGCGAAAGAGACCGATTACGGCGGAAAGGCCAACGTGATCACCTTCAAGGAATTCTTCGAAGTGGAGGTTCTTGCCAAGCGCAAAGACCAGCTCCTTGGGCGCCCGAAGGTCTCAAGCCTATTCTAAGGTCTCAGCATGTGAGACGACGGCCGGTTAAGTTCAGTGGGCTCAGGTTTTCGCACGTGGCGGCGGAGGAATTTTACCGTGACTCTCTGGGTCAAATGAGTGATACTTCGTCACGCATTTGTCCCCAGGAGTTTCAGCGTGAGTAACGATTCCCAAGACTTGGCCCTGCTGACCAAACTCCTTGAAATTTACGATCAAAAGCAAATTGCCGGCTTTCTGAACGAGGTTTCCCCCAACCGCTGGTGCAGGGAGACCATAAATCGCTGGATGAACGGCAAAGCTTCACCGACCCTTAGTGTCCCCGAGCATCGCGCGCTCGAAGACCTTCTGCCCAAGCCGATGCGCAAAGGCCAGCCTGAGTTCGACTTCATTGACCTTTTCGCGGGAATCGGCGGCATCCGTAGAGGATTTGAGGCTGCTGGTGGCCGCTGCGTTTTCACCAGTGAATGGAACGAGCACGCAGTCCGGACCTACAAGGCCAACTACCACTCCGATCCCGCGGTGCACAGCTTCAACACAGATATCCGGAAAGTCACACTAAGCGAAGACGAGTCGATATCTGAGGAGCTTGCCTACGAACACATCCGGAAGATGATTCCGGACCACGACGTCTTGCTTGCTGGCTTCCCCTGCCAGCCCTTTTCGATTGCCGGCGTGTCGAAGAAGAATGCGCTCGGTCGTGCGCATGGCTTTGAGTGCAAGACGCAGGGAACGTTGTTCTTTGACGTCGCGCGCATCATTGCGGCCAAGCGACCTGCGGCATTCGTTCTCGAGAACGTCAAAAACCTGAAGAGCCACGACAAGGGACGCACGTTCAAGGTCATTACAGAAGCACTTGATGAACTGGGATACGAAGTCGCGGACAGCGACATCACGGGCTCAGACGACCCCAAGATCATCGACGGCAGTCACTTCGTGCCGCAGCACCGCGAACGCATTGTTCTTGTCGGTTTCCGGCGCGATCTCAATGTGCACGACGGATTTTCGCTAAGGGAAATCAAGAAGCTCCTACCGAAAAAGAGGCCGCAGCTGGGCGACATCCTCGACAAGACCGTTGACGATAAGTACATCCTCACCCCCAAGTTGTGGGAGTACCTTCACAACTATGCAATCAAGCACAAGGCAAAGGGCAATGGCTTCGGCTTCGGCCTGGTAAACGAGACATCCGTAACCCGGACGTTATCCGCGAGGTACTACAAGGACGGCTCGGAGATCCTTATCGACCGCGGCTTCAACACAACGAAGCCCGTGAACGAAAAGGCGAACCTGAAGAATCGACCAAGGCGTCTTACGCCTCGTGAATGCGCTCGCCTGATGGGATATGACAATCCCAACGAACAGTCCTTCAAGATTCCCGTGTCAGACACGCAGGCGTATAAGCAGTTCGGTAACTCGGTAGTCGTGCCGGTCTTCGCGGCTGTGGCCAAACTGATGAAGCCACGCGTGCTTCAGGCCGTCCAGAAGAAGCAAGCCACGGCCTCACGTGACTGACGTCCACTCATCCGATCAGCGCGCTCGAAATATGCGCGCCATTCGGGCGAAGAATACCGCGCCGGAACTGATCGTCCGGCGCACACTTCATGCCGCGGGCTTTCGGTTCCGCATTCACGCGAAACATTTACCTGGAAGCCCGGACCTCGTGCTTCCGAGGTATCGGACCGCAATCTTCGTCGACGGATGTTTCTGGCACGGACATGGGTGTGCGATGTTCAAGGTTCCGAAAACGAGAACCGACTTCTGGATGGGGAAAATCCGTGGCAATAAGGCTCGCGACCTCAAGACAGAGTCGCTACTGGTCGAACAGGGATGGCGGGTATTCCGCATCTGGGAATGCGCCCTGAAAGGGCCCGAAAGGATCGACTCAGACGTGCTTTTGTTACAATTTACTACCTGGCTCACGTCATCTGAGCAGCTTGGCTCGATCCCTGCCGAAGGATCTCAGAGTCTTATCTAGTGCGACGCTCGAGAGATTCATAGGTGGTCGGTTCCAGTGACAAATGCCCCCAGTGCAGGAGGCAAGCAAGTGCACGCTTCCCCTCCTCATTTATGCGCAACCCGTTGTTGACCTCGTAGATAAAGCTCCAATCTATCGCGCTCTGGGTCCGATAGAAGGCGCGTTGACCGCTCTTTTCTCCGCGCGTCGAGAGATTTACGCCTTCGACGAAGACGCGAGGCGACAGCCAGACGGCCAGCCATACCCAATTTTCGCGAAGAGCCACATCATCAAGCCAGCGGACGGGCGATTCTGCATCGACCCACCTAGGTGCGACGAGGATAACGTGAAGGGTGCGCACATTGAGCCGTGCGAGCGCGTGCATAGTTTCTACATGTGGCCGCTCGTCGACCCCGAAATATTTGTACTTCCCGCGCGCGGGATACTTACGTTTCAATTCAACGCAGGTAAGTTGACCGTCGGGAGAGAGAACCAATGCATCGAGGTCACTTGGATCACGCCCCAGATGAGTAGAAATAATTCCGTTAACTAAGCGCCGCTTTAGTGACAAGGAACGCCTTTCTTCCGGCGACATGTACCGACCCAAGTAATTCAACGCGGGCTCCATATCATCATAGCTTGCCCGAATCATGTTCCTTACTTCGCGTGGTTCCTGACCACTTAACAAAGAAAGCAGCAACGACAGCGAAGAAGATGGGCCCCACATGCCGCTGACGTATGCGCGCGCGGAGAAGTCGTTTGAAACCACGTCAAAGCTGGTACAGATAACGCTCTCTTCCATGCCATTCGCATGTGAGCTGATACGGTCGCAAAGCGAATCATCAGCGGCGCACCACGGCGCTAAGTCTTCGACAAAGCGAATCCAATACCTGCAACCCCGTGCGTCGTGGCAGACATACCATCCAAGCGCCAGTGTCAGTTCAGAAGACCATGTAATTTCGCGTAAGCGACGCTCGAATCCATGCTCGAATACGAATGAATCAACGCGCTTCCGCCCTTCAGCGAGCAGCTGCGACCGAAAGTCGTTTTCAGATTCATGCCGCCATTCGCCGCTCGCAAACCTGTTGCATACGACTGAAAGCGGAAAACGAGAAACATTAGAGAGCGAGGAGTCCACGAGGCAATCCTTGTCGGCGGCCACCCCCTTTTGGCGACCGTTTATAAGAATACCGAATCGCCTTACGCGCCGTAAGGGATATCTCAAACGACGTCCCACCAGATTTGAATAGCGCCCCGGTTTCGAGTTCAATCCCCCACGAGAAGGAGATTGGACGTGAAGAAGCGTTTTTCCTAAGAGCAGATCATCGGCTTCCCGCGGGAGGCCGAGGCCGGCATGCCGGTCAAGGACTTATGCCGTAAGCACGGCTTCAGCGAAGCCTCGTACTACCTATGGCGAAGCAAGTTCGGCGGCATGAGCGTGCCCGAGGCCAACCAGCTGAAGGACCTGGAGTCGGAGAACGGCCGCCTCAAGAAACTGCTGACCGAACAGCTTCTGAAAAATGAGGTCGTCAAGGAAGCGCTGCGAGAAAAATGGTGAGCGCACCGGACCGGCGCAAGCTGGTGCGCTATCTGATCGGCCAGGAGCTGAGTAAGCGCCGGTCGCTGGCGATCGCTGGCACTAGCGCAAGCGCTTACCGATACGAACCGCGAACCGAGTCCAATGTCGAACTGCGCGAGATGATCTGCGCGCTGGCGAATCGCCATAAACGCTACGGCGTCGGCATGATCTACCTGAAACTCCGCCAGGCCGGACAGATGGTCAATTACATGCGAGTCGAGCGCCTTTACCAAGAGGCGAACCTACAGGTGCGCCGACGCAAAAGGAAAAAGGTGCCCCCGGCCGACAGGCAGCCACTGCTCCGGCCCTCAGCGGCGAACGAGGTTTGGTCCATCGATTTCGTCTTCGACCGCACCGCCGAAGGGCGCGTCTTGAAGTGCCTGACGATCGTCGACGACGCCACGCATGAGGCAGTCGCCATCGAGATCAAGCGGGCGATCTCAGGTATCGGCGTAACGCGCGTCATGGATCGCCTGGCTGTCACTCGGGGTCTGCCGAAGATCATTCGCAGCGATAACGGAAAGGAGTTCTGTGGCAAGGCCATGGTCGTATGGGCCCACGAACGCGGCGTGCAGCTGCATCTGATCGAGCCTGGCAAGCCGAAGCAGAACGCCTACATCGAATCGTTCAACGGAAGGCTTCGCGATGAATGCCTCAACGAACACTGGTTCCTCAGCCTGCTGCATGCCCGGACCGAAATCGAAAGCTGGCGACGGGAATACAACGAAGAACGACCGAAGAAGGCACTCGGCGGGTTGACTCTCGCCGCTTACGCGAAACAGTTACATTGATCCTGAACTCACGATCGGACCGCTACTCAAAGCGGGGGACCTCGGACAAAGAGGAGCAGTGCGCGCACCGGCATCGCTTCGAAACCCTGACCCATGCGATGCACACGATTGACGATTGGATCCGCCCCTACAACCGTCAGCGACCCCATCACGCACTGGAGATGCCCCCCGCTGAAGCGTGTGCTTTAGCGGCCCGACCTGTGCAGGAAGTGGCGGGTCATTACAGGCGTCGATACGATAGAATGCAGAAATAGGCTTGCTTGCTTCCACTAGGTAAAGCTCAGTGAATGCACGCCGAAGCAAAGGCGTCTCGCCAAGAGTTCGTGATGCGTTGGGCGGCTTACCTTTAGGATTAAAGCCCTCACTTCGGCAATGGGTTCGATTAGCCGCCCTTTGGCCTAGACGCGACGTAAATGCCGCGATGACCCCGGTCTAGCTCTTTACGAGTGACGGAAGACGGAGGTAGTGAGCAGTTTGTGCCGACCAACGTAGCGATGCGTAGCCAGACCGGAGTCGATGCCCCACCCATCGCGCATCAACAATCGGATCGGCATGTGGGAGATTCAACAAAAGGAGCCCTCCCATGAAGCCTTCCCAAGTTTTCGCTGGCACCAGCTCAGGCACATAGCCGTGCAGGCTCCTACCGCTATCGTAGTACTCGCAGCGATCGAGCACGCTCGATCCAAGTGCCTTTTTTATAAGTCGGCGCAGCGCGGCGGGAGGCAACTTTCCTACAAAATCAACCATTGGAAGATAACCGGGACCCTCGTGCCAATTCTCAACGCTTGAATTGAGAGCGAGCTCCCACCCCTCAGGGAGAAGATGAAGTTCGCTGCTAAGCCAAGCCTCATCGACGCTACGAATCGGGACTTGGAAAACTACCCTCTCGTCGACCGGACTCTGCGGGCGATACCGATACTTCGAGAAGCTCAAGACGAGGTCGTCACCTGCAAATTTACGCAGGCGTGAAACGATACGTATCGGGTGATCCTTCCAGCTCGTCAAACCCTTATTCCTGAGAGCATCTGATAAGTCTTTAGAGCAAATACGTCGGTCATGCCCGCAACAAAATCCGTGATTAGGTGCAACCTTGCAAACCACTCATCCCGATCATTACATCCTGTTCCTGCAGACATGATGTACGACCGGATGTGCTTTTCTGGCAAAAGGGAGACGAGCTTCCCGTGCACCGCCATCTTTGCCATTCGCCTTTTGTCCCTCTGCTTGGGAACCAGAGGCTGGAGCATCTCATGAATGACTGGCTCCTTCGACGCGTCATAGATTAAGCAAGCAACTTCGTCGCGCTTGAGGTCGAGCAACGCCTCGAATGAACCCAGAATCCCCTTGATCGCAGCCAAGCCCATTAATTCCAACTCAACCGATGGACGCCTGCCGTACAGAATTGACTGCACAGTTCCACGAATTCCATCGAGTAAGAAACGAGCATTAGGAGATTCTTCAGTCAACCCCCTGCACTCACCCGCGAAGACTTTTTGGTGGTTCACAAAATACGCTTCAGAAAGCTCGTCGACGAGATACCTGATCAGACGAGTCCTGAAGGAAACGGTTGGATCTACTTCAGTGCGATGTTCTTCAGCCTTGGCCCTAGCCTCGTCGACCAAGGTAAGTACGACATCGTTACCCTTAACGCGCTCGCGCAAATCGTCGACAAACGTCTGGTGGGTCAAATATCCCTTCTCGATCCCATCCTCAATGTCGCTTAGGCAATAAGAAATGTCGTCAGCCGCCTCCATAAGATACGCCAGAGGAAAACGGCATCCTTCGCCCAACTCCAAAGCGTCGCGAACTTCGTCCCACCGATGCGCGTCCGCCAAGAATATGCCGGCCTTCTTCCGAAGCGGATTGGTCTCCCCTAATCCGCCATCACCGACATCAACACCGCGTGGATCGCAAGGGTACTTGACGGTTGCCGCAATCTGGGCGGGAAGAAGATTCATCCCATAGTCGTCTATACCCGCCAGACGAGTGATGATTCTGAAGCCTTGCGGATTTCCGTCAAAGTGAGTGAAATCTCCGCCGCGCATCAACATGTCATCGTTGTCGCAGTCCAACACCGACGCATATTTCGACGCAATGGAACTGAACCAGTTGACGATTGCCGCCTCGCCGAAATGGCCGAACGGGGGATTCCCAATATCATGCAGTAAACAGGCCGTCTCGACCATATTCGGGATGGCCAAGTCACACTGATCGTCTATTCCGTAATGCTCCCGGAGCTTTGCGGTATTGACGCGATCTAGAAACTTTGTCGCCAAGAATCGTCCGACATGAGCAACCTCAAGCGAATGTGTAAGCCTTGATCGAATGGCCGCATTTTCCTCTAAGGGAAAAACCTGCGTCTTCCGCTGAAGTCGCCTCCAAGCGGCAGAGTAAAGTACACGCCCCCTGTCGCTCTCAGACTCCTCGAGGATGTTCAACGCGCCTCGCGAGCTTCCCCGCAAACGCTTCTTAGCAAGAATCCTTCCGTAATTCTCTTCCACGGCTTCAGTGACCTGATCAGTGACGCGGTTAATACGTATGCGCTGAGCGAATCCAGAGCGCTTATTATCGCGCGTAAGTCGATTCCATCACCCGCACTTCGAATACCCACAATTCAAACAAGTCTGGCACCCGTCCATCAGCACCAGCGCCTGCGTATTGCACTTGGCACAAAGGGTCGCGCCGGCCGGGAATCCGGAAGCATTGGTGTGTGAGGCGGCCTGGCTGTCGCCAGCAGGGCTGGCTCCTACCGAAGCCGCGGCAGCCGAGGTGGCCGACGCGGCGGCAGCGGCCGGCTTCGCATTGGCATTCTCATAAGCCGCACGCTTCTCGGCGATGAGCTTGCGCGTCGCCTCACTCATCTCGGGATCGTGGATCAGCCCGATCGACTTCATGTGCGTTTCGATCACGCCGCCGATCTCGGCCACGATGCTGGGCATATATACGCCGCCGGCCTTGAAGTAGCCGCCGCGGGGGTCGAAGACGGCCTTGAGCTCTTCGACGATAAACGTCACGTCGCCACCCTTGCGGAAGACGGCGGACAGGATTCGGGTAAGCGCCACGATCCACTGGAAGTGGTCCATGTTCTTCGAGTTGATGAAGAGCTCGAAGGGGCGGCGCTGTTCGTGCTGAGTACCGGCGTTCAGGACGATGTCGTTGACCGTCACGTACAGCGCGTGCTCGAAGAGCGGCGACTTGATCTTGTACGTGCTGCCGACCAGGGTTTCCGGACGCTCGAGGCTCTCGTGCATCTGGATGACTTCGGCGACCGGCGCAACCTCTTTGACGGGTGCGACGACGGGGGCCGGAGCGGCCTTGTCTTCGGGCTTGACGACGTTATAGCCCTTGATCTTCTTGTCGATCTTGATCGCCATGATCTTCTTCTCTTCATGTGCTGGTTATCCGGCCCGGCGCGTACGCCGGGCCGGATGGGTACTACTTACTTACGACGGCCACGAACGGCGGACTTGCGTGCCGACGTACGACCGGTCTTGCTGGCAGTGGACCTCTTGACGGCCGTAGCCGCTTTCTTGCCAACCGCCTTGCGAGCGGTCGTCTTGCCGGCGGCCTTGGCGGCCGTCTTCTTCGTTGCGGGGCGGCCGGCGTTCCGGCGAACCACCTGGGCGGCGGCCTTCTTGATGGCCTTGCGGGCGCCCGATGCGACCTTGACGACGCGAAGGCCAGCCTTCTTTGCGGTCTTACGACCGGCAGCTACCTTCTTCGCGACGCGACCAGCGGCCTTCTTCGCGGTCTTGCGACCGGCAGCGACCGTCTTGGCGACCCGACCCCTCTTGGCGGCAGCCGACTTCGCCGGACGACCTGGCTTCTTCGCCGCGGCCGACTTGGCCGGACGACCCGGCTTCTTCGCCGTGGCCGACTTGGCCGGACGACCCGGTTTCTTCGCCGCGACCGACTTGGCCGGACGACCGACCTTCTTCGCGACAGCCTTCTTGGCCGATGTCTTCTTGGCAGCGACCTTCTTCACGGCAGCCTTCTTGGCGGCGGTCTTCTTGGCCGGAGCCTTCTTGACCGCAGCCTTCTTGGCGGCAACCTTCTTCACAGCGGCCTTCTTGGCGGCGGTCTTCTTGGCCGGAGCCTTTTTGACCGCGGCCTTCTTGGCAGCGACCTTCTTCACGGCAGCCTTCTTCGTGGCCTTCTTCGAAGCAGCCTTCCTGGTGGCCTTCTTCGCAGCCACCGGGGCAGCCTTCGCAGGAGCCTTACGGGTGGCCTTCTTCGCCGCCTTCTTGGCCGGGGCCGGAGCCTCGACTTCGACCGGAGCAGCTTCGACGACCGCAGCCTTCGGCTTGCGGACGGCCGGCTTGCGCGGCTTTTTCACAGCGGCGACCGGCGCCGGCTCATCAGCCACCGGGGTGACTTCTTCGTCGTGCTGGACAGCCGTGTCGCTCGACGGCGTCGGCGCAGTGGCTTCGATCACCTTCTTCGCGACGGGCTTGCGCTTCACGACCTTCTTGGCGACAACCGGTGCAGCAGGCGCAACGTCAGCGGCGACTTCCGTCTCCGCTGCCGGCGTGCTGTCGGTATCGATGGTATCGACCGAGGGCAGCTCACCCTCGACGATCTGGTTTTCACTCGACATACGTATTCCCTCTCCGCGGGGTCAGAACTTACCGTAATAGCCTTCCTTCAAAGCATCGAAAAGGTTCGCGGCGGTGTGCATTTCACCGTCGTATTCAACCTCGTCGTTACCCTTCAGTTCGACAACGCTACCGTCTTCCAATTCGAAGCGATAGAGGGTGTTCTCAAGGTCAGTCTCCTTGACCAGTACGCCCTGGAACGCGGCGGGGTTGAACCGGAAGGTCGTGCAACCCTTCAAACCCTGCTTATATGCGTAGAAATAGATGTCTTTGAAGTCTTCGTACGGGTAGTCCGTCGGGACATTCGCGGTTTTGGAAATGGACGAGTCGATCCACTTCTGCGAGGCCGCCTGGATGTCGACGTGCTCTTTCGGGCTGATGTCGTCGGCGGCGACGAAGTAATCCGGGAGGCGGGCCTTCGGGTCGTCGGAGTACGGCATGGCGTCCCCGTTGATGAGGGCGCGGTAGGCCAGCAGCTCGTAGCTGTAGACCTCGACCTTCTCCTTCGACTTCTTGCCTTCGCGGATCACGTTACGCGAGTAATGGTGCGCGAAGCTGGGCTCGATGCCGTTGGAGGCATTGTTGGCCAGGCTCAGCGAAATGGTGCCGGTGGGCGCGATCGACGAGTGGTGGGTGAAGCGCGCGCCGGTCTCGGCAAGGGCGTCGACCAGCTCGGGGGCGACCGAGGCCACGCGCTGCATGTAGCGCGAGTACTTCGCGTGCAGGGCGCTGCCCTTGATGGTCTGGCCGACTTTCCAGCCGTCCTTCGCCATCTCCGGGCGCTTGCGCAGCATCTCGGCGGTGACCTCGTAGTCCTGCGCGAGGATCGGGGCCGGGCCCTTTTCCTTCGCCAGTTCCAGAGCGACTTCCCAGCCGGCAATGGCCATCTCACGCGACACTTCGTCGGTGAATGCCACCGCGTCGGCGGCGCCGTAGCGCATCTTCAGCATGGTCAGCGTCGAGCCGAGGCCGAGAAAGCCCATGCCGTGGCGACGCTTGGAGAGGATCTCTTTCTGCTGCTGCGGCAGCGGCAGGCCGTTGATCTCCACCACGTTGTCGAGCATGCGGGTGAAGACGCGGACCACCTCGCGGTACTCCTCCCAGTCGAACTTCGCCTTCGGGCCGAACGGATCGCGCACGAAGGTGGTGAGGTTGACCGAGCCGAGCAGGCACGAGCCATACGGCGGCAGCGGCTGTTCGCCGCAGGGGTTGGTGGCACGGATGTGCTCGCACCACCAGTTGTTGTTCATCTCGTTGACGCGGTCGATCAGGATGAAACCCGGCTCGGCGTAGTCGTACGTCGAGACCATGATCATGTCCCACAGGTGCCGCGCGCGGATGTGGCCGTAGATCTTGCAGGCGACCAGGCCATCCTCACGGGTGACGTAGTTGTCCTTGGTCGGCCACTCGCGCCAGACCACCTTGGAGGCGTCGGCGAGGTCGATCTCGTGCTGTTCCTTGATGTGTACCGGGAACACGGTCGGCCAGTCCTGGTCGTTTTCCACCGCGTCCATGAAGCCGTCGGTGATCAGCAGCGACAGGTTGAACTGACGCAGGCGTCCGTCTTCGCGCTTGGCGCGAATGAACTCCTTGGCGTCCGGGTGGCTGATGTCGAACGTGCCCATCTGCGCGCCGCGTCGGCCGCCGGCCGACGAGACGGTGAAGCACATCTTGTCGTAGATATCCATGAAGGACAGCGGGCCCGACGTGTGCGCGCCAGCGCCGGACACGTAGGCGCCACGCGGGCGCAGCGTCGAGAATTCGTAGCCGATACCGCAGCCGGCCTTCAGCGTGAGGCCGGCTTCGTGCACCTTCTCGAGGATGTCATCCATGGAGTCGTGGATGGTGCCCGAGACGGTGCAGTTGATCGTGGAGGTGGCCGGCTTGTGCGCGAGGGCGCCGGCGTTGGACGTGATGCGACCGGCGGGAATGGCACCGCGGCGCAGGGCCCAGAGGAAGCGCTCGTACCAGTGGGCGCGCAGCTCGTCGGTGGCTTCCACGTCGGAGAGTGCGCGGGCGACGCGCTGGTAGGTGCCGTCGACCGAGTCGTCGACGGGAACGCCCGACTTGGCCTTCAGCCGGTACTTCTTGTCCCAGATGTCGTACGAGGCGGGCTGAAGCGGAATGGCCGCGGTCTCAAGCCCCATGGCTTGTGCACGTGAAGTGCTCATGTATGTGTCGTCCTCGTGTCTCGGCTTCTGTAGGCCGTGTTATTGGGCTGTCGTCGGCCCCACCGTCGCTACCCCTCCCCCCGGAGTTGCAGCGACCATCCTTGCCACCCTCGCCCGGCGGCAAAAATGCCTTGGAGGACGAAGGTTTGTAGCTTGAACCTGATGATCCGCAACACCAGCACTTGGTAAATAGCGAACAGAGGAACACAAGATGTTGTGGTTGCGACCGGTGGGAACCTTAACCCCGGAGGGGGGCGATGTAAAGTGTCATCGGCGCGCGTCTCACTGTTTGAAACCCGGCGACACGAATGTGGTCGAAAGCGGCGATCCACGTGCGCGGAGCACACAGCCAAGGAGTTCGTTCATGCCCGTATACACACCCCGGCGCTCGCCGATTCTGTCCCTCGGTGCCGCCCTGGCGATGGCCCTCGCCTCGCCCGCGTTCGCCTCCCTGCCACCGGCCGTCAACGGCGAGCCCCTGCCCTCGCTGGCACCGATGCTCGCGAAGGTGACGCCGGCCGTCGTCAACATCTCGACGAAAACGCGCGTGCGGGCACGCGACCCGTATTTTGACGACCCGCTGTTTCGCCAGCTGTTCGGCAACCAGGGCGTGCCACGCGAACGCGTGGAGCAGAGCCTGGGTTCGGGCGTGGTGATCGACGCGGCGAAGGGCTACGTACTGACGAACAACCATGTCGTCGGGGGCGCGGACGATATCACCGTGACGCTGCAGGACGGCCGAGACTTCAAGGGAAAACTGATCGGCAGCGACCCGGATACCGACGTGGCGCTGCTTCAGATCACTGCCGACAAATTGCAGGCGCTGCCGATCGCTGACTCTTCTCAATTGAGAGTGGGCGATTTCGTCGTCGCCGTCGGCGATCCGTTCGGGCTCGGTCAGACGGCGACGTCTGGCATGGTCTCCGCGCTGGGACGTTCGGGCCTGGGCAAGGGCTTCCAGAACTTCATCCAGACGGATGCCTCGATCAATCCCGGCAATTCCGGCGGTGCGCTGGTGAATCTGCGCGGCGAGCTGGTCGGCATCAACTCGATGATCTTCACGCCGTCGGGCGGCAACGTCGGCATCGGCTTCGCCATTCCCACGGACCTGGCGACAGGCGTGATGAAGCAGCTGCTCGCGTACGGGAAGGTCCGTCGCGGAAACCTCGGCGTGGAGGTGCAGGACCTGACCCCGCGTATCGCCGCCGCATTGGGGGTGAAGGACACCACCGGCGCGGTGGTCACGCAGGTGAATGCGGGATCGCCTGCCGATGGCGCGGGGCTGCAATCGGGTGACGTGTTGACGGCGATCAATGGGAAGCCGGTGCGGAGTTCTCAGGACGTGCGGAATGCGGAGGGTTTGTTGCCGCTGGGCGCGAAGGTGACGTTGTCGGTGAAGCGGGAGGGGGCGTCCAGAGACATCGAGGCCACCATTACCGCGCCGCGACTGACCACGCTGGATGGCGGCAAGGTGGACCGGCGGCTGAGCGGGGTGACCTTGAGCGACCTCACGGCGGAGCAGAAGGCCGGCGGGCTGTTCGGTGTGGCCCTGACCGGAGTGAAGCCCGGCTCGGCCGCCGATCGCGCCGGACTGAAGGACGGCGACATCGTCGTCGGCATCGGCCAGCGGAAGATCGTCTCGGTGAAGGGGCTGCCGGTAGGGGTGCCGATTCCGGGACAGCTGATGCTGACGCTCGTGAGGGACAACGCCATCTACTACGCCGTCCTGTAGGAGCGCGCCCCGCGCGCGACCCGGTTTCACGAGGAATTTCAAGGCCCCGCCTTAAAAGACGTCGCGCGCGGGGCGCGCTCCTACAGGTGTGGCTGCCCCGACAGCCTACGTTCCGTTTCCCCTCGGCAGGATGCTGAATGACGCCAATGGTGCGCGCGGGCCCGCCTTAGCCCACAATGGCGCCCCATTGCCCAACCCCGCTTCCGTCCCGAGGTTCTTGCCGTCCATGTCTCTTCGTCTTGCGCGACTGTTCACCGCCACGCTGATCGGCCTCAGTGCCTCCGCCACCGTATTCGCCGCCGGCACCCAGTTGGTGTGGCGCGGTGACATCACCACCGCCCGCGGCGTGGTTACCGATGTCGCCAAGGCCTGGGAGAAATCCGGCAAAGGCAAGATCGAGCTCCAGCCGTTCAACACCGCCTCCGGTATCGACGCCGTCGCCAAGGGCACGGCGGACATCGCCGGCTCGGCACGCCCGGGTATCGGCGGCGCCGAGCAGTCGCTGACCTTTACGCCGGTCGCGTGGGACGCGCTGGTCATGGTCACCTACCCGTCCAACCCGGTGAGCAACATCACGCTCATGCAGTTGCACGAGATCTACATGGGCAAGATCACCAACTGGAAGGAGCTCGGCGGCGCTGACCAGCCGATCAATCTCTACGCGGTGGCGAGCCCGGGCGACGGCGTGGAATACAGCCTGCGCAAGCTGCTGTTCGGTCGCGGCAACCAGCCGGTCGCCGCCCCGCGCCTGTACGTCAACGTCGCCAAGCTCGAAGAGGGTGTGACCCTCGACAAGCAGGGCCTGGGCGCCACGACCCTCGCGGGCGCCTCCTCGAACAAGAAGGTGAAGATCCTCTCGATCGACGGCGTCACGCCCTCGATGTCGACGGTCGGCAGCGGCGCGTATCCGCTCTACACCGAGCTGTATCTGGTGTCGAACGAGACCAGCCCGAAGGCCGCCGACGTCAAGGAATTCATCAGCTTCGTCACCTCCAGCGCCGGTAGCTCGCTGCTCCGCTCGCACAGCCTCGTGCCGTATGCCGATGGCGCTTCGCTGGCCTCCAACGACGCCGCCCGTCGCGCGAAGATCGCTTCCACCGTCGGCACGCGTGCCAACGTGGGTCAGGCGATGACTACGCCGACCGTGGCTGCTGCCGCTACCCCGGCCGCCCAGGTCGCCAAGGAAACCGCGGTCGCCAAGGCTCAGGTCGCTGGCAAGGGCGCCAAGGTCGCGAAAGAAGCCAAGGGCTCCGTCGCCTCCACCACGGCCGAGCCGTCGCAGTTCGCACGCGTCGTCGCCAGCGTCAGCACCTCGGCACACGTCGGCTTCGCGGGCGTCCGTTCGGAAGCCGTCACGGTCTCCGACAACGCCAAGGTCGGCGGCAAGTTCGCCAAGGTCACGGCCGACGCCGTCACGGTGAAGGGCAAGCAGGTCGCCAAGCCGGCGGCTCCGGTCGATGCGACGGAGAAGTCGACGAAGGTGGAAACGCCGAAGGTCGCCGAAGCGGCACCGGCGGCGAAGCCGGCCGCTGCCAAGCCGGCCGCGAAGGAAGTCGCCAAGGCTGAGAAGAAGCCTGCCGCCGCGTCGCGCACCTACAAGGTGTCGGCTGGCGACACGCTCTACTCGATCGCCAAGAAGAACGCCGTCGACGTGAACCAGCTTCGCGCGATGAACGGCCTGAAGGACAACAATGTCCATCCGGGTCAGGTGCTGAAGGTCGGCGCCCGCTAAGCCGTGCCGGTCCGCGCCGTATCCCTCGACCTCGACGACACCCTGTGGCCGGTCATGCCGGCCCTGATCGAAGCCGAGCACTGCGTGGACCGATGGCTGAAAGAGCATCATCCTGAAGTCGCAAACGCATGGCCCATTGAGGCCATGCGTGAGCTCCGCGAGCAGGTCGCCCGCGACCACACGCATCTCTCGCACGATTTCAGCGAACAGCGTCGGCTGACCATCCGCCACGCCTTCGCCGCCTGCGGTATCGACGACGCTCCGGTCGACGAGCTCTGGCGCATCTACTTCGCGGCGCGCAACAACGTCGAGCTGTATCCCGACAGCCTTCCCGCACTCAACCGCATCGTCGAGCGTGTGCCGATCGTCGCGATTTCCAACGGCAACGCGGATCTGGAGGTCATCGGCCTCCACCATCTCTTCCACACGCGCCTCAATGCCGCGGGCGTCGGTGTCGCCAAACCTGACAAGCGTATTTTCCTTGCCGCCGCTGACGCCCTGGGCGTCGCGCCTGAAGACGTTCTTCACGTTGGTGACGATCCGTTGCTCGATGTGGTCGGTGCGCGCGAGGCCGGCATGCGTACGGTCTGGCTCAATCGCCACGGCGAAACGTGGTCGCATGGGCCTGCGCCGGACCTGGAATTCGCTGACATGATGTCGCTTGCCGACTGGATAGAAGCGTCGACGGTCGCTGACAGCTAGAATAGCGGCAACATCTCCGTCGCTGGGCTCGGGAGGCCTGATGCCATCGCTGATCGAAACCAGGTCCGGTAAGCGCCGCGCCATTCCTGTCGAGATGGTCGATGCGTCCAGCATCCCGGCCCTCGAAGCCCGGCTGACCGCCGCCCATCGCCAGTGGATGGTCTCGACGAATTTCCGCCCCAACCCCGGCGCGGTGCTGTTGCTGCCCGACACCCATGGCGTGATCGAGCGGGTACTGGTGGGTGTGGATCCGTCGGAACCGATCATGGCGCTGGGCGCTCTGCCCTACCGGTTGCCGGAAGGCACCTACGAGATCGCCAAGGAAAGTATTCCCGCCGATCCCGATCTGGTCGCACTCGGCTGGGCGCTGGGCGCCTACCGTTTCGACCGGTATCGCTCGCGCGGTCGCGCACCGGCGCAGCTGCTGGTGGACTCGGCGACGCTGCGCTCGCTGCAGCCGATCATCGACGCGACCTATCAGGTACGCGATCTGGTCAACACGCCGACCGAAGACATGGGCCCCGAGCATCTCGCCGAGGCCATCCGCGCCCACGCGACGACGCACAAGGCCAAGGTGCGCGAGTGGGTCGGCGATGAACTGCTCACCGCCAACTTCCCCACGATCCACGCCGTGGGTCGCGCGAGCCATCGTGCGCCGCGTCTGATCGAGCTGACCTGGGGCAAGAATTCGAACCCGAAGCTGGTGATCATCGGCAAGGGCGTGTGCTTCGATACCGGCGGCCTCGACATCAAACCGTCCGACGGCATGCGCTGGATGAAGAAGGACATGGGCGGCGCGGCACACGCGATCGCGCTGGCCGGCCTCATCATGCAGGCGAAGCTGCCGGTGCGTCTGACGCTCCTGGTGCCCGCCGTCGAGAACGCGATCAGCGGCAACGCCATGCGTCCGGGCGAAGTCATTCGCACCCGCGCCGGCATGACGGTGGAAGTGGATAACACCGACGCTGAAGGCCGCCTGGTGCTGTGCGACGCTATCGCCTTCGCGGTCGAGCAGGCACCGGACCTGATCGTCGACTTCGCGACCCTCACCGGCGCCGCGCGCGTCGCACTCGGTCCCGAAGTGCCCGCACTGTTCACCAATCGCGACCAGCTCGCCGATCACGTCATCGGTGCCGCGGAAGTCTCCGCCGATCCGCTGTGGCGCCTGCCGTTGTGGCGCCCGTACCGGCGCATGCTGGACTCGTACATCGCCGACTTCGCCAACTCCGGCGCATCGCGTCATGCCGGTGCGATCACCGCGGCGCTGTATCTCGAGCGCTTCGTGCCCGAAAATCAGAACTGGATGCACCTGGACACTTACTCGTGGAACGACGGCGACACGCCGGCGCATCCGCGCGGGGGCGAAGCGCAGGGGCTTCGCGCGTTCTACCGGTTCCTGTCCGAGCGTTACGCCTGATCGCTGCTGTCGTCCGATGCCGCTGAGGCGGCGTCGGATGATGCGACGGAAGCACCACCGGCCGGCGCTGCTTCCGCAGCAGACGCAGACGCAGCGTCACTCCTGACCTTCTTCCACGCGACGACCGCGCGCAGATTCCGCTCCAGCTCCGCGATCGTCAGCGGGAAATAATCCTCATCGCGGTCGCCGACCTGCCAGCTCTTCATGCGCTTCTCGGTCGCGGCGACACCCATCGCGTTGAGCGCCTTGCGCACGTCCGCCGGATCAAGATCCGTCGACTGAAGGATCAGTTGCCACAGCCAGTTCATGCGCTGCGGGTCCACACCGCGCGTCATCTGCGGCCGCGTGTATTCGCGCGCCGGCGGATCGAAATCGGACATGAGGAACACCCCGTCTAAAACTCAGACGGTGAGTATGCCATCGCTCCGAAAAGGGTTGTGCCCCCGGCAGCCTACCGAGCGCACCGAAACTCTCCTACGCGAACTTGATCTCGCGCTGCACCGGCCGGATCACATAGCCCACCGGCATCCAGCCCGAGTTCCCGGGTGCCAGCGAAACCGTCTCGAACAACGCCGCGCGGGCGAAATGCGCGACGAAAATGACGTTGAGATAGTCGCCCGCAGGGAGACCGACCGGGTCCCGCACGCGTGTCACCTCGAACCACTCCCGGCCCACAAGCAAGCCACGATCGAGACGGATCTTGCGCATATAGCGCACCCACTCCGCACGCGGCACGATCCGCTGCATCATCGCGCCCGCCTCGAGCCACATCGCATCCGGTCGGCGGTTGTCGGACAACTGCACCCAGTGCGTCGCGCAGGACACAGCGTTATCCAGTGAATTGGGCTGCGGGCCGAGGCGCGGTTCATGCGCAACGACGAGCATCGCCCCGAGCGGGTTCATACCCGTCAGGCCGCTCGCGTGGGTCTTGCGCAAGCTCGCTGTCGCCAGAGGCATCTGCTCGTCTCCATCATGCCGTGACGTACAGCTTCGAACGGAGGCGAGGCCCTGCCTAGTCGGCCGGATGGGCTAAGCGCTTGGTGAGAGCCGGGCGACTATCTGCGACCGAACGCCAGCACCTCGGACGTGTAAGTCTCCACCACGAGACTGAACGGCTGGTTCCCCTCGGTGAACAGTACCGCCTGGTGCCTCAGCACCTCGTGCGGGATCGCCAGAGCCCCCTTGTGCGCCACGGGCAATGGCGCATCCATCTCCCAGCCCTTGGGCAGCGGCGTCCACAGCAGGTCCGCGCTGATCGTCTGGCGACGGAAGTGCAGCGCCTGGACGACCTTGCCGAACGGCTGGTCGGTGCTGTCGAGAATCTGGTTCATCTCCGGGGTGAGGCGCGACGGCACGTACCAGTTATCGGCCTCGGACAGCACGTGATCGCCGCAGGCCAGCTGCACCCGGCGATAACGCACCGGCTCATCCGGACCGATACCCAGCGTCTGCCGCGCCTCGTCAGGCAGGGCCTTGTCCTGCCCCTTCACCCGACGGGCGAGAATCTTCGCCTCGCCAGCCAGCGCATGATCGCCGCACCAGCGCTCGAGCGTGAGCGTGGCGCTGGGATGGCTGAGCAGGTCGGCATTGAGGGTTTCCAGCAACGCCAGCGCCTGCGTCCGCGAGGCGACGTCGTCGGTGAAGGGCTCACGGGCCTGCGCCGGAACGGCGGCGGCCATGATGGCGATGCTTCCTGCCGCGATGAAAGTGCGTGTGCTGCTCATGCGTTCAATCGATCCGTGAAGTGAGTGCTGCCAGGTCGTTGCGTGGTTGCGGCGCGCATTTTTACGACGCCCTGGCGGTTATCGGCAAGGGCCCCGCAAAAATTAGAGGCCCTTGGCCGCCTGCGCCACCGCGCGGAACAACGCGCGGCCCTTGTTCATCGTCTCTTCCCACTCGGCGGCCGGATCGGAGTCATAGACCACACCGCCGCCCGCCTGCACGTGCAGGCGGCCATCCTGGATCACGGCGGTGCGGATGGCGATCGCCGTGTCGGCGTCGCCCCACCAGCCGAGCCAGCCGATGGCGCCAGCGTAGATGTTGCGCTTGAACGGTTCCAGCTCCTGGATGATCTCCAGGGCGCGGACCTTCGGCGCCCCGCTGACGGTACCGGCCGGGAAGGTCGCCTTGATGACATCCATGTAGGAAAGATCGCCACGGATGTCGCCTTCTACCTGGGAGACGATGTGCATCACGTGCGAGTAGCGCTCGACCACGAAGGACTCGGCCAGCTCCACGGTCCCCGTCTGGCTGACGCGGCCGACATCGTTGCGGCCGAGGTCGATCAGCATGAGGTGCTCGGCGCGCTCCTTCGGATCGGCCAGCAGCTCGGTCTCGAGGGCGATGTCCTCGGCCTCGTCCTTGCCGCGACGGCGCGTGCCGGCGATGGGACGCAACACCACGCGGCCGTTCTTCAGGCGGACGAGAATTTCCGGCGACGAGCCGACGATCTGCGTCGGACCGATGTCGATAAAGAACATGTACGGCGACGGATTGGTCGCGCGCAATGCGCGGTAGACGTCCACCGGACGCGCGTTGAAACCGACGCTCATGCGCTGCGAAGGCACGACCTGGAAGATATCGCCGGCAAGGATGTATTCCTGTGCCTTGCGCACCATCGCCTCGTATTCTTCGCGGGTGAAGCTCGACTTGAAATCCGACTCGTCCAGCGCGGCGGGCTGCAGCAGCTGCGGGTACGAAACGCCGCCCTGACGCAGGCGGAAGGCCAGCTGATCCAGGCGGCGCGAGGCTTCCGCGTAGGCCTGAGGACGCGAGGGGTCGGCATGCACGATGAGGTACAGACGACCCTTGAGGTTGTCGAACACCGCGATTTCGTCGGCGAGCATCAGCAGAACGTCGGGCGTACCGAGCTCGTCCTTCTTGTCCCACTGGGCGAGGCGCTCTTCGATGTAGCCGATCGTCTCGAAACCGAAGTACCCGACCAGCCCACCGGTGAAGTCCGGCAGACCCGGCAACTGCGGCACCTCGTACTGCTTGCGCAGCAACTCGATCTCGCCCAGCGGATCCTCGAGGTGGCGGCGCTCGATAACCTCGCCGCTCTCCTCGACTTCCAGCTCATGGCCGCGCAGGCGGTACACCCGCCGCGCCGGCAAGCCGATCATCGAGTGGCGTCCCCAGGTCGCCCCACCCTCGACCGACTCGAAGAGGAAGGTGTACGGGCCATCGGCCAGCTTGAGATACACCGACAGCGGCGTGTCGAGGTCGGAAAAGACCTCGCGTACCAGCGGAATGCGGGTGTAGCCCTGCGCGGCGTAGGCGTCGAATTGTTCGCGGGAGATCATGGGTCTCGGGGGTGACCTTGGAGTGACCCCCGATTGTAGGCCCAGGCCCTGGGGTTGGGACAGGCGGTTCCACGCGGAAGCCGCCCTTTTTGCTACCTGGACCCGAACTTCGTCCAAAAGCCAGGCTCTGGAGTGCGCCACGAGTGCCTTGCGTATGTCGTTGAGTACGCCGCATGTGACGCAGCATCCATTCAATCACCCACAACGGAAAGCAGACCCTCGAGCGTATTGGCTCGCTCCGCGTATCGATAAATTTCGTTGATCGACGCGTCGATGTTTGCGGTCTTCTCGCTGCTCCGCACGTCCAGTTCCGTGTCGACGGACCTGGCGTTGAATTCGATCCAGGCCCGCTCGGCGGCGCGCAGATGATCCTTGCCCTGGCTATCGAGCTTGCTCATCAGAGCCGAATAGGCCTTGTTGAGGCGCGCGTCCTGAACCTTCTTTTCGGCGGTTGAACAGTTGCCCAGCCCAACGATGTCGCCGCCAGCCCGGTCTGTGCAGGCGAAGAAGCTCTCGGAGACACCTTTCGGAGTTCCCCGTCTCACCCCCTGGTCCGCGTCCCCGGCCAGTGCGCCGACGGACTGCGTCAACCACGCCATACCGATGACAACCGCACAGATCGACTTCATCCTTTTCCTCCTTTCTTCCAAACGATGGACGCTGGCCGATGACTCTGAAGGACTCACCTTCCGGGGCCCGTAGCTCCGGCAGAAGTCCGTCAAGGCCGGGCCCGCCGGACTGTCGAATCAGCCTAGTCGCTGCCTCGGCAACCCCTTCAAATGCAGCGTAAACGCCACCCCGCCCTCGAGGTTCCGCGCACTGGCACTCCCCTGATGGCGCTCGGCGACCAGACGCACGACGTACAGGCCGAGGCCGAGATGTGGCGCGTCACCAGGCGTCGCCTTGTCGCGCAGACTGACCAGCGAATCGAACAGACGCCCCTGCATCGCCGCGGGCAGCGGCGGCCCTTCGTTGGACAGCTCGATGTCCGCGCCGTCGACGGTCGGCGTCAGGGCGATGCGCAACCATCCGCCGGGTGGCGTGAACGACAACGCGTTGTCGAACAGCTTGTCCAGCGCCTGCGCGATCAGCTCGGGCGAGCAATGCATCGGGACCGGCGTGGGAGGCAGTTCGGCGTCGAGGCGGCGATCGCCTGCCAGTGCGCGGTAGCCCTCGGCGCAGCCGCGCACGATGTCGGCGAGGTCGACGTCCTCGGCTTCCGCCGATGCGATGGCGCGCTCCATGCGGCTTGCTTCGCTCATCGCTCGCACCAGCTGGCCGAGACGTGCCACGCCGTCACGCGCACGGGCCAGATAAGGCGCGGCTTCCGGCGGCAGTCCTGCGTGATCGAGGTTGTCCAGCGACGATTTGACGATGGCTAGCGGCGTGTTGAGTTCGTGCGAGAGCTTGGATGCCAGCGTCCGCAGGTAATCGGTGTAGCCGCCCACCACTTCGAAGAGCCGCTCGAAGCTGCGCGCGAGGTCACCGAGTTCGTCGGTGGCATCGGTCAGAGGGAATGGGCCGTCCAGACGACCATCATTCGCCTGCGCGCGTTCGGCGGCGTTGCGCAGACGACGCAGGCGAATGGTCAGTCGCGTCGCGAACAACAGCAGCACACCACCGGCGACCAGCAGCACGGCGAAGCTCGTCAGCAGCAGACCGAACAGCGCGCGGTTCGCCAGCAGCGGCACCGCGCGACTGGGTTGTTCGAGCAGCACCACGCCGTGGGACTTGCCTTGCATCTGGATCGGCATGGCGGCGGCGAGTACGACACTCCCACGCGCCTCACCCGCGCGCCACGCGGTGGCGGTTTTGCCTTGCATGGCTTCGCGCACTTCCGGCAGGTCGATACGTGGAGCGTCTTCGGCCCACGCGCTGTCACTATCCAGACGGGTCGCCAGCAGCGAGCGATAGACCAGCGAAGCGAACCAACCCGGACGATCGCCTGCGGGCAGGTCCGGCAGCGCCAGCTTGCCGCTCTGTGCGACAAGCCACGCGTCGGGCGAGAGAATACGTACGCGCACGCCGTCCGGCGCCAGACGCGCCACTTCCTGCGACAGCGGCGCGGAGAAATCGATCAGCGGCCGGTTGTCGGCGGTCAGCGGATCGGGATCACCGTCCGCGGCGACGTGGACGCCGAGGCCGAAGCGATCGAGGCGCAAGCCGCGAGGCAGCCGGAACTCCGCGCGGAAACCACTGCCGTCTTCCTGCCACTGCGCGTTGATGCGATCGGGCAACACGCCCGCATCGGCATCCAGTGCGATGGCCGTCGTCGCGCCGGGCGCGGCGCTGGCCATCAGGTAGCGCTGGCTATCGTCGCCGCTGGCGATGGAGACGATGAGGTGATCGGCGTTGAGCGCGAGGCGGTCGGCCGCGTCGGCGCGACGGCGATGCGTCGCCCGCACGTCGATGTAGAAATAGACCCAGTGGTCGTCCTCGGCCAGCATCACCCGGGAGTTTTTGCCGAAAGGCTGCGCCCAGGGGCTGAGCGAGGCCCAGTCGTCGGCATAACCGTCGATGGTGATCGGCACGTTGGCGCGCTGGAGGAACCAGGCCGGCCCCGCCGGCGGCAACGGTGCATCGACCACGACGAGGCTGCGGGCCATGGCTCGCGCGCTGGCCACGAGTGCCTGGGCCTGGCCTTCGCGGAGCAGTGTCTCCATCTGACGCACGTAGAGCCACCCGGCGACCGGAAGGGCCAGGGTGCAGAGGGCGACGAGGAGGAGTTTCTGGCGGAGGCTCACGGCGTCCAGCGATATCCGACCCCGTGCACCGTTTCGATCGCATCGAACTCGGGCGCCAGCGCGATGAACTTCTTGCGAATGCGCTTGATGTGCGAGGTGATCGTCGCATCGTCCACGACGAGCTCCGCTTCACGCATCAGCTGATCGCGATTCTTCACGTGACCCGGGAACCGCACCAGCGTATGCACCATCCAGAACTCGGTCACCGTGAGCGGAATCTCGATGCCGTTCCACAGGACGCGCATGCGCTCGGACTCGAGCTTCAGCGGACCGTGTTCGATTACGGTTTCGCTCGCGGCGGGGGCCTTGAGCGATTCGATGCGGCGGAACAACGCCGCGATTCGGGCGGCCAGCTGGTGCAGGCTCGTGTCTTTGGACAGATAGTCGTCGGCACCCAGACGCAGGCCGGAGATGACGTCGAAGTCGGAATCACGTGCGGTCAGGAAGATGATCGGCAGCGTGGCCGATTTGGCGCGGAGCTCGCGGCAAAGATCGAAACCGCCTTCCGGCTCGTCGCCCAGGCCGATGTCGATGATGACCAGTTCCGGCAGACGCATGGCGAAGGCCGTCGACGCATCGCGGCGTGAGCCGTAGCCGCGGGCCTCGTAACCGAAGCGGTTGAGGGCTTCGACGTAGTTGGCGCGGATGAGGGGTTCGTCTTCGACGATGGCGATGCTGCGGGCCATGGGCATTCCGTGTGGAGGATCGGCGTGCGCAGGGTGCTATGGGGGACCGGCGGGCGCAAGGCCTGCGCCGCGATTGCCCGCGTTTCGCCCTATACATCGCCGCGAACCGCCGTGCACGAAGTCTTTGCCTTCGCTTTGCCATAAACCATCCGCGGATTGCCCCTTATGGGACGCCTCGCCCGCCGCGTGCGGCATTCAACTAGGCATGACGGCGCGCCGACCGGCGCCGAGGAGAACCGACGATGACCAAACCCGACGCTGACAACACCGAACTCGAACGCGACTTCGAGCCCCTGCGCGTCACCCTGGCGCTGGGCGCTCTGCTGCTCGGCGTCTTGTTCGGCGTGCACTGACCCTTTCCCCCGACGCTCCTGCCGGAGCTTCCTTCACTCCCCCATCCGGCACCGGACGGGGGAGCTTTTTCATGGCCTCAGTCGGCCTTCGGCGACGCCTTCGTCACGACGTTGCCCAGCGGCACCATTTCGGCATCGCCGACGGTGACCGTCCCATTGAGGCCCCGGAAGAACTCATCGCCGGACTTTCCGATCAGACGCTGTATTGTGAAACCCGTGGATCCGCTACCCACGCTGGAAGCGCGCGCGCCACCCGGACCATTGAACGAACCGACCGAATCGCCATTCGGAGGCGCAATGCCGTCGATGAAGACGGAACCGCCGAACATCAAAGCGGCTTGCAGATTACGCATCTCGGCCAGATAGATCCGGTGCGCGCGCGTCCCCGCGGTCCTGTCACCGTACTTTTCGCGCATGTCGACCCAGTAGGCGTCCGCCTGAGTTTTCTCCGCAGGCGACAGTTGCAGGTAGGCTTTGGCGAATGCCGGCTCGAAGCGTGGATCGTGGCGTTCCGATGCAAGTGCCAGCCAGGCCACGCCCAACGGACGATTGATCGGGCCATCGTCGCCGTTGAAGTACATCAGCCCGAGCACGTACTGCGCCGGCTTGCTCGCCCAGTAAGCGGCATCGCGAAGACGTTCGCGGGCCCGGGCATCGTGGTTCTTACCGAAGTCGCGGGCGGCGGCGCAGAAGTAGTACTCGCCGGGCAGGATGCGCTCGATGCCGCCAGGGCAGTACGCGTTGACCTTGCGCAACAGGGCCCGGGGATCCGCAGGCTGAGCGGTATTCGCCATCGCCGAAGCACCGACCGATGCGGTCGCCATGAGAACGAAAGAAAGAGTCCGAAAGATTTTCATGCACCTGCCTCCCCGGCAGCTATGAAAGTTAGTCCGTTAAACGCACCTTGACCCGTGACGTGCACGGGTGTCCCCAAGCGTCAGTCGTCCTTGCGAGACGCGACCTGACTGATCGGCACCAGCTCGGCGTCGCCCACGAAGACATGGCTATCGTAACCGTAGAAGTACATGGCCTTCTGCGATTGCAGCATGCGGCCCAGCGTAAACCCACTCTGCAACGGCAGGTCGTTCGCCATCGCGTCGTTATAGGGAACCGTCACACCGTCGACAAAAATGCTTCCGCCGAAGTTGACGGCCCACGCGATCTGGGCGTATTCGCGGTCGAAGCGTTTTTCGGCACGCGGGGCGGCCACCGGATCGCCGTAAGTCTTCTTCAGGTCCTGCCAATAGGCGTTGGCGTGCGCCAGCTCTTCCGGCGACACCTCTTTGTAAGCCGAGATGAAGGCCGGTTCGTAGGCGGGATCGTGCCGCTCGGCGGCGAGCGCCAGCCAGGCAAGACCCAGCGGACGATTCTTTTCCGCCCGGTCGCCGTTGAAATACATGATGCCGAGCGCGTATTGCGCCGGCTTGCTTGCCCACTGTGCCGCGTTTTTCAGGCTTTCGCGTGCGAGGCCCGGATGGCCGGACCAATAATTGCGGGCGGCGGAACAGAAATAGTAATCGCCGGGAAGAAAGCGCTCGAGACCGCCGGGGCACGGCAGCAGCGACTTGGCGACGATGTCTTTCTGATCGGGGAGCGGCTGGGGTCGCTCGGCGCCAAAAGCGGCGGGAGCGACGAGCATCGCGGTGAGGGCTAATACGGACAACGACTTCATGTGCGCATCCTCCAGTAGGCTCTCACCCCGAGAACTGGAGATTACAATACTACGCAGTTCGCTATTGTCTCGTGAAAACTTGTTTAGCCGCCGATCGCCGCATGCATCCGACGGATCACATCGGCGTAATCCGGCGCGTTGAAGATCGCCGAGCCGGCGACGAAGGTGTCGGCACCCGCCGCCGCGATCTGGCCGATGTTGTCGGCATTGACGCCGCCATCCACTTCCAGACGGATGTTGCGGCCGCTGGCGTCGATGCGCTCACGCACATGACGGATCTTTTCCAGGGCGCCAGGGATAAATTTCTGACCGCCGAAGCCGGGATTCACCGACATGATCAGGATCATGTCGATCTTGTCGATCACGTAGTCGAGCCAGTTCAGCGGCGTGGCCGGATTGAACACGAGGCCGGCCTCACAGCCCTCGCCCTGGATCAGCTGGATGGTGCGATCCACATGCTCGCTGGCCTCCGGATGGAAGCTGATGCTGCGTGCGCCGGCCTTGGCGAAGTCCGGGACGATGCGATCCACCGGCTTGACCATCAGGTGCACGTCGATGTGCTCGGTGATGCCGTAATCGCGCAGCGCCTTCAACACCATCGGCCCGATCGTGAGGTTGGGCACATAGTGGTTGTCCATCACGTCGAAGTGCACCCATTGCGCGCCGGCATCGAGCACCTTGCGGGTGTCCTCACCCAGGCGGGCGAAGTCGGCCGAGAGGATGGAGGGGGCGATGACGGGTGATTGCCTGGACATGATGGGTACCGTTAGCCGTTCGGGGATGACGCGTTTTGTCGCGGTATTACGGAAGGTCGCGCGCGGGGCGCGCTCCTACATGATGGCGCTTCGCGTCATCATTTAAACCCCTTCTCCGCCTTGATCCGCTCGTAGGCCGCATTGATCTCGCTGGCCCGCGCTTCCGCCCGGCGACGCATGTCGTCCGGCAGGTCGCCCAGGCGATCCGGGTGATGCTCGGAAATCAGCTTGCGATAGGCCCGCTTGATCGCGCGATCGTCGGCGCCGCGCTGGATGCCGAGGACCGCGTAGGGGTCCGGACCGGCGGTATTCCGCTGCGGCGGCACGTATCCACCGCCACCCTGCCCGCCACCGTACGAGCGGCCGCCGCCGGTGGCGTTCCAGGCATAGCCCTTCATCGCCATCAGCGCCATGAGCTCCATGTCGCTTACCCGCAGCGCGAAAGCCAGCTGGCGCAGGATGCCCATCTTTTCGGTCGACGGATTGCCACCCTCGGCGAGCACCGTCTCGATGACCACGTCGATCACGGGGAACGCGTGGTCGCGACGATGACCGACCCACTGACGCAGCTCGTCGATGACTTCGGTCGCGTTGAACTCGGGCTGCTTGCCCTCGTTGAACGCGTCGATGGCCTGGCGACGCTGCTCCTGATCGAGGTTCATGCGCACCATCAGCCGTTCGGCGATGGCGATTTCCGCTTCGGAAATCCGTCCGTCGGCCTTGGCCACGGCGCCGATCAGCGCGAACAGCGGTGCGATGTAGCCACCCTGTGCGGGCGTACGGCGACGTTGCTGCTGGCGACTGGCATCGAACATGAAGCCGAGCGCGCCGCCGATGAGGGCGCCGAGCAGGTTGTGGGTCGCCCACATGCCAAGGACTGCGCCGATAAGAGTGCCGGTGAAATTCATGGAGCGGCCCTGGTGGGGGTCTGTGCGGCGAACCACTGAGCCAGCTGGTCGACTTCCGCGTCGGTGAGAGGGCCCGTCGCCGCGCGCATCACGGGGATGTCGCGGCGACCGTCACGGTACTGGCGCAAGGCTTCGCGCAGATAGTCGAGCTTCTGCCCGGCCAGATTGGGCGCGCCGGGGATCCGCGCCATGCCGTCTTCCCCGTGGCACGCCGCACACAGGCCCAGGCGCGCCGGCTTCACAGGCGGTGCGGCGAGGACGGGGGCGGAGAGGGCCAGGGCAAGCGCCGCGGTCAATAGAAATCGCATGGCAGGGCAATGGGGGCAGTAACCCCGAATTCTAGCAGGCGGACCGCGTCCGCCTGCGCGCAGGCGCGCGCACCGCGCGCGAAATCCCTCACCCCCGGTGGGAGCCACACCCTACCCCCGGTACAATGACCGACTTCGAACCGCCCCTCATCGGAGTCACCCCGTGCCGACCACCCTTTCGCAATCCGACCTGCCGGGCCTGGAGCTCATCCATCGCGGCAAGGTGCGTGACGTCTACGCCCTGCCCGGCAACCGCCTGCTGATGGTGGCGACCGATCGGCTGTCGGCCTTCGACGTGGTGCTCCCCGATCCGATTCCGGGCAAGGGCGAAATGCTGACCCAGATCTCCAACTTCTGGTTCGAGAAGACGAAACATCTCATGCCGAACCACCTCACCGGTGAGGACGTGGCCTCGGTGCTGCCGGCCGGCGTGGATCCCGCGCTCTATGCGAAACGCGCGGTGATCACCAAGCGGCTGAAGCCGGTGCCGGTCGAGGCCATCGCCCGTGGTTACATCATCGGCTCCGGCTGGAAGTCGTATCAGCAGACCGGCGACATCTGCGGGATCAGGCTGCCGGAAGGCCTCGAGCAGGCGCAGAAGCTGCCCGAGCCGATCTTCACCCCGTCGACCAAGGCGGCGGTAGGCGATCACGACGAGAACGTCAGCTTCGACGTGGTCGTCGACGCGGTCGGCGAGGAGCTGGCCAACGCCGTACGCAAGGCCACCCTGGAGATCTATACCTTCGCCGCGGCCTACGCCGCCGAGCGTGGCGTGATCATCGCCGACACCAAACTGGAATTCGGCACGGACGAGCACGGCGTGCTGCACGTGATGGACGAGATGCTGACCCCGGACTCCTCCCGTTTCTGGCCGGCTGACGAGTATCAGGTCGGCATCAGCCCGCCGAGCTACGACAAGCAGTTCGTCCGCGATTATCTGGAAGAACTGGGCTGGAACAAGTCGCCACCGGCGCCCAAAGTGCCCGCCGACGTGATCGAGCGGACGGCGTCGAAATATGCCGAGGCGCTGGATAAGCTGGCTGGGATTCGGGTGGACTGAGGCGGGTGGGGTCGCCAGCGAGGCTGGCTCCTACACGTCTGCGGTGTCTCTCAGGGCACGGCATTTCTGCGGTGTCTTTCAGGCCACGGCAGACCTGTAGGAGCCGGCCCCGCCGGCGATCACTCTCGCCGCAACGCACGACCGCTCTCGCCGCAACGCACGATCACTCTTGCCGCAACGCACGATTGACGCGCGTTGTCCAACGGTCAACTCTCGCGCTTGACGCTTAACGCTTCACAGGGCCACTCATGCGCGATGCAGCCACCTGGTTCGGCAACTACAGCCGGGACCACCAGAACGAGACCAACCAGCTGATCCACTGGATCTGCGTGCCGGCGATCACCTGGACGGTGGTCGCGCTGTTCTGGCTCATTCCCGTCCCCGGATGGCTCGGTCGCCCGGGCCTCTGGGCGGTGCTGGCGATGTTCCTGGCCTTCTGCTTCTACTTCTATCGCCTCTCGCGAAAGATCGGCATCGCCATGGCGGGTGCTTTCATCATCCTCGCCCTGGTCACCGACTCGCTCTACCGGAACATCGGCACGAGCGGCCTGCTCTGGTCGGCCATCACCGTCTTTGTCGTTGCCTGGATCGGCCAGTTCATCGGGCACCGGATCGAAGGGCGACGTCCCTCCTTCCTAACCGACCTGCAGTACCTCCTGATCGGCCCGGCGTGGCTGATGAGCAAGGCGCTCAGTCGCTTCGGCGCTCCCTACTGATGCGGGCCACCCCGTGACCCAGACGATCCTGACCCTGCTCTCCGCGGCCATCTGGCTGGTGTTGTACGCCAGCGTGGGCGCGGTGGTCCCCGCCATCATCGGGTGGTCCGTCCTGCGCTGGCTGGAGCGCACCCCCGTGGTGTTCAACCGCACGTATCTGGCCATGCTGATCTGGCTGCTGGTGGCGTTGGGCCTGGGCGGCACGGTGCTCCTGATCACCC
Organism: Luteibacter sp. 22Crub2.1; assembly: GCF_900167995.1. Classification (NCBI taxonomy): domain Bacteria; kingdom Pseudomonadati; phylum Pseudomonadota; class Gammaproteobacteria; order Lysobacterales; family Rhodanobacteraceae; genus Luteibacter; species Luteibacter sp. 22Crub2.1. Next base: position 206,359 of record NZ_FUYT01000009.1, read on the forward strand.
GGCACGGGCAGCCGATCGATGCCTCGCTGCTGGAACTGGCCTGGGTTCGCGGCTGGCTGGTGCTGGACATGCTGCTGGGCGCGTTTCTCATCTGGCGGCTGGTGCCCCGGGTCGATGCCCGACGGGTCAAACCGACCAGCGCCTGCATGACGGTCGCGATCCTGATGGTGGTGACGATCGTCGTGGCGATGGCGATTCATCGATAGGGAAAACCTATCGGAATCATCTTAACGATCACTTGGACTTGTGTTCCGCGATCCCCATAATGAGATTTATTCCCATTGAGGACGTGGCCATGGCCCGCACCATCAAATATGCAGCGACGCATTTCAGCATCGCGTTTTCCATGAGTTACGCGGTCAACCAGAACGTCGCACTGAGCACGCTGGTCGGTATCGCCGAGCCGATAGCGTTCGCCCTCGGCCGCGACGTGACCCGCGGGTCGCGCCGCGGCCCACCCCTAGCGCACGCCGCCTGATCCACCGCCTGCGCGCGCATTGGCGACGGTGACGGCATGCGTGAAGCCGTCGAACGGGATGTCGGTGATGCCGACCAGCCCGATATGCGAATTTTCGCCATCGAGAATGCGACCGGTCACCGGCTGGTCGACGTACTGGAACCAGTGGGTGCCGACCACGACGCCTGACGCCACCGCTGCGTCGACGAAACGCGCGTAGGCCTTGCCGCGCTCCTCCTCGCTGCCGACGGCGGCGACTCCGTTCCCGAACGGCCCCCGGTCGGCCGATCCGAAGTGGAACTCCGTGATCATCATTGGCTTGTCCATCTTGCGGAAGGCGGCGACGTCGAAGCCGTGCTCGGGCACGTCGGTGTACGTATTGATGCTGGTGACGTCCGCATAGGCCGCACTGGCCTGCTCGGTCTCAGGCGTCCGGACGGCCAGACGTCCGCCGAGGAAGAGGTGATGCGGATCGGCTTTCTTCAACGTCTGCGCCACCGTGCGGAAGTACTGGTCGGCATACAGCTTCAGGAAAGCGATGTAATCGGCGGCGACCGCAGGATGCGCTTCGCTGGGATCCGGTGCCTTGAAGCCCCTGGCCGCCACCTGGTCCCACGAATGCACGTCCACGCCCCAGGCCTTCGCGAACGTCGCGGCATCGCCGTGCGTCTTTTTCAGGTAGGCGAGAAACGCCTGCTTGGCTGGGCTCTCCGGCCCCTGCACGAGCGAGCCCACAGCAAGCGCCCAGCGACCCTGCGGCCCCTGCCCCGCCCAGGCGAGTTCGTTATCCGCGAAATAGCCGAGCAACCACGGGTCGTCTTTGACACCCTTGCTCGCATTGGCGACCGCCGTCGTTGCCGCCGCGGCAAAACGCGGATCGAACGGATCGGGCATGCGACCCCAGTAGTCGTAACCGGTGCTCACCGTGTTGAAGTCGCCCTTGATGATCACCGGCACGGTGTAGGCGATACGGTGATCGCGGGCGAACGCCGGATCGCTCCAGTTGCCCAGCGTGTTGAAGCGCCAGCTCTTCAGCCGGTCGACGCTGCGCTTACGCCACGCCGCCGCGAAATCGTTACCGAGCGTCCGCGACACGTTCTGCGAATAGATGTCCCACCAACGCCCGTGATTCATGCCGTTGTCGCGCTGCGAGCCCTGATCGCTGCGACTGTCCGATACGCCTCCGAACCTGCCGCTCGCCCCGGACGTGTCGGCAAACATGAACTCGCGTCCCTGCACATAGGTACGCGCATCGGTGAGATTCACCGCGTTCACGCCCAGCGAGAAAAATGCATGCCCTTCCGGCGTCACCAGCCACCAGCGCTCGCCCTGCTTCTGCGCATGAAAGAACCCGGTCGCCTGTAACGCCGGCAGATCCGTCCGCCCGCCAAACTGGTCCAGGCCGGTTACCGCAGCCTTGCCACCTGCCGCCACCGGCGGGAGCCAGCTCTGTCGACGATTGGCGGCGTTCTTCAGGCCCTCGTCGCTATCGATCTTCTCCGGCCACGTCCCCCGCGTGTACTGCCCATACCGATCCACCACCCCGGTATACGCCGCACGCAGATCGCCCTCGCCCGCTACGGTATCCAGCTTTCCGAACAACACGGTCTGCGCCGCGCCCGGCTGCGGCATCGACAACGTCACCGACGTCACCGCGTTGGCATCGACGGCACCATCCACCGCCGTCGCGACGAGACGCTTCTCCTTGCCGTCGTCAAACGGCATCGGCGGCCCGACCTGCATCCCGAACGCTCGCGGGGACGTCGCCTTCAGCGACACCGACAGCGTCTGCGGCGGACCGGGAGGGACGCCGACCACCGTCTTCAGGTGCTTGTCGCCGGAAGCCACGTCGACGATCAACGTCACCGGCCAGGGCATGCCGTTCTGCACACGCAGGCGCATCGTGCCATCCGGCTGCCAGGCCCAGGTGCCCTGCTTCGGCGCGAGGATCAGCGACGGCGACGCGGAGGGTTTGAAGGTGACCGCGACGAGTTCACCGCCGTCGGCGGCCTTGCGCACGGTGGGGTCGAGCGTGGCGTCACGCGTCGTGACGCGCGCGGCGTCGGCCGGATGGACGAGATCGACGGTCGCCGCGTGGGCGGAGACGCTGAGAGAGAGTAGTGCGAGGGAGAGGTAGGTACGCATGCCCGGAATCTGCCACGCCGGGCATGAACGGGGACTCACCCCACCTTGCCCAGCCGCTTCCGCCACAGATAGTAAACCGGCACGCCGATGGCGATGATCACCAGACTCATGCCCGCATCGCCCGGCTCCGTGATCGCCGTCGCGGCAATCACGCACAGCACCGTGACGGTGAACACCAGCGGCAGCAGCGGATAACCCGGCACGAGGTACGGCGATGGCTCGTCGCGCAGCTTCTTGCGATACCAGAAGATAGTCGCGATGCCGAACGCATGCGACAACCATTCGCCCACGGTCGTGTAGTTCAGCAGTGCCTTGAAGCTGCCCGAGAGAATCAGCACGATCGCCCAGCCACCCAGTGCCACGAGCGCGAACTGCGGCGCGCCGGTCTTCGCGTCGATACGCGCGATCGGCTTGAAGAACATGCCGTCGGCGCTCATCACCTGCAGCACGCGCGCACCACCGGCGATCGCGATGCTGCAGTAACCGAACGTCGAACAGGCGATACCGACGGCGATGATCGTCGCGCCGGATTCGCCGAACACGCGACGCATGAGATCCGCCGCCGGCGCCGTGCTTGCGGCGAGGCCGGCGTGACCAAGGCCCGCCATGTAGGCGATGTTGACCAGCACGTAGCAGACGACGACGGCGAGCATGCCGAGACCCAGCGCGCGTGGAAGCGTGCGCTGCGGTTCGCGTACTTCACCGGCGAGGTCGTTCAGGTAATGGAAGCCGCCGTACGCGAACAGCGCCGGAAGAATCGCGCCGATCACCGTGCTTGCCGGCACGTCGTGTGTCGGATCGGTAGCGAACGCCGCGCCGAGATGGCCCTGCGCGAGGAAGATACCGACGACGATCAGCAACGACACCGCGCCGAGCTTCAGCACGGTGAAGATGTTCTGCACCCATGCGCCGGCGCGGATACCGAACAGATTCACCGCGACGATGAAGCTGATGGCGCCGACGGCGAGCGGCTTGACCCACTCGTGCGGCAGACCGGTGGCGCGGCACGCGTAGTCGGCGAACGTCGTCGCCACGGCGGCCACGCTGCCTGGGTAGTTGATCAGTGCCATCGTCCAGCCGAACAGGAACGCTGGGAGCTGGCCGAAGGCTTCGCGCAGGTAGACGTAGGTACCGCCCGCTTGCGGACGACGCGCGCCGAGCTCGGCGTAACAGAGGACACCTGCGAGGGTCAGCAGGCCGCCCAGCGTCCAGAGGAGAATCACCTCCGTGCCCGAGCTGGTCAGCTGCGCGACGGTGGCCGGCGTGCGGAAGATGCCCGCCCCGATAACGCCGCCGATGACGATCATCGCGGCATCCCAGATACCGAGACGGCGGAGATAGTGAGCTGGCTGAGGTGCTGGCATCGGGTGACGATGCCATAACCGGCACACCGAGACCACTGTAGGAGCGCGCCCTGCGCGCGACCTGGGTTCGGCAGATGTCAGGACGGTTCCGCGTGCGGAGGTCAGGGCGGTACGGCGAGCGGAGGTCGCGCGCGGGGCGCGCTCCTACAAGGTGACGGGGGTCGGGTGGATACCGGAGTCGCCGCGCGGTGAACCAGGATTAGCGGATGACGATTTCTTCCGGACACTCCGCTCTTCGCATCGGTCGTTTTTCAGAAGCCGGCCGGATCTATCTGGTTACAACGGTGGTGTGGAATCGCGCACCGCTGTTCCGCGATCACGTTACGGCTCGTATGGCAGCCCGCGCCATCCATTCCCCGAAGACCTGGCTAAATGCGGAATGCCTCGCGTGGGTGCTGATGCCGGACCACTGGCACGGAATCATCCAGCTCGGGGAGGACGCCGATCTGTCGAAAACGATAGGGAAGATGAAGTCGCGGGTCATCAGGGCGCTTCGAAAGACAGGGCGGGAGTCGCCCGTCTGGCAGCGGGCCTTTCATGATCGTGCGCTTCGCAAGGAAGACGATCTCAAAGCCATGGCGCGGTATGTCGTGGCCAATCCGATTCGCGCGGGGCTGGTGCGGCGCGTTGGGGACTATCCGTACTGGGATGCGATCTGGGTGGGGAGTTGAGGGTTGGGGTCGCGCGCGGGGCGCGCTCTTACATGTCGCGCGCGGGGCGCGCTCCTACATCAGGAGCGCGCCTTTTGCGGGGCTTATTTCTTCTTCGGGATATACAAGTCGGTGATCGTGCCCTCGTACACCTCGGCGGCCATGCCGACGGACTCGCCGAGCGTGGGGTGCGGGTGAACGGTGCGGCCGATGTCACCGGCTTCGGCACCCATCTCGATCGCCAGGGCGAGTTCGGAGATGAGGTCGCCCGCGTGCGGGCCGACGATGCCGGCACCGACGATGCGATGCGTCTCTTCGTCGAAGATCAGCTTGGTGAAACCCTCGGTGCGGTCGATACCGATGGCACGGCCCGAAGCCGCCCACGGGAACTTGCCCACGCCGACCTTGAGGCCCTTTTCCTTCGCTTCGCGCTCGGTCACGCCGACCCAGGCGATTTCCGGATCGGTGTAGGCCACCGACGGGATCACGCGAGCGTCGAAGAAGCTCTTCTGACCGGCGGCGGCTTCCGCCGCCACCTTGGCTTCGTGCGTGGCCTTGTGCGCCAGCATAGGCTGGCCGACGAGGTCGCCGATGGCGAAGATGTGCTTCACGTTGGTGCGCATCTGGCGGTCGACGGGGATGAAGCCGCGATCGCTGACTTCCACACCGGCCTTGTCCGCGCCGATCTTGTTGCCATTGGGCGAGCGGCCCACCGAGACGAGAACGCGGTCGTACACGGTGGTCTCGGGGATGCTGTCACCCTCGAAGGTGATCTCGATACCCTGCTTCGTAGCCTTGGCCGCGACGACCTTGGTCTTGAGATGGATGCCCTTGTAACGCTTGGCGATACGGCCTTGCAGCGGCTTGACCAGGTCGAGATCGGCGCCCGGCATCAGCTGGTCGGCGAGCTCGACGACGGTGACTTCCGAGCCGAGACCCGCGTACACCGTGGCCATTTCCAGGCCGATGATGCCACCGCCGACGACCAGCATTTTCTTCGGCACGTCGCGCAGTTCGAGCGCACCGGTCGAGTCGATGACGCGCTCGTCGTCCCACGGGAACGAAGGCAGCTTCACCGACTGCGAGCCCGCGGCGATGATGGCGTTCTCGAAGCGAATCAGCTTCGTGCCTTCCGCCGTGACGACTTCCATCTCGTTGGGCGAGATGAACGTGCCGACACCGGTGACGGTACGCACCTTGCGCGCCTTGGCCATCTGGGCCAGGCCGCCGGTGAGCTTGCCGACGACCTTCTCCTTGAACGAGCGCAGCTTGTCCAGGTCGATGGTCGGCTTGCCGAAGGCGATACCGTGCGCTTCGATGGCGGCGGCTTCGTCGATGACCGCGGCCGCGTGCAGCAGCGCCTTCGACGGGATGCAGCCGACGTTGAGGCAGACGCCACCGAGCGACTCGTAACGCTCGACCAGCACCACGTCGAGGCCGACGTCGGCGCCGCGGAACGCGGCCGTATAGCCGCCCGGACCGGAGCCGAGGACGACCAGCTGGCATTCGATGTCGGCCTTGCGACCGGACTCGGCCGCGGCCTTGACGGACGAAGCGGACGACGACGCGGCGGCGGGCGCGGCGACCGGTGTCGCCGGCTTCGGCGGTGCCGGCGCGGGCGACGGGGTGGGAGCGGCGGGCGCGTCCTTCACCGTCGACTGGCCGACGGCCTTTTTCGCGGCCGGCGCATCGGCGCCTTCCGCTTCGATGAGGGCGATCACGCTGCCGTCGTTGAGTTCGTCACCGATCTTGACCTTGATCTCGACGATCTTGCCCGCCTGAGAGGCGGGCACGTCCATCGTGGCCTTATCGGATTCGAGCGTGACCAGGCTCTGGTCCTTGGCGACCGTGTCGCCGACCTTCACCAGGATCTCGATCACCGGCACATCGTGCGAGCCGCCGAGATCGGGGACTTTCAGTTCGATCGTGTTAGCCATGCGTGTCGTCTCCGGTCAGAGCAACAGGCGACGGATGTCGCCGAGCTGCTGGGCGAGATACACGGCGAAGCGTGCGGCCAGGGCGCCGTCGATGACGCGGTGGTCGTACGACAGAGACAGCGGCAGGATCAGGCGCGGCGCGAATTCCTTGCCGTTCCACACCGGCTTCATCGCCGCCTTGGAAACGCCCAGAATTGCCACTTCCGGCGCGTTGACGATCGGCGTGAACGCCGTACCGCCGATGCCGCCGAGCGAGGAAATCGAGAAGCAGCCGCCCGACATGTCGGCGGCGGTAAGCTTCTTGTCGCGTGCCTTCTTCGAGATCTCACCCAGTTCCGCGGCGAGCTCGAGCAGACCCTTCTTGTCGGCGTCGCGGATGACCGGGACGACGAGGCCATCCGGCGTGTCCACGGCGATACCGACGTTGTAGTACTTCTTGAGCGTCAGCACTTCACCTGCCGCATCGAGCGACGCGTTGAACGTGGGGAATTTCTTCAGCGCCGCGACCACCGCCTTGATCTGGAAGACCAGCGGGGTGACCTTGAGGTCCTTGTTCTCTTCGCCGAGCTTCTTGCGGAAGGCTTCGAGCTCCGTGATGTCCGCATCTTCGAACTGCGTGACGTGCGGAATCATCGCCCAGTTGCGGGCGAGGTTCGCAGCGGAGATCTTCGGAATGCGGCCGAGCGGCTTTTCTTCGATGTCGCCGAATTTCGAGAAGTCGACCTTCGGCCACGGCAGCAGGCTGAGGCCATTGCCACCGGCGACCGCGCCGCCCTTCGACGGGGACGCACCCGAGGCCATCACCTGCTTCACGTAGCCGGAGATGTCTTCGCGCTGGATGCGGCCACCGCGACCGCTGCCCTTGACCTGGGCGACGTCGACACCGAGCTCGCGTGCGAAAGCGCGCACGGCGGGGCTGGCGTAGGGGGCATTGCCCGGCATGATCACGCTGGCGTCGAACGACACCGGCGGCGTACGCGGCGTGCCACCGGCGGGTTCGGACTTCGAGGCTTCCGAGGTCGAGGCGTCGGAGGCGGCGGCACGCTTCGGTGCTTCGGCCGGGGCTTCCGAGATACCGGGCTTGTCGGTCGAAGCGGCGGGCTGTGCGTCGGCCGAGGCGGCTTCAGCGGACTCGCCGCCGGCGCCTTCGAGCACGGCGATCAGGTCGCCGTCGTTCACTTCGTCGCCGACCTTGACCTTCAGTTCCCTGATGACGCCCGCGGCCGGGGCCGGGATGTCCATCGTGGCCTTGTCGGACTCGAGCGTCATCAGGCTCTGATCTTTCTCGACGGTATCGCCGACCTTGACCATGAGCTCGATGATCGGCACCGGCTTGCCGCCGATGTCGGGGACGGTGACGTTGACCGGGCCCGACGACTTCGAGGCGGCCGGTGCCTTGGCGGCGGCCGGTGCCGGAGCCGGCGCGGCGGCCTTGGCCTCGTCGGCCTTCGGAGCGGCAGCCTTCGGTGCATCGGCCTTGGGAGCGTCAGCCTTGGGCGCTTCGGCCGGGGCATCGCCCTCGGCTTCGACCAGGGCGATCACGTGACCTTCGTCGACTTCGTCGCCGACCTTGACCTTCAGTTCCTTGATGACGCCGGCGAACGGCGCCGGCACTTCCATCGTGGCCTTGTCGGATTCGAGCGTCACGAGGCTCTGGTCCTTTTCGACGCGATCGCCGACCTTGACCATGATTTCGATGACGGGGACCGCGCTACCACCAATATCGGGGACGCGGGCTTCTTTGACGTCGGCCATGGAACCTCCTAGAAAACAGGCGTCGGAGGGCGGCGAACCCACCGGCGGGGGAAGACAGGCGCCTATGCTGCGGCGCAACCGGTCGATTGTAATCCCTCACGCAGCTTTTCCCACGATTCAAACGGTCGTTGGGATGAATTTCTGCTTTTACTGGGAGTTACGACGGACTGAGCGGATTCGCAGCCGGGCCGTCGACCTTGCCCTGCCCTTCCGCCGCCGGCGCCGGATTGCCGATCATCCGGATCTCGCTCTGCGGGTAAGGAATGGTGATCCCCTCCTCGTCGAAGCGCTCCTTGATCCGACGCAGCAGATTCGTCTGCGCCCCCTGCATGTCGGCCACCGCCGTCCAGGCGCGGATCACGAGGTTGACGCTGGAGTCGCCGAGCGCATCGGTCCAGACGCCCGGCGCCGGATCCTTGAGGATGCGCGGATCCGCATCGAACAGATCGGTGATCACCTTCATCGCCTTACCGATGTCGTCGCTGTAGCCGATGCCGACCTTGAACTCGAAGCGACGCGTGCCACGCACGTTGTAGTTGATGATCGCGTCGCCGCCGACCTTCGCGTTCGGCACCACGGCTTCCCGGTTGTCCGGCGTGATCAGATAGGTGTGCATCAGGTTGACGCTCTGCACCGTGCCATCGATGCCGCCGACGGTGACGTAATCACCCACGCGGAACGGCCGGAACAGAATCAGCAGCACGCCCCAGGCGAGATTGGACAGCGAACTGGTGAGCGCGAGGCCGACGGCGAGTCCGGCGGCGCCGATGGCCGCGATAAAGGAAGCGGTGGGAATACCGACCGTGCCGAGCACCTGGATGAAGAGCAGTGCCAGCAGGACGCCGTAGACGACGTTGCGCAGGAACAGCGCCAGCGTGACATCGACATGCGCGCGCTCGAGTGCACGACGGCCGATGTTGGCGAGGCGTGCCGCGAGCCAGAAGCCGATGACCAGCAGCAGAATCGCGAGGCCGATGCGTACCGAGTACGAGAGGATGAGCGTGCGCATGGCGGCATCGACGCCGATACGGTCGAGGAAGTCGTTCATGGGGCTGCCTTTGGACGGTGGAAAAGTGCGCGACGAGGCTAGCAGCGACGAAGTGAAAAGGTGGTTTCGAGGCACAAAAAAGGCGCCTTTCGGCGCCTTCTTCGTTACGGCGTGCTGGTAGCCGCCGGTTTGGTCGGCACCTGCGCCGTCTGCGGGGTGTCGATCTTCCTGCCGCCGTACGGAAGCACCTCGGCGGCGACCTTCGGGTCCGCCTTGATCAGCGCAACTTCGTCGCTGACGATGTGCGCGGCTTCGTCCAGCGGCGTGTCCTTGGCCTTCTTCGCGTCGGCTTCCTGCTTGATCTCCGACTTCAGGCTGCGCTCGTTGGCGTTGAGGCCATCGTCGCCGGTGGTGTCGTCGTCGTTCGGATCCGCCGCGCTGCCATCGCCACCGAAGATCGCCTTGCGACGATTGCGGAAGTCGGTCTGCAGCGCGTCGTACTGCTTGCGCTCGGCCTGACGGGCGGCGAAGTTGAGCGAGATGTCGGTCTTGTCACGCAGCTTCTTGTACTGGGCGAGTTCGTCCAGCATCAGCTTCCACGCGGGCGAGGTGGCGACGCGTGCGTCGTGCTTCTGGTTGAGTGGACCGATGATCGGCTTGAGGTCGGCGACCGGCTTGTAGTCAGCCGGGTCGATATGACGCCACGGCAGCGCGTTGTCGTAGGTCGACTCACCGAATTCCTTCGCATCGCCGTTCTGCGGGAACTGGACGTCCGGCGTCACGCCATGCAGCTGCGTGCTGTCGCCGTTGATGCGGATGAATTCCGCGATCGTCATCTTCAGCTCGCCGTACTTGGCGTCTTCACCGGTCTGCGCCTTGCCGAAACGGTCGAGGTCGACCAGGTTCTGCACGGTGCCCTTACCGAAGGTCGGCTCACCGATGATGATGCCGCGGCCGTAGTCCTGGATGGCCGCCGCGAAAATTTCCGAGGCCGACGCCGAACCGCGGTTGACCATGACCGCCATCGGGCCGTCCCACGACATGCCCGGGACGTCGTCGCCCTGCGCGTCGATCTGGCCGCGCGCGTCACGCACCTGCACGACCGGGCCGGTGTCGATGAACAGACCGGTGAGCTCGGTGGCTTCCGACAGCGAACCGCCGCCGTTATTGCGCAGGTCCATGATGATGCCGTCCACCTTCTGCGCCTTCAGCTCGGTGAGCAGCTTGGACACGTCGCGCGTGGCGCTCTTGAAGTTGGCGTCGCCGTTACGGCGGGCGCCGAAGTCCTGATAGAACGTGGGCAGGTCGATCACGCCGATCTTGCGCGTGACATCGCCGTCCTTCACGTCGATGACCTTGGACTTGGCGGCCTGCTCTTCCATCGTGACCTTCTTGCGGACGAGCGTCACGACGTTGTGCTTGCCGTCGACGCCCGCATCGGCGGGAAGAATCTCGATACGGACGGTGGTGTCCTTCTTGCCGCGGATCAGCTTGACCACGTCGTCCTGGCGCCAGCCGACCACGTCGACCATGGGACCGGTTTCGCCCTGACCGATGGCGACGATGCGGTCGCCCGCCTTCATCTTGCCGGACTTGATCGCCGGGCCGCCGGGCACGAGCTCGCGGATGGTGGTGTAGTCGTCGCGTGCCTGCAGCACCGCACCGATGCCTTCCAGCGACAGACGCATGGCGATGTCGAACTGGTCCGCGGCGCGGGGGCCGAGGTAATCGGTGTGCGGGTCGGTCGAGTTGGCGTACGCGGTCATGAAGGCCTGCGTCGCGTCCTCGTTATCCAGCTGGCGCACGCGCGAGATGTACGTGGCGTAGCGCTTGTCGAGCGTCTTGCGGATCTCGTCGTCGGTCTTGCCGGCGAGCTTCAGGCGCAGCCAGTCGTTCATGGTGCGCTTGCGCCACACGTCGTCGAGCTCGGCCTGGTTCTTCGGGGCGGCGGCCTTCTTGCGGTCGAAGTTGAAGCTTTCGTTGCCGCTGAAGTCGAAGCCCTTGGCCAGCAGGCTGCGCGCGTAGTTCATGCGATCGACCGCGCGCGTGATGTACAGGTTGAACACCGAGAACGGCGCGGTCAGGTCCTGGTTCCAGATGGCGTCGTCGAGCTGGGTCTTCATCGGCTCGAACTTGGCCAGATCTTCCTGCGTGAAGAAGACTTTTTCGCTGTCGAGCGACTCGATGTAGGCCTTGTAGATCTTGGCCGACATAGCGTCGTCGAGCGGCTGGGCCTGATAGTGGAAGCGCGTGAGGAAGCGCGCCGACAGCTGCGAGGCCTGCGCTTCGGCCGGCGTGGCCTTCAGCGGCAGGGTGGATTCCTTACGCTGCGGCTCGGGCGAGGTCGCAGCTTCCGACGCGTCCTTCGGCTGCGGTGCGGCCGGCTTGGTCGCGGGCGCTGTGTCCGGCTGCGGCTTGGCGGTCTGGGCCTGGACGCCTGCTGCCGAGAGGGCAAGCAGGAGAGCGAACGCGGGACGAAGGGTCATGTAGTCGCAGCCTCGGAGTGCTTTAAATCGTTTATTCGACGACACCGGCGGCGTGAGCCATCAGGTCGGCATGGTAAGAGGATCGCACTAACGGGCCGGAAGCGACATGGCCGAAGCCCATCTCTTCGCCCGCGACGCGCAGCGCCTCGAACTCGTCCGGCGTCCAGTAACGGACCACCGGATGGTGATGCGCGGTCGGCTGCAGGTACTGGCCGATGGTGATCATGTCCACGTCATGGTTACGTAGATCGCGCATGGTCTCGAGCACCTGCTCCATCGTTTCGCCCAGGCCCAGCATGATGCCGGACTTGGTCGGCACTTCGGGATGCTGCGCCTTGAAGCGCTTGAGCAGGTCCAGCGACCACTGGTAATCCGCGCCCGGGCGCACTTCGCGGTAGAGGTGCGGGACGGTCTCGAGATTGTGGTTGAAGACGTCCGGCGGGAAGTCCTTCATGACCTCGAGCGCGCGATCCATCCGGCCCTTGCCGCGGAAATCCGGGGTCAGGATCTCGATGCGGATGTTGGGGCTGGCATGGCGCACGGCACGGATGCACGAGGCGAAATGCTCGGCACCGCCGTCGCGCAGGTCGTCGCGGTCCACCGAGGTGATCACCACGTATTTCAGGCGCATGTCGCGGATGGTCTCGGCCAGGCGCGCCGGTTCCAGGGGGTCAGGCGGCTGCGGGCGGCCGTGGGCCACATCGCAGAACGAGCAGCGACGGGTGCAGACCTCACCGAGGATCATGAAGGTGGCGGTGCCCTTGGAGAAGCACTCGTGGATATTCGGGCAGGAGGCTTCCTCGCAGACCGTGACCAGCGAGTTCTCGCGCAGGCGCGCCTTCAGCTGCTGCACGGCGTTGCCCTGCGGCAGACGGACGCGGATCCAGCCCGGCTTGCGCAGAACGGGCACGTTCGTATCGAAGCCCGCACGGTTGAGCGCGATCTTGTCGTTGCCCAGCATCTTCTCGCCCGGCTTGTCGACGACGGCGATGGGGATGCTGCGGGAGGGAGTGGCGGAGGTTTGGCTCATAACGGCTACGTCCTCAGACCGCGACGCGGGCGGGGAGTTCGGGGAGAGTGGAGTCGGCGGCGACGGCATGAAAGCCGAACTGCTTACAGAATTCCTGTACCAGGACGTCTTCCACGTCCACCAACCGCGACGGACCGCCCAAGTCTAGCACCTGGGTGACTTCCAAACCCTTGTACCCGCAGGGATTGATGCGGTGGTAGGGCTCGAGATCCATGTCCACGTTGAAGGCCAGCCCGTGGAAGCTGCAGCCGCGGCGGATGCGCAGGCCGAGGGCGGCCACTTTGGCGCCAGCCACGTAAACGCCGGGCGCGCCTTCCTGACGTTCGGCGCCGATGTTCCATTCGCCCAGGGTATCGATGATGGCCTGCTCGATGCGGCAGACCAGCTCACGCACGCCCACCCCGACACGGCGCAGGTCGATCATCGGGTAGGCCACGATCTGGCCGGGCCCGTGATAGGTCACCTGACCGCCGCGATCCACGCGGACCACCGGGATATCCCCCGCCGCCAGCACGTGCTCCTCCTTGCCGGCCTGTCCCAGCGTAAAGACAGGATCGTGCTCCAGCAGCCACAGCTCGTCGACCGTGTCGTCGGTGCGGTTGTCGGTGAAGGCGCTCATGGCCTTCCAGGTGGATTCGTAGGGGACGCGCCCCAGCCGGCGGACGTTGAGGGGGTGGGTCATGAGGATGGGGTCGGAGGGGATGCCGAGGAATTGTGGGCGATGCCCGCGCTAAACAAGGATAGCCCCCTGTAGGAGCGCGCCCCGCGCGCTCCTGCAGGGGCATGCCCGGATCACATCGTGAAGCGAATATTCTCGTCCGCACGCAGGGTGCTATGCGCCTCGAGGTATTTCTCGCGCGTCGGCGCGACGAAGCTCACCGTCACCGACTGGTAATTGCCGGCCGGGGTCAGCTTGGTCGACAGTGTCTCGTGCAGTACTTCGAGGCCGACACCGTGGAGCAAGGCCGGCACGTGCTTGTCCAGACCCGCATTGGCGTTGCCGATCGCGGTGATCTCGAACTCGCCCGGGAACTGGAAGCCCTTGCCGTCTTTCTGCGCGTCAGTGAAGTCGATTTCCTTCATCGCCCGAGCCCTCTTACTTCTTGTCGCCGTCGCTGTGGAACCACAGCATGATCGTGTCCCACAGGCGCGAGAAGAAGCCGCCTTCGGGCGCGTCGTTCAGGGCCACGAGCGGCGCGGTGAGCACCGGCTGGCCGTCGAGCGTCACGCGCAGCGTGCCGACCTGCTGGCCCTTCTTGAACGGGGCGATCAGGGTCGAGGGGATGTCGAGGTTGGCCTTGAGCTTGTCGTAGTCGCCGCGCTTGACCGACACCATCGCGTCTTCGGCCACACCGAGCGGGATGGTGTTCTCGGCGCCCTTCCACAGCTTGGGCGTGGCCAGCGGCTTGTTGGCTTCGTAGAGCTTATGGCTCTCGAAGAAGCGGAAACCGTAATTGAGCAGCGCCAGCGCGGCATCCGCACGGCCCTTCTCGCTGTTGGCGCCCATGATGATGGCGATCATGCGGGCGTCACCCTGCTTGGCCGACGCCGCCAGGCAGTAGCCTGCCGCCGCGGTGTGACCGGTCTTGATACCGTCGACGGTGTTGTCGCGCCACAGCAGCAGGTTGCGGTTGTGCTGCTTGATGCCGTTCCACTCGAACTCCTTGACGGCCGAGATCGCGTAGTCCTCGGGGAAGTCGTGGATGAGCGCGCGGGACAGGATCGCGATGTCGTGCGCGGTGGTGTAGTGGTTGGCGACCGGATAGCCGGAGGCGTTCTGGAACTGCGAATGCGTCATGCCCAGCTGCTTGGCGTACGCGTTCATCAGATTGGCGAAGGCCGGCTCCGAGCCCGCCGTGTGTTCGGCCAGCGCGATGGCGGCGTCGTTACCGGACTGGATGATCATGCCGTAGAGCAGGTCTTTCAGCTTCACCTGGCTGTTGAGCTTGAGGAAGCTGGTGGAGCCGTCGGTGCTGGCACCGCCGCCGCGCCAGGCGTTTTCGCTGATGGTGACCGGATCTTCGTTGTGGATCTTGCCGTTGCCCAGCTCGGCCGAGACGACGTAGTCGGTCATGATCTTGGTGATCGAGGCCGGCTCGAGCTGCACGTCCATGTCCTTCGACGCGATGATCTGCCCGGTGTTGTAGTCCATCAGCACCCAGCTCTTGCCCTCGACGTCCGGCGGCGGCGGCACCGGCGCCTCGGGCACCACCGGGCGCGGCACGACGGGCGGACGGGGGGGCTGCTGCGCCGCGACACCCGCGACGAGCGCGGCGGCGGCAAAAGCGAACAGGGAGCGAGGCAGAAGCTTCATCGTTTCAACGGTCCAGTCAAATGCAACAAAAAAAGAAGGTCAGTCTACCGCGACCGAGGGGCGGGGCAGACCCATGCCAGCGATCTGGTCGGTCACGCGATCGGCCGTATCGACGTCAGCCATGGGCCCGACCCGGACCCGGCGCACGCTGCGGCCGCCGACGGCGGTCTCGATCACACTGACAGGGCCAAGGCCAGCTTTGTTCAGCTGATCGGCGACGCGGTTGGCATTGGCGGCATCCGAGAAGGCGCCGACCTGAAGGTAGATGGTGGGTTTGCCGACCACGGGGGCGGCGACCGGGCCACGGGAGGGACTGGAAGCCGGGGCTTTGGCGCCTGTCCCGGTGCCCGCGCCCGCGAGGGGCGGCAGCGCTTCGGTCGGCGACACCCCGGTCATGCCGGGCACATGGCCCTCGGCGGGGCTGACGCCAGCCACAGCCGTCCCACCGACCGGGGCATCGATATCCTGCGACGGTGCGCGCGGCGCCAGCGCGCGCTCGGGCGTGGACGCGGGCCGCGCACCGACCGGCGCTGGCGCGGCCGCGCTGGCGACCACCCGCGGCGGCGGCGGTGGCGCGGTGATCGGCGCGGGTTTCGGCGCCGTGTTGACGTACGGCGCGCCGCGATCGCTGTTGGCTTCCGTCGGATCGATCGCGCGGACTTCGACCAGACCCGTGCCCTTCGGCCAGACACCGATCTTCACGGCCGCGGCGAAGGACAGATCGATGATGCGGTTCTCGTGGAACGGACCGCGATCGTTGATGCGGACGATGACCGTCTTGCCGTTCTCGAGGTTGGTGACACGTGCGTAGCTCGGCAGCGGCAACGTCTTGTGCGCGCCGGAGAACTGATACATGTCGTATTCCTCGAGACTCGAGGTCTTGTAGCCGTGGAACTTGTTGCCGTAGAACGAGGCGATGCCGCGCTCGACGTAACCGCGCGGCGAGGGCAGCACGTTGTAGGTCTGGCCGAGCACGGAATACGGGCTCTTGTTGCCGTAGAGCGAGCGTGGCTCGACCTTCGGCACCGGCTCCGGGAGCTTGCTGACATCCGGAATCTCGGTCGGCACGCTGTCGGAACTGGACCGATAGCGGGAGCCCTGCGACTTGCGGATGTCGTCGTAGCCGCCGCGCGATGAGGATGAGGAGCCGCCACTGCTACCCCCACGCGAGACCGGGCGGGTGTTTTTCGACCCGCCGCAGGCGCTGAGCAACAACGCGACCAGCAGGACAGCGGCAACGCGCAGGAGCGCGCCCCGCGCGCGATACCCCCAGGCAGCCATCGAGAGCACACGCCCAACACCGGAACACGACGCGAAAGGATGTCGCGCGCAGGGCGCGCTCCTACCCGGCATCGCCGCCGTACCGGCGCGATGCCTCATCGCGGGGCGGGTCCGCCGGCGCGCTCGCGGATGGCCTGGGCCAGCTGGTTCACGGCCATGGCGTACATCGGGCTGCGGTTGTAGGTGGTGATCACGTAGAAATTCTGGAAGGTGAACCAGTATTCGTCACCCGACGGCCCGTCGAGACGCACCAGCTGTGCGTCGCGACCCGGGTTGAGATGCTGCACGGGTGCGAAGCCGTCGGCGACGAACGATTCCACCGGCGCCACGGGGCGCCAGTCCTTCGGGACATCGGGCGCACGCACGCGCGTATCGGGCTGCGCACGCGCCGCCACGGGACCGCCACGCTCCCAGCCGTGCTCGACGAAGTAGTTGGCGATGCTGGCGAAGATGTCGCCCATCGAGCCCTTCATGTCGATACGGCCGTCGTGGTCGTAATCCACGCCCCAGTCGCGGATGGACGAAGGCATGAACTGGCCCCACCCCTGCGCGCCGGCATAGGAGCCGGTCAGCGTGTCGACGGGCCCGCCCAGGTGGTTCGACGGCAGTTCGAGCAGCGTTTTCAGCTGCTCGCGGAAGAACGGCGCACGCTTGGGGTAATAGAACGCGAGCGTGGTGAGCGCATCGATCACCTTCCACTTGCCGGTGTTCTTGCCGTAGAAGGTTTCGACACCGACGATGGCGACGATGTATTCCGGCGGCACGCCGTACTTGCGGCCGATGCCGTCGAGCAGCGCGCGGTGTTCCTCGTAAAACGCGGCACCGGCGGCGATCCGCTGCTCGGTGAGAAAAATCGGACGGTAATCGCGCCAGGGTTTGCCCTCGGCGGGTCGGCTGATCGCGTCGAGGATCGCCTGCTGCTTCTTCGCGTTGTCGAGCAACGCGTTCAGCGAGGCCTTGCTCTTGCCGGTGTCCTTCGCCACCTCGCGCACGAGCGCATCCTGGCCAGGATGCGTCTCAGCACGCGCGGACGCTGCAAAAAGCAGGGGGATACCGATCAACGCGCCAGCGAGGCGCGGGAGGTGGCGTGCGGGTCGGGCGCGGCGCGCAGTCAGAACTTCATCCATGCACCGAAGGGTAACACGCAGCTGTGGCGCATCCGGGGCGCGTTTCGGCCGCTGTTCAGCCATCAATCGTGCAGTTTGCGATTGGCGTGAATCGACATCAGCACACCGAAGCCCGTCAGCAGCGAGACGGCCGACGTACCGCCGTAACTGACCAGCGGCATCGGCACGCCGACCACCGGCAGAATGCCCGCGACCATGCCGCCGTTGACCGCCACGTAGACGAAGAAACTCATGCCGATGGCGCCGGCCAGCAGGCGTGAATACGTGTCGCGCGCGTTCATCGCGATCCACAGGCAGCGGCCGATGATGAACGCGTACAGCAGCATGATGCCGATAACGCCGATCAGGCCGAATTCCTCGGAGAACACCGCGAAGATGAAGTCGGTGGTGTGCTCGGGCAGGAACTCCAGGCGCGACTGCGTACTGTGCTGCCAGCCCTTGCCGAACACGCCGCCGGAGCCGACGGCGATCTTCGACTGGATGATGTGCCAGCCATTGCCCAGCGGGTCGGATTCCGGATCCAGCAGGGTGCGCACGCGATTGCGCTGGTACTCGTGCAGGAACTGCCAGGCGACGGGAATGGCGCCGCCCACGGCGCCGACGATCAGGCCGATGCGCCACCAGGCCATGCCGGAAAGGAACAGCGCGAACGCACCCGCTCCCGCGACCAGCAGCGCCGTGCCCAGGTCGGGCTGTTTCGCGATCAGACCGGCCGGCACCGCGATCAGCAGACCGACCACGGCGATGTCCTTCCAGCTCGGCGGCAGCTGCCGGGGATGCAGGTACCAGGCGACCATCATCGGCATGGTCAGCTTGAGCAGTTCGGACGGCTGGAAACGCATGACACCCAGATCCAGCCAGCGATAGGCGCCGCGGCCCTCGCCCAGGATCGCGACGACGACCAGCAGGGCGGTGCTGCCCATGTACAGCCAGGGCGTCCACGAGCGCAGCACCGGCGGCGGAATCCGCGAGATGACGACCAGCAGCACGGCACCCAGACCGAAGCGCATGGCTTGCCCCGTCACCAGACTGGCATCGGCATTGCCCGCGCTGTACAGCGTGGTCAGGCCGACGCAGGCCAGGATGAACAGCGCCAGCAGCAGCGGAATGTCGAGGCGCGGCCGGCTCAGAAGACGCAGGCCGAAACGCTTCATCCGCATGGAGAGGTTGGCGATCACGGTCACTGGTCCTCACCATTGTCGTCGGGCGGCTCCGCACTGCTGGCGGCACCGGCGGGCTGCACGCCCTGGGCGGGCGCGTCTTCCGGCGGCGCCGCCTCGGGCGGCGCATCGGCGGTCACGACGGGGCCGGGCGGCGCTTCGGACGGACGCGGACCACCCTCGTCGACCACCCACTGATCGAGCACCTTGCGCGCGATCGGGCCGGAATCCTGCGCGCCCCACGCGCCGGCCTCCAGCACCACGGCCACCGAGATTTTGGGGTCGTCCGCCGGCGTGTAGGCGATGAACAGCGCGCGGTGGCGCGACGCCAGATAGGCCGAATTCTTGTTCTGGTCGTAGGCGTTGGTGGTGCGCGAGAAGCGCTCGGCCGTGCCGCTCTTGCCTGCGATGACGTACGGAAAGCCAATGCCGAGCTTCTTGCCGGTACCGCCGGTGATCACCGCTTTCATGCCGTCGTTGACGGTTTCCCAGTCGGCCTCCTTGCGAATCACGGAGGGACCGGAAGGCGGGAATGACTGAGCCACGCGCGGGCTGTCCACACCGTCCTGCGTATCGAGGAGGAAGTGCGGCGTGTAGGGAACGCCGCGCCCGGCGAACGTCGCCACCGCGTGCGCCAGCTGCAGCGGCGTCACGGCCCAGTAACCCTGACCGATGCCTGCGATGATCGTTTCGCCCGGGAACCAGCCGGCCTTACTGCGCGACGCCTTCCACTCACGCGACGGCAGGATGCCCTCGACTTCGCCGACCAGATCGATGCCCGTCTTCTTGCCGAAGCCAAGACTCCCCATCCACTGGGAGAGGCGGTCGATGCCCATGTCGAGCGCGAGACGGTAGAAATAGGTGTTGGTCGACAGTTCGATGGCGCGGACCATGTTGACCGTGCCGTTACCGCCGCGCACGTCGTCGCGATAGCAGCGCGACTGGCCGGGGATGCAGAACTCACCCGTCGACAGCACGGTGTCAGACGGCCGGCGAATCCCCATCGTGAGGCCACCGAGCGCGAGAAAGGGCTTCACGGTGGAACCCGGCGGATACACGCCGCGAAGCGCACGGTTGTACAGCGGCTTGTCGGGCGAGGTGGTCAGCGCCTTGTAATCCGCCGAGCTGATGCCGTTGACGAACAGGTTGGGATCGAAGCTGGGCTCGCTGGCGAAGGCCAGCACCTGCCCATTGCGCGGATCGATCGCGATCGCCGCGCCCGCGCGGCCGTTGAGTCCATCCTCGGCCGCCTTCTGCAGGCGCACGTCGATGCTCAGGTAGATGTTCTTGCCCGGCGTGGGCGGCGTGGTGTCGAGCACGGCCTGCGTGCGGCCGTCCGCATTCACTTCGACCAGCTCGTAGCCCGGCGCGCCGTGCAGCAGCTTCTCGTACGAGCGCTCGATGCCGATGCGACCGATGTGCGTGGTGCCCTTGTAGGTCGCCTCTTCCTCGTCGTCCATGCGATTGAGGTCGTCCACGTCGATCCGGCTGACGTACCCGATGACGTGGGCCAGCGCCGGACCGAGCGGGTAGCGACGGGTCAGGTAAGGCACGACATCCACGCCGGGAAACCGCCAGCGATTGACGTCGAAGCGGCCGATCTCGTCCTCGGTCAGCTTGAGCTTCAGCGGCACGCCTTCGAAGCGACGACTGCCCTTCACCTGCTTCTTGAACGTGGCGATATCGTCGTCGCTGAGTGGCACGATGGCGCCGAGCCTGGCGAGCATGGCGTCCATGTTGCCGACCTGCTCGGGCGTCACCTCGAGCCGAAACGCAGGCACGTTATCGGCCAGCAGCACGCCGTTGCGATCGAAGATCAGGCCGCGCGCGGGCGGAATCGCACGCGGTTTCACGCGGTTCTGTTCCGAACGCGTGGCGAACTCGTCGTGGTGATTGACCTGCAGGTTGACGTACTGGCAGCACACGGCGATCAGACCGGCCAGAATCAGCGCAAAACCGGCCAGCGCGCGGCGGCGGAACAGCGCCACCTCGCCACGGACCTCCTTGATCGAGGCGCGCCGGGTGCTCATGTTTCGTGGATGCGCAGCCGTGCGCGGAGGTCGTCCAGGATCAGGAACACGAACGGCCACAGGGCCGCGCCGACGAAGGGCGAGATCCAGTATTCCGCCGGCGGCACGGGATCGCCGCCAAGCACGCGGATCAGCAGGAGCAACACGCGGTCGTTGAGCAACAGGGCCAGCACGGCCAGCGCCTGCTGCCACATCGGGAAGAAACGCAGCCGCGAGCGGAAGCGCAGCGCGATGAAGACCATCGCGGTAAGTCGCAGTGCCTGCTCACCCAGCAACACACCGTCGAACAGATCCGCGCCCACGCCCAGACAGAACGCCATGCCAAGCGTGACCCGGTCGCCCGACTGCAGGCACCAGTAAAGCAGGATCAGCGCCGGCCAGTACGGCTTGAACGGCGTCAGCGGACCCGGCAACGGAATCAGCATGAGGAACAGCGACAGCAGGAGCGTCGCCGCGAACCAGAGCTGCCGGACGCGGATACGGTTCATGGCGTGCTCCCGGCCGTGGATGCGCGCGCGGGCGCGACGCGACTCGTGGTCGGCGAGGTCACCGAAGGCAGCGTGGGCGCAGGTGTCGGAACCGCGGGCGGTGCGTTCGGATCGGGTGCCATGCTGGCTGGCGGCCCCGCTTCCGGCGCGAGCGACGGCGGACCCGCCGGCTCGGCCAGGTCGTGCAGGAGCAGCACGTCTTCACTGCGGTCGAGATCGGCGGCCGGTTTGGCCTGCGCGGAAAGAAAGGTTCCCGATGCGGTCTGTGCGACGTCACGGATCTCCCCCACCGGGAAGCCCGGCGGGAAGCGACCGCCGAGGCCCGACGTGACCAGCTTGTCGCCCGCCTGCACGTCAGCCGAGACCGGAATGGTCGGCAGGGTCAGCATGTCGCCCGCACGTGAGCCATAGGCCACGGTGCGCAGGCCGGTGCGTTCAATGGTCACCGGAATGGCGTGGTTGGGATCGGTAATCAGCATGGCCACCGAGGTAGTCGGCATCACGTCGACGATCTGGCCCATGACGCCACGCGCGTCGATCACCACCTGCCCCTGCTGCACCTTGTCGCGGGCGCCGAGGTTGAGCACGATCCGGTGCCGGAACGGACCGAGGTCCACGCCGACCAGACGCGCGAGCTGCACGTTGAGCGAGAGGCTGTGCTGGGTATCGAGCAGTTCCTTCAGGCGCTGGTTCTGCTCGGCGACCGAGGCCATGCGGTTGAGCTTGGCATTGGCCAGCAGCAGATCTTCCCGCAGGCGCTGGTTCTGCTCGGTCAGGCGCTGGCGATCGGCGAACGCCACCGTGGCCGCCTGGAAACCCTGCGATGGCAGGCCGGCGATCCGGTATACGGGTTCAATGACGATCGACAGGCCGTAGCGCACGTTGGCCAGCCAGCCGCCCCGGTGGTCGAGGACCATCAGGACACAGGCGAGGGCCAGATACACGATCAGGCGTAGCGTTCCCGCTACGCCTGGTGCGAAAAGCGGCGACTTGTCGTCGCGATTCAGCGCCACGGCCTAGCGTCCGGGCGCCGCGAGCGCGGCGGTCATTCGAAAGCGAAGAAGTCGCTGCCGTGCTGGTCGATCATCTCCAGGGCCTTGCCGCCGCCACGCGCCACGCAGGTGAGCGGGTCGTCGGCCACCTGCACGTGCAGGCCGGTTTCCTCGGAGATCAGGCGATCCAGATCGCGCAGCAGCGCGCCGCCACCGGTGAGCACGATGCCGCGCTCGGCCACGTCGGAGCAGAGCTCCGGCGGGGTCTGCTCCAGCGCCGCCTTGACCGCGGCCACGATGCCGGACAGCGGCTCGTGAAGGGCTTCGAGCACTTCGTTGGAGTTGATCGTGAACATGCGCGGCACGCCCTCGGCGAGGTTACGGCCGGAGATTTCCATCTCGCGGACTTCGCTCTGCGGGAAGGCGCAGCCGACCTCGAGCTTGATCCGCTCGGCGGTGGATTCACCGATCAGCGTGCCGTGGTTGCGACGCACGTAGTTGATGATGGCTTCGTCGAAGCGGTCGCCGCCCACGCGCACGGACTGCGAGTAGACGATGCCGTTGAGCGAGATGACCGCGACTTCGGAGGTACCGCCGCCGATGTCGAGGACCATGGAGCCGCGGGCCTCGTGCACCGGAATGCCGGCGCCGATCGCGGCGGCCATCGGTTCTTCGATCAGGAACACGTCGCGCGCACCCGCGCCTTCGGCGGATTCCTTGATGGCGCGACGTTCCACCTGGGTGGACCCGCAGGGCACGCAGACCAGCACGCGCGGGCTGGGACGCAACATGCGCGAGCGGTGCACCTGCTTGATGAAATGCTGGAGCATCGCCTCGGTCATGGTGAAGTCGGCGATGACGCCGTCCTTCATCGGACGCACCGTGGCGATATTGCCCGGGGTGCGGCCGAGCATGCGCTTGGCGTCGCCACCCACGGCGGCGACGGCACGCGGGCCGCCCGGGCCACGATCCTGACGGATGGCCACGACCGACGGCTCGTTCAGGACAATGCCCTGCCCGCGCACGTAGATGAGCGTATTCGCCGTACCGAGATCGATGGAGATGTCGTTCGAAAAGAGTCCGCGGAACTTCTTAAACATGATGCGGCGGGCGCCCGTTGCGGCAAAAAGTAAGCGTGGAAGTCTAGATTGGCGCCCTCCCCCACGCAAGGGCGGAGCGGAGGCGAAGAAGTTAAGAAAGTCTTGTAAGTCCGATGGATGCGAGCGAAAGGTGACGCATATCCGTAATTCTGTACGTAAGTACCTGTCGCCTCGGCGGACGATTTTGGGTACGATCCGTCGGTTTGCCGAACCCCTCGCGTTCGGCGCTCGCGGCGGCCGGCTCACGGCCGCGCCATTCATCCTTTCAGGGTCGCCCAAGCATGACTGCCGTTATCTGCGGATCGCTCGCCTACGACACCATCATGGTGTTCCAGGACCAGTTCAAGAACCACATCATTCCGGACCAGGTGCATATCCTGAACGTGTCGTTCCTGGTGCCGGCCATGCGCCGCGAGTTCGGCGGTTGCGCCGGCAACATCGCATACAACCTGAAGCTGCTCGGCGGCGAACCGATGCCCGTGGCCACCGTCGGCCAGGATTTCGCGCCCTACCGCGCGCACCTCGAGAAATTCGGCATCCGCCTCGATGGCGTTCGCCAGTTCGACGACCAGTTCACGCCGCAGTGCTTCATCACCACGGATCTGGACAACAACCAGATCACGGCCTTCCATCCGGGCGCGATGTCCAGCGCGCACGAAAACCACGTGCGTGACATCCCGGACTATCAGTTCGGCATCGTCGCGCCGGACGGCCGCGAAGCCATGCTGCAGCACGTCGACGAGTTCGCCGCGCGCGGCGTGCCCTTCATCTTCGATCCGGGCCAGGCGATGCCGCTGTTCAACGGCGACGAGTTCCGCTCGATGATCGGCAAGGCCACGTACGTCATCGTCAACGACTACGAGTCGCAGCTGCTGCAGCAGCGCACCGGCTGGAGCGCGGCGGACATCGCGTCGAAGGTCACCGCGTACATCATCACGCAGGGTCCGCGCGGCTCGCTGATCCACGTCGACGGCCAGACGATCGAGATCCCGCCGGCACGCGAGCACAAGGTGGTCGACCCCACCGGCTGCGGCGACGCGTATCGTGCCGGCCTGATCTTCGGCATCATGAAGGGCTACGACTGGCCGACCGTCGGCAAGATGGCGTCGCTGATGGGCGCGCTGAAGGTCGAGCATCCGGGCACGCAGAACCAGTACTTCACGTACGAGCAGTTCGCGACCGAGTTCGAAAGCCAGTTCGGTTACAAGCTGGGCTGATAGCCGCTTTGTAACGTGCATAAAAAAAGGGCGGCGCAGAAATGCGCCGCCCTTTTTCGTGCAGCAAACGGTAGGAGCGCGCCCCGCGCGCGACCCACCCCGCGACAAAGCCCATCACGCGCAGGGCGCACCCCCACACGGCCGCGTCAGTTCCTGGGCTTGAACCCCATCGTCGCCGTCACCGCCTGTTTCCAGCCTTCGTAAAGGTCGTCACGCGCTTCCTTGGTCATCGCGGGCTCGAACTTGCGATCGACCGCCCAGCGCTTGGCGATATCCGCACGGTCCTTCCAGAAACCGACCGCGAGGCCGGCGAGGTACGCCGCGCCCTGCGCCGTGGTTTCCTGCACCTTCGGACGCAACACCGTCACGTCGAGAATGTCCGCCTGGAATTGCGCCATGAAGTCGTTGGCGATCGCACCACCGTCGGCACGCAGCTCCTTCAGCTCGATGCCCGAGTCGATCTGCATCGCTTCGAGCACGTCGCGCGTCTGGTACGCCATCGACTCGAGGGCGGCGCGGATGAACTGTTCCTTCGTCGTACCGCGCGAGAGACCGAACACGGCGCCACGCACATCGCTGCGCCAGTACGGCGCACCAAGACCGACGAACGCCGGCACGAAGTACACACCATCGTTGTCCTTCGCGCGTTCCGCATACGACTGCGAATCCGACGCCTTGCCCAGCATCCGCAGACCGTCGCGCAGCCACTGGATGACGGAACCGGCAACGAAGATGCTGCCTTCCAGCGCGTATTCGACCTTGCCGTCCACACCCCACGCGATGGTGGTGAGCAGACCGTTCTTCGAACGCACGGCCTTCTCGCCCGTGTTCATCAGCATGAAGCAGCCGGTGCCGTACGTGTTCTTGGCCAGACCCGGCTCGAAGCATGCCTGACCGAACAACGCCGCCTGCTGGTCACCGGCGATACCGGCGATCGGCACTTCGCGGCCGAAGAAATGCTTGGCCAGCGTATTGCCGTAGACCTCACTGGACGACTTCACTTCCGGCAGCATCGCGCGCGGCACGTTGAGCATCTTCAGCAGCTCATCGTCCCATTCGCGCTTGTAGATGTCGTA
Organism: Luteibacter sp. 22Crub2.1; assembly: GCF_900167995.1. NCBI lineage: Bacteria > Pseudomonadati > Pseudomonadota > Gammaproteobacteria > Lysobacterales > Rhodanobacteraceae > Luteibacter > Luteibacter sp. 22Crub2.1. Next base: position 231,956 of record NZ_FUYT01000009.1, read on the forward strand.
CATCAGCGTGCGCGACGCATTGGTGTAATCGGTCACGTGCACCTTGCCACCGGTGAGGTTCCAGATCACCCAGGTGTCGATGGTGCCGAACAGAAGCTCGCCCGCCTCGGCCCTCTCCTGCGCGCCCTCGACATGGTCAAGGATCCAGCGCACCTTGGTACCGGCGAAGTACGCGTCGATCAGCAGACCGGTCTTCTCGCGAACCATCTCATCATGGCCGTCGGCCTTGAGCTTCTCGCAGATGTCGGCGGTCTGGCGCGACTGCCAGACGATCGCGTTGTAGATCGGCTGACCGCTCTTCTTGTCCCACACCACCGCGGTCTCGCGCTGGTTGGTGATGCCGATGCCTTCGATACAGCTGGCGTCGATACCGGAGCTGCTGATGACCTCGGTCATCGTCGACAGCACGCTGGTCATGATTTCGCGCGGGTTGTGTTCGACCCAGCCCGGCTGCGGGAAGATCTGGGGGAACTCACGCTGCGCGGTGCCCGCGATGTTGCCGTCGTGGTCGAAAAGAATCGTGCGAGAGCTGGTGGTGCCCTGGTCGATGGCGAGGATGTATTTCTGCTTGCTCATCTGCGGCCTCACGAAATGGTGTTGGTGGAAGATGTGCCGCGCGCCGCCTTTTGGCGCGCTTCTTCAAGCGCACGCTGACGTGCTGGCAGGAAAGGATGCACGAGCAGCTGGTAAGCGCCGCCACCGACGACACCACCGATCAGCGGACCGACGATCGGCACCCACCAGTAGTTGTCCGGCGACGGAAGCGCCGAGGGACCCCAGCCGGCGAAGTAGGCGAACAGTCGCGGACCGAAATCACGCGCGGGGTTGATCGCCCATGCCTCGAGATAGCCCATCGACGCGCCGATGGTGGCGACCAGCAGGCCGATGATCAGCGCGCCGTTGTTCGCGCCCGGAGCGGTTTCGTTGTACTGCTCGGTGATGGCGAAGATACCGAACAGCAGGAAAGCGGTAAGGATGATCTGATCGGACAGCGCGTGCATGGGCGAGACGGCCAGGCCCGGATGTGTAAAGAACACGCCCGCCGCACCGCCCGCTTCGCGGGTCAGGTTGTGCGTGGCGTTGAAATGATCGATGACCGGACCGAACAGCGCGTAGACGATAGCCGCGCCGAGAAACGCGCCGATCACCTGGGCGATCCAGTAAGGCACGACTTTCTTCCAGGAGAAGTCGCGGAACACCGCCAGGGCCAGCGTCACCGCCGGATTGGCGTGTGTACCGGACACCGATGCGGTCGCGTAGATCGCGATGGTCACCGCGAGACCCCAGGCGATACAGACACCCCAGTAGGCATTCAGATAGGGACTGGGATCGTAAAGCACGTACATACACGCTACGGAATCGCCGAAAGCGATGATGATGAACATCGCCAGGGCTTCGGAAATCAACTCGCCTATATTTTGTCGCATGATCCGTCTCTCCATCGGTTTCATGGCAGGGGCAGCGCGTGAGCGCTACGGGTTAATGGCGGGGCCCTTCGGGACCCGCTGATTGAGGTATTCGGTAAGACGCTTCACGTCGTCCGGACCGACACGCAGGCCGATCTTGCTGCGCCGCCAGAGGATGTCTTCCGCTTCGGTCGCCCATTCGTGCCGGATCAGGTAGTCGACTTCAGCCTGATACAGGTCGGAACCGAAGTGTGTCCCCAGCGCATCGAGGCCATCGGCTTCGCCCAGCAGATCGCGGGCGCGCGTGCCGTACATGTGCGTGAGACGCCATGCGAAGGTCTCAGGCAACCAAGGACGTGACGACCGGATGTCGTCGGTGAGCGCGTCGATGTCGCGCTCACCGCCACCGGGCAGCGGACGCGCGTCGGCCGTCCACGCCGGCTTGTCGTTACCCAGCAGCGGGGCGAGCTTGTCGACCGCCTCTTCGGACAGCTTGCGGTACGTGGTCAGCTTACCGCCGAAGACGTTCAGCAGCGGCGCCCCACCGGTCTGATCGATGTCGAGCAGGTAATCGCGCGTCACTTCCGAGGCGCTGCCCGCTTCGTCCTGCAGCAGCGGACGCACGCCGCTATAGCTCCAGACCACGTCGTCCGGCGTCAGCTGCTTCTTGAAGTAACGGTTGGCGGCGTCGCAAAGGTAACGCGTCTCGTCGGCGTCGATTTCGGGATGCGACGGGTCGGCCTTGTACTCGACGTCGGTGGTTCCGATCAGCGTGAAGTCGCGCTCGTACGGGATAGCGAACACGATGCGACGATCGGGCTGCTGGAAGATATACGCGTAGCGATGATCGAAGATCTTCGGAACGATGATGTGGCTGCCCTTGATCAGGCGCAGCGAGTGCGTGTGCTTCACGTGCACTACGTCGTCGAGGAAACTCGCGGCCCACGGACCCGCGGCGTTGACGAGCGCCCGCGCCTTGACGAAGTGGCGGGTGCCGTCGCGGGACTCGAGTTCAGCCGTCCAGCCGTCCGCGTCACGACGTGCGCTGACGCACCTGGTGTGCGTCTCCACCTTGGCGCCGCGGTGCACGGCGTCCATGGCGTTGAGCACCACGAGACGTGCGTCCTGCACCCAGGCGTCGGAATAGACGAAGCCTACCGCGAAGTCATCGCGCATCGGCTCGCCGGTGACGTGTTTGGCGAAACGAACGCGGCGCGAGCCCGGCAGCGTGCGGCGACCGCGGCCCAGATGATCGTAGAGGAACAGTCCGATACGAATCATCCACGCCGGGCGCAGATGCGGCTGATGCGGAAGGACGAAGCGCAACGGCCAGATAATGTGCGGGGCCGCGCGAAGAAGCACCTCGCGCTCGGCGAGTGCCTTGCCCACGAGGGCGAACTCGAACTGCTCCAGATACCGCAGGCCGCCGTGGATCAGCTTGGTCGACGCGCTCGAGGTATGCGAAGCCAGATCGTCACGTTCACACAGCCATACCGAGAGCCCGCGGCCCACGGCGTCACGCGCGATGCCGACACCGTTGACGCCGCCACCGACTACCAGAACATCGACCTGCTCGACCATTACCCACCCCACTTGGCTGGGGGCGGCGCCTTGCTGAGGAGACAACCCTACGCTCGGGTACGTTCGTTTTCCCTGAGGGAGCACCCGAAGGGCGCAAAAACGAACACGTCAGACCATCGGCAAGGCGTCGCCCGCGTTGAAAGGAGCATATTCGAACACAAACGAACATCGCACGCTGCACTGCAGCGTACGATTTGTCCGTCATGCGAGCTGGGTAAGTCTTTCAAGGAGCGAGGGCGGGCTCGCGAGCCGTCTGGGGAGGCGCTGGGAAGCCGCGCTGGGGGCGGTGGCGCCGGCGGTGGCACCCCTCAGTCCGCCACAAACAACCGCGTACCCGCCGCCTCGATGACCGGGAGCAACGGCTCCGGCGGCGTCTTATCGGTGAACCAGGCGTCCACCCGGCTGAAGTCACCCAGCCTGACCATGGCGTTGCGGCCGATCTTGGTGTGGTCCGCCGCGAGGTAGACCTGGCGCGAGTGCTCGATGATCGCCTGGGCGACGCGCACTTCGTGGAAGTCGAAGTCCAGCAAGGTGCCATCCAGCTCGATACCCGAGATGCCGATGATCCCGTAGTCCACCTTGAACTGACGGATCAGCTCGATCGTGGCCTCGCCTGTCACACCATGATCGCGAGCCCGGACCACACCGCCGGCGACGATCACCTCGAACGTCGGGTTCTCGCTCAGCAACAAAGCGATATTGAGATTGTTGGTAATGACACGAAGATCCCGGCGCTCGAGCAGGGCCCGTCCCACCCCCTCGTTGGTGGTGCCGAGGTTGATGAACAACGATGACCCATCGGGAATCTGGGCGGCGATAGCCGCGGCGATCCGGCCCTTCTCAGCCGCCTGCAAGGTCTGACGCGCCGCATAAGCCACGTTTTCAACACTGCTGGTAGGGGTGCTCACGCCGCCGTGGTAGCGGCGAATCAAGCCGCCGTCAGCGAGCAGGTTAAGGTCCCGCCGGATGGTCTGCGGTGCCACATCGAAGTGGCTGGCGAGTTCATCGACACCGACGAAGCCCTGGCGCTGGACGATCGCGACCAGTTCTTCCTGTCTTCGGTTGAGGCGTAAATCCATGACGTTCCCTTGTTGCACGACGCGCCGACATGATGGCGTCTAATCGGACGAGTGTCATGTTGCACCGGCGTCGATGCGTCGACGATCGCACCTTTGCCTAATTGGCGTACTGGTGCGGCCTCTATCCGACATTCGTGCGAGAGATCAGACGCGATCCTTGTTGCGCAGTCTGTGGGCCTCGTTCGCAAGCTGCGTAACGCTGCACCGATGCGTTACTCCACATGTCGCTGCACGGTATGGCATGGCAGTGGCGTGCCTGGCACGGTACGGCCGGTCAACGTCGCACGCGACTCAAGCCGCTCTATGCAAAGGATCTCCGTTGAACTTCGTTCGTTTTCTTTTCTGCACCCTGACGCTGTCCTGCACATCCGCCGTGGGTGTCCACGCACAAGATGCATTTGCCGTCCCCCGGCCGGCCATGACTGCGCTGCCGTCGTTGACCGCGACACACGACGAGATGCACCTGCCGATCGACGCGCAGTCCGTGGTGCCTGTCCCACGTGCACCCGCTCCTGGACTCTCGAGCGTCCGTATTCTCGCCGTGGGCTCGACCACGTGCGGTTGGGAGTATCCCGATGGCAAGGGAACCACGACGTGCAATCACGGCGGCGGCGAGCTCCGTGTCGCCGTCATGGAGATCGGGTACGGATCCAATCCGATCGCATCCATGAATGGCGGACAGTTGCCGCGCTCGGCCCAATACGCAAGCACCGGCATCTGTGTCACCGGCACGCAGTACACATGGCCATGCACGCCAGGCCAGACGGTGGTCGGTTGGCTCAACGAGTACAACGTGGACGGCTACGAGTCCGGACTGTTCAAGTATCAGAACACGTCGACCAATGCGCCGCACAACACGGTTTACACCCAGATCAACGTTCTTTGAGCGTTAGGTAACGCAAGGCTTCGCCGAGAAGGGAGAGACCTCCAAAAAAAAAACCCGCCACGATAGCTCGTGGCGGGGTTTTGGGATAAAGCCCCTGGCGGTAACCTGTTGCGGGTCGCGCTGCGCGCAAAAGAAAAACCCGCCACGATAGCTCGTAGCGGGTTGTTAGGATAAAGCCCCTGGCGGTGACCTACTCTTGCATGGCTTGAGCCACACTACCATCGGCGCATGCGCGTTTCACTTCTGAGTTCGGGATGGGATCAGGTGGTACCACGCCGCTATAGCCGCCAGGGAAGGGGTGGGAGCAGCGCATTGAGCGCCGGCTCCACAGAGGGTGTAAACGAGGGACAAGCGTCCGGGTTTAATCGAACAGCGAGTTAAGAGATAAGACGGTGAAGCGTCTTGGGGTTATATGGTCAAGCCT